>JANYBK010000114.1 GCA_025360805.1 Methanomicrobiales archaeon
TCACCTCCTTTGCATGGCGGATGATGAAATTTTTCCTGTTCTCCACGTCTTTTCCCATCAGCGTCTTGAACATCTCATCGGCCTCTAATGCATCCTCAATCGTGACCTGCTTAAAGACCCGGTACTCCGGGTCCATGGTTGTATCCCAGAGCTGCTGGGCGTTCATCTCACCAAGACCCTTGTAGCGTTGGATGGACACGCCCTTATCGCCCATGGCGGCTGAGACTTTCTGCATCTCATCTTCCGAGTATACGTACTTCTCTTCCTTTCCTTTCGAGATGCGGAACAGGGGGGGTTGGGCGATGTAGATATACCCAGCTTCGACCAGCTTGAGCATGTACCGGTAGAAGAACGTGAGCAGGAGGGTGCGGATATGGGCACCGTCGACATCAGCATCGGTCATGATCACGATATGATGGTAGCGGGCGCGTTCCTGGTCGAATTTTTCGCCGATACCGGTTCCGATTGCAGAGATGAGCGTCTGGATTTCAGCGTTCTTTAAGATCTGGTGTTCACCGGCTTTTTCCACGTTGAGGATCTTTCCCCGCAGAGGTAAGATGGCCTGGAACTTGCGGTCCCTTCCCTGCTTGGCTGAACCGCCGGCAGAGTCTCCTTCCACAATATAGACTTCGCTCTTTGCCGGGTCGCGTTCCGAGCAGTCGGCAAGCTTGCCGGGAAGGCCGGAACTTTCAAGCGAACTCTTGCGCCGGGCAAGATCGCGGGCATTGCGGGCAGCTTCACGGGCCTTTGCTGCAGAGAGGGCTTTTTCGATGATGATCTTTAGCACATTCGGGTTCTCATCGAAATATTCACTCATTGCTGCATAGACAAGCGAGTCGACCGTGCCCTTGACGCTACTGTTCCCGAGCCGCATCTTAGTCTGCCCCTCGAACTGGGGGTTTGCCATCTTGATCGAGACTACAGAAGTTAGACCTTCCCTTACATCCTCGCCCCGAAGGGTGATTGTCGAGTTCTCCTTGATCAAACCGTTTCTCTTTGCCACCGTGTTTATCGTCCGGGTGATGGCGCTCCTGAATCCTTCGAGATGGGTCCCGCCATCCCGGGTATTGACAGAGTTCACATACGAGTATATCTTCTCGTCATACGCGGTGGTGTACTGCATCGCCACTTCGATCTCAAGTTTGTTCTCGATATCCTTTTTCGAGATATCTATCGGGGTCGGGTGGAGGCACTCCACCCCGTCATTTAAGTACTTGACAAATTCAACAAGACCTCCGGCATAACAATACGTTGCAGTATCACTGGACCGTTCATCCGTGATGGTGATGGTGAGACCTGCGTTTAGGAACGCCAGTTCTCTCATCCGGTGGGCGAGCACGTCATAATCAAACGTTGTGGTCTCAAAGATAGTGGCATCTGGAACAAAGTGGACTTTGGTGCCAGTCATCTTTGAACCGAACTGCGCAAGGAACGCCCGGCGACTCTCGCGTTCAGACTCGACAGGATCGATGACCGGTGCGACCGAGAGATCCATCTGGCCGGTTGTATGGGTGTTGACCGGCACTGCTGTCCGGGTGAAGGGGGCCGGTGCTCCGTACCATTGCTGGTACCGGACGAGCATCTCGTTGAGCGACTCTTCCCTCGTGGAAAGCGGAGAGGTCATTATACCCTTGGAAAAACGCATCTCGTAAATGTTGCCGTCACGGTAGACATGGGCAGAGAGCCAGTTGGAGAGTGCGTTGACAACCGAGACGCCGACCCCATGGAGACCTCCGGAAACCTGGTAACTCTCTTTATCGAATTTGCCACCTGCGTGAAGAACAGTCAGCACCACTTCAAGGGCACTCTTACCGGTCTTCTCCATGCAATCGACCGGGATACCCCGGCCATTATCCTCGACCTGGAGCGAACCGTCTTTATTGATGATTACGGTAATCCGGCTGCAATGCCCGGCAAGTGCCTCATCGATAGAGTTGTCTACCACTTCGTAGACCAGGTGATGAAGACCATGAGTGCCGGTACTTCCGATATACATGGACGGTCGTTCGCGGACAGGAGTGAGTCCTTCAAGCACCGTGATATGGGATGCATCGTACGTGTCAGTCAAGTAAAACCTCCGCTAAAAATAATAAAAAAATGTGTTGAATAATCACAATAATTATTGGTTGTTTGATGACTTAAAGGATAGGCGTAAAAATCGTATTTTGATATTTAAAGGATGCGCCCGTTACCGGAATTCCCCGATCCCGGCATCCGAAATACCCAGTTCGTGATCAATTGCAACCACGAGCCGGTTGAGGGTGCGGATCACTTCTTTTGCATCTTCCTTATCCATACTGCCCGGTTGGTGCCAGATAACTTTCTTTCTGAGGAGTGTGGTGAGCTCTTCAACTTCAGTTCCGCGAAATTTCTCCGGCAGCGTGAGTCCCTCAACATGATCGCCTACCCCGAACCATGCCTTTTCAGGGGGAAGCGCAAAGTGCCCTGCGATAAGCATGATGCTTGTGATGAAACCGTGCCCGAACTGGTTCTCCATGCAAAGATGATGGCATCCGAAATTAAAAAAGATGACTTAGAAAAACCGGATTGCTGTTAACCATATTGTGATGGGGACAATAATTGCGAATATAAGGCAGAACAGCAGAAACGACCACTCCGCTGCACGGAGCGGCTTTTTTATAATAAATATATGGCTGTCTTTTCCATATCCCCGGCAGAGCATGCTGGTATACACCCTCTCACCCTGTTCATAGGAACGGATGAATATCGTCCCAACCGTATAACCAATCTGTTTCATCCGATAGCGGTACGACAGGGCAGGGTTGAATGGATCAAAGCACCGCGTAGTTAAGGATTCATTAATCTTCCGGTAAATATAACCAAAGACAAAAAGATACCGGATCATCATACCGAATGTTAGAGCGAACTCCGGTGGCAGACCCATGCGTCCTGCCCCTTCTAGCATGTCATGAAGTTTTGTTGTGGATGATAGCAGTATAATTGCTGAAACGCATACAATAAACTTCACCAGCAGGATGATGGCAAACTCTACGGACTCAGCATAAATATGGATCCCAAAAGGCAGGTTTGCGATTACGTGGAAGACAGGATAATAGCGATTGGTAAAGAAAATCTGGAAGATGATGATAAAAAAACCAAATGGCAGTACCATCAACAGACGCTTTCCATAGATCAGCCACGGAAGGCCTGCAAGTGCCCATAAGATAGCAAGGAAGATAAAAAACAATATCCCGATGGTGAAGACTAACGATGAATAAGGAATTGCGACCATGGCAATTATCAACGCAAACAATCCGATGATCTTCACCCTTGCATCGATCTGGTGGATAAAACTGTCCCGGTATGCGGCCTTCTCTATGTAAAAAAGTTCCTCGATCATGGGATGTTGCTGTCCTGCGGTACGCCATTGTAGGTTGTTATGAGTGCCCGTTCAACATCCTCATACGTGTATGCCATAGGAACTGGTACACCGTGAGTGTTTAAGGAACGGATCAGTTTTGGAAGTACCGGTACATCAAGCCTGACCGAGCGGAGCATGTCCGGCTGTAAAAAGATCTCTTCAACACTGCCTTCCGCGACAAACCTCCCCTTGTTCATCACGTACACATAGTCCGCTACTTCGGCGACCATGGATACATCATGTGTGGAGAAGATCACTGTCATCCCGTATGTTTTTGAGAGGGAGTTGATGAACTCGACCAGATCGTGAACCCCTTTTGGATCGAGCCCGGCAGTTGGTTCATCGAGAACCAGCACCTCCGGTTCCATTGCAATTATTCCTGCGATAGCAACCCGTTTCTTCTCTCCTCCGCTCAGGTGATGTGGAACCCGGTGGGCGAGGTCTTCGATACCTACAAGTTTGAGCGCTTCGTGTACCCGGTGATGGATGGTCTTTTCGTCCAGCCCGAGATTGGTAGGACCAAATGCAACATCCTGCTCCACTGTAGGAGAAAAGATCTGGTCGTCAGCGTTCTGAAAGACAATGCCGACGAACTTCCGCACCTCACGGATATTTTCCTTTGTGATGGGTTCACCACGAATCAGGACTGAACCAGAACTCGGTTTGAATATTCCGTTGAAGCATTTGAAAAGCGTGCTTTTACCGGCACCGTTCGAACCAATGACAGCGATGCGGGCATTGCGAGGAGCTACAAAGTTGAGGGAGTGCAAGGCGGTGACGTTGCCGGGATATGTGTACGTAAGATCACGGGTCTCAATGAGGTGCATAAAGAAATTCCGTTTACTGGTGAGTTTTTTTCACAATAAAACCCTCTCAATCCTTCCTGGCAATAAAACGGCTGATACCAAAACCGAGTATGAAAAGTACAATCACTCCAAAGACGATGGCAAGTACTTCTCCGGGCTTATCGAGCCCCGGAAGGGAATAATCCGGAAGTGGTGCCTGCCATGAGAATGAATTGCCTGTCTTTTCTACCACTGCAGCTTCAGCAGTCACGACCTTAGGTTCATCGATATGCACCGTGTTTACATCTTTTGCCCCGTACGCAGAGAGGAACGTGCTATCCAGTCCATCGGGATAGGTGGAGGCATAGTAAGGAGCAAAGATCGAGATCGCAAGTGCGATGGTTATACCGGCAACAATGAGAATGTCCTTAGCCTTCCTTGCTGCACCTGCAGGAATTTCACCGGAAAATATATCTGGACGGGCATGGATTATAAGCGAGAGGGCAAATGCAGTTACACCGCCTTCAATAATCCCGATTACTGCGTGGTATACGCCCATAGTGATAAGGCCGAAGGTGAGAGGAAGTGTCCCTGCAACGGCCAGCTCAACTGCACAGACGACTGCGGGAATAAAGAGTGAAACCCAGCCGGCGATGAAGGCTGCACAGAACCGGTTGCGGAATACATTATTGACTGACTTGTAAGTGTAGAAACCAAAAAATCCACCAAGTACTCCCATATTGATGATGTTGGCTCCCATTGCAGTGATGCCGCCATCGCCAAAGAAAATTCCCTGCAGGACCAGGACTAGCGTGAGAATAAATACAGCCGCAAACGGTGATCCTAGTACGATGGCTGCAAGAGCGGCTCCGACAACATGCCCGCTTACCCCGCCGGGAATTATCGAGATCGGCAATGCCATATTGAGTGTCTGGATGGCAAATATTCCGGCAGCAAGTACTGCAACGAGAGGTACTTTCTCTTCGCTCATTTCACGCTTTGCCCAACGTAGTGATAAAGCGATGAAGATAAGGGCGATAATCCAGTATACAGCCACTTGTGAGATCGGGAAAAAGCCATCGGGAATATGCATGAGTCACCAAAAATTATTGTTACGATTATAAATTATTGTAATACCCAGTAGTTAAAAAGTGTTGTTATTTGATATTTTATCGAACATGTTTTTTATTTTCTCTGAATTCTTCAAGGTGAAAATATTTTTCACACCATCCATTAAAAGGGTCTGCCTTTCAGTTTACCGGTGCGGATTCCAGGCAAGTCCGCAGATATATGATCATTTTGGGTTCGGATCGTATGAATACTTCAAAATTACCTGAATTTTTTTTCAATACCTTAAAAAACAATACGCTATCATATACACATCAAGGATATTATTATGGACGACGACCTCTCCCGGATTGGGATCTCACTCCCGAAGAACCTGCTCGACAAGTTTGATGAAATCCTGAACTTTCGTGGCTACTCCTCACGATCAGAAGGTATCCGCGATGCGATCCGCACGTACATCACGTATTATAAGTGGATGTCGGATGTCAAGGGTGAGCGTGAGGGCGTCATCACTATGGTGTATGACCATGAGCAACGTAACCTCCTCCAGGCAATCACAGAGATCGAGCACGAGTATCATGACATCATCAAGGCCTCGCTTCACTCCCATGTGACTCACCAGCGATGTCTCGAAGTTATCCTTGTCCACGGTGACGGGGCGCAACTCAAGACGCTCGCGGAGAAACTGATGGCCCACAAGGGTGTCGAGTCAGTGAAACTAACGACAATATCTATCGATGAGTAAATGTAGGGTGTCACAGTCTGCCTCACAGAAAAGCATGGATCATAAACTGCCACTTTTTGAGGATAACAGGTTCCTGCGTTCCATCCATCCGTCTATGAGTGCCCGTGAGATACTCAAAGAAGACGGAATCTGGGGAAGATTATCGCAGCTGAACCATCCCGCAGAGACAATCTCTTTCTTATCAATAGCGATCTCTCCTCCGGCATAATCTGCCAAAAACCCGATCATGAGCGAGTGGGGAAACGGCCACGGTTCACTACCGAAATAGCGGATATTTTTTACTGCGATACCTACTTCCTCCCTTACTTCCCGTTGAACTGCATTTTCAAGATTTTCTCCTGGCTCCACAAAGCCGGCAATAACACTGTGGAGTCCGGGCGGGAACCCGGGGGACCGGGCAAGAAGGATCTGGTCCTCTTTTTCAACCAGCACTATGATAGCCGGTGAAAGCCGGGGATAGGTTATCTGGTTGCAGTCAGAACAGAATTTCGCCCGTTCTGTCCGCAACTGCCGGGTTTTTGCACCGCAAAACCCACAGAACTGCGTTGTGCGGTCAAAATCTATGATCTGGACTGCCAGTGCAGCAATCGCCAGTTCATCTTCCGGAATCCGTCCGAAAAGTTCCCGTACTCCGGAATATTCCCAGTCCGCCGGTAGAGCAGTACCTGCCGCAATCTCAACTGCGTAACAAGCGGTTGCATCACGGTGTCCAAGATACTGTACTCTCATTGCAGGATTTTGGGAATTAGCTGGATTTGTGGAGGAGAAGATGGTTGGTTTGATTCCATTTGATATTGCCACATCATTTTTACTGACTATGACAAAGTCTGCTCCACTTATCGGGATCGCTTCAGGCACCGGGAATTTAAAGACCAGTGAGCCTGCTGAAAATTTTGCATTATGGACCATGATATCTAGGGAATATCTCCGTGGCTGATACCCGGAGGTTGACCGGTGATGGGATCAATAAGAATATCTACGCTACCCATAGGGGCACGGGTTGAGCTGCGTTTGATCAGGGTTCCGTTATTGTATACTTCGACGGTGAGTATCTCTCCAGAGTTTTCCTGCTTTTGCGCTGATGCTTTGACAATGCGATCACTCCAGAGTATTTTGTAGATCCGTACACCAGAGCCGGATACGGGATGCATGAGTTCATGGTTTCCCACTTCTCCAATGAAAGTTCCCGGATAGGCTATGCGTACCCAAACTCCGTCGGAAGGTACAAGTGTCGGGATCAGAGTGGGGGTTGGCTGAATTGTCACACTCGGTACAACAACAGGAGGGTGAGTATCTCCAGAATTCAACAGGTTAAATTGGCCAATAACAACAACACCAAGTACGAGCAGGATGATAATGACAATCGCTGCGATCAGAATGGTGGGGGTCTTTGAAATTTTTGGGGCAAGTGGATAAATTGCAACAGGAACTGGATCTGCTTTTGGACCCGGTGGTCCTACAAGCTCATTGTCAACATTACCCGGTGTGACATTTCCATCAGTTGAGAGGACGTCTTTGTTCATTTCTGCCACCGGTTCTTTTAGGGTAGTAATGATATGATCTGCTTTTGTTTTGTCGTCAATGGTGTTTCTTTCAGTGATGACCTCTGAAGATAGAGTCAGTGGAATGACAGATGTAGGAATTATTGCTGTGCGGACTGCATCTGCCCATACCTGTGCGGCATCTGAAATTGCCGGTTTTTCATCAGTTCCGGATGCAATTGCCGATTGATGAGATGCCGTTTCTTCTGCGTTAGCAATTATCTGATTTTCACTTGGTCCGGACGCAATTACCTGTGGGGGAGATACCGGTTCTTCAGCATCAGAAATTATCCGATTTTCATTTGGCCGGGAGGCAATTGCCTGTGGGGGAGATGCCGGATCTTCTGCATCAGCAATTACCTGATTTTCAATGGGTCCGGACGCAACTACGTGTGGGGAAGATAACGGTTCTTCAGAATCAGCAATTATCTGATTTTCACTTGGTCCGTATGCAATTGCCTGTTGAAGAGATGCCGGTTCTTCTTTATCCGGCATCTCAGTTTTTTCCGGTTCCTGTGGGGAAAGCCAGGGAGAGTCAAATGGTTCAACCATTTCAATATTTTTTAAAGGAGTGGGTTCATCAATCCCTGCAGGTATTCCCCCACCAACCGATGATTTCGTACTCACGGGCGTTATGACCGGTCCAGCCTTCAACGGATATCCCTCTATGACCGGTTTACGGGGGCTGAACGTCTCAATCATGTACGTGGCCGACATCCTCGGCTGGATTGTCTTTACCGGATCATATGGAAGGGTGCCTGAGGAAAGTGCCACATTCCGGGCTCCGGCTGCATGAATATTCAGTGTTGTTGCCCACTCATTGCATTCCTTTGCTCTCGGTTTACCTTTTTGCTGTAAGAATATGAAGTCCATCGGTTGAGGGGCACCGGATCCGGAGGGATCCATATGAGACAGGGTAAAAACCGGATCTCCTTTCACATCCATTCCAGCTACCACAGCGATGATCGAATCGAGTGGGATTGTCCGGAGATGGAAAGGGTTGACAGAATTATCGATAAGTATGAGACGCCGGCTTGTAAGCATCAGGTCCAGAGACCTGTTATCTATGCGGATGTTTTGCGTAGACAAAATGAGTGATTCATCGCTGGATAAGTACGGGATGCTCATGATTCCTCAGCAGGTAAGTGTAATATGTGCTGTCCGGGGCAATATGCTTTTTAGCTGGTGAAGTAAAAGGCCGGAAAGATCGGGACGGATTTCTTGTGTACGATAAAAGGTCAACATGGAAATGCAAAAGGAACTCCATCATGAATTCCGGTAAATAAGGTGCCACTGGGTCAGGGTATCAGGATTAAAAAAACAGCATCCGTTTGAGCAGACTGTTGGGATAACATCCACCACACAGACTTTTTTAGATTTTGTATCGTGCATGATCTTCATGCTCTGATTAGGAGATATTTTTTTATAAGCAACCCTGAACCCCGTTATTACTCAGTAGCCCGTAGCATAATACCAGCCCTCTTCTTCCCGAACATGGACTGGTACATTGAACAGCCCACCAATTTTCTTATCGGTCAGCATCTCTTTCTTTTTGCCATCGTCAACAAACCTCCCGCCTTTCATAAGAATGATGCGGGTGATCTATGGGATAATATCGTGCAGGTTGTGCGTCACAAGTATGATTCCGGTGCCGGACTGTGCGATTTTGCGTAACATGTTCCGGAACGTGTGAAGTGCGTGCAGGTCAAGACTGTTGGTAGGCTCATCAAGAATCAGTGCTGCCGGCTGGTGCACAAGTGCTCTCCCGATCAGGAACCGTCGGGCTTCTCCGGACGACATATCGGTCATCGCACGTGCCTGCAAGTGCCCGATCTCTAAAAATTTTAAGATCTCATCTGTCCTCTGTTCCATTGCCGGAGTCACGATGTGGTTGAAGAGCCCGATGCTTGAAAAGAACCCTGACAGGATTACCTCTCTGCCCGACACCTCCCGCGTGTAAGAGTATTGCAGATCATTTGATACGATTCCAATGAAGGAACGCATAGAAAAGACATCCCATACTTCCTCACCCCGGATACGGAACACCACATCTTCGTGAAGCTGGGGGTAGTATTCCCGGTTTATCGCTTTGATGAACGAGGATTTACCTGCGCCGTTTGGGCCGAGTATTGCAATATGCTCACCTTCATGAATGGTGACTGTTAAGGATTCTAACACATTCTTGTCACCTTTTATAACGGTGAGATTTTCGAATTCGAGAAGCGGGGCGTTGCAGGTTTTTTTACAGGAGTGCTTTTTAGTCATTGCATGCATTTCCAAAAAACGTTGTTTTAATACCGGGAGCATATCTGTATAGGAGAAATGGACCAAAGACCGGGCATTGCTCTACTCTGCATTTTAGATAAGTCCGCCAATTCTGATTGAGTACTGCCGCCCGTTACCATCTGTTGAACAGGAGAGCGTTCCGCCCATCCGATCGCAGAGTCGCATAAGAAAACCCCCGCCCTTTTTCATTGCATCCGAAGCAGTAGCCCCGGTTCCACGGAGGGTGATGATAGCATCCTTGTTATCGCGGTTTAACTTCAGGGTGATGGCATCTGATCCGGTACCCACCAGATCTTCAAGAATGTATGTGATGAGATCTGTAAGATCATCCTGATCGACAGTTGCAACAAGGTGTTTCTCTGCGGCAGTAAACGAAAATTCAACATCGGAAAGAAGGGGTTGCATACCGATCCTTCGCAGGAGCAGACGGGTAAAGGTTGAATCTTCGTCGTCAGAGGAGAGGAGATCGTCATCGGAACAGGAAGGGATCGAAAGCCCGGTCAAGAGCGCTTCAAGGTGCCGGACAAGGTCACATTCAGCCAGTTCACGGGGGGGGCAGAATCCACGGAGCATGGTAGTATAATCTGAAAGCAGCCGTGCCGCCCGCCGTGCAAGTGCCGGGTCGATGATGTGTGAAAGCTCAGCTCCGTTAAACGAACGTTCCAGCTTGAAAATAAC
>JANYBK010000146.1 GCA_025360805.1 Methanomicrobiales archaeon
TCCATGCAGGTGTTGAGTACCTGCTCCACTAAAGAGAGTGTGCCATTTATTCCCGCAAATGGGGAGGGAAAAAGCCTGACAGTCCCCCTTAACGGGGGTGTGATTCCGGTAAAAGCCCGGGCTCCACAGACAGAGCGCTCAAAGGATGACCCCATCACCAGATCAGGATTATGCTGTTCGATAAGGGATCGTACCCCATCAAGCCCGGTAACCTGTGCAACCGGATATTTCGATTCGCCCGGTGCATTGCGAGAACCGATACACCGTATATCCGCATCCATGTACCGTTCTAAGGTTGCTGCAACATGCTCTGCATACGAAAAACCTGCACATATTACAACCGATGGGGGATCAAACCGGAGCAGGTACTTGTCACATGCCTTAACCATCCGATCCTCCTGCTGTTCGAGCTCTGAAAAGACCAGGTCCACATCCGCATTCCCAAACACTTCCCCCAGTCTTTTTAATGTAGCCCCAACCGCTTTGAACCCCAGCGTCCCGCCACAATAAGAGCCAATACCACTCGAAAAATCCTCATTCGTGCCGATTGTAAACTCTGAAGCATGCTGCACTTTTTTAAGCAGGTCATGTGAAAAAACAGTCCCTACCGGGATACGGGCCATAGCCAACAGTCGCATAATTTCCTGCACATTACCCGCAGAGAACGGATCGAACAGGCAGACACCATCGATGTTCACCCCACAGACATCCGGATCGATCCGTGGTGCCAGGATCGAGAGGGCATTTTTGTATCCCAGCTCCACATCGCCGGAAAAACCCGGGCTGTCAACGAGAATCACATCATGCTTTTCAAGCATCGACCGGATATCCTCACCAAGAATTGCCGGAACGCATGTAGTGATGACCGCTATGCGTTTGCCACGGCCGGACAACCCACCTATCACTTCGTTGAGCCGGTCCTCAGAACCAAAGATAATCTCGTGTTCGAGAATGAATGTGCCATGCAGAGGAGCGTGAAGAAGCGTAGTAGGGTAGTAATAACAACCGCTCGATCCATGGATCACGACAGTCATACCCTCGAATCCGGCAAGACATGCGGCTGCCCCGGTCATCGCACAGGGCCAGAGTGGATTGGTGCATTCAGGCATGAAGCTGGCGCCTCCAGCGATGGAGCATTCGCCGCACACCGCTTGTTCCCACCGGTGTGCCGGGACCCAGCGGGACACCACTTGTGCCCGGTTTTTTCATGTGGATCTGCAATGCCTCTGCTACTTCAGAAGAAGAAGACACGCCATCCAGATCACTTACAGCTGGATCAAACGATGCTGACATTCCCGTAAGATCGGAAAACCTTTCAAGGGTCTCACTCTGGAGCAGTCGTTCTTTTTCCACCACCCGGCTGCTATCTATGCCAAACGTTCCGGCAACGGTCTCCAAAAACGAAAGTGTGCCGGAGAGTCCAAGAGGAAAGGTCTGGATAAAAGGAGTGCCAAAACGCTGCTTTAAGTAATTCCCCACTGGAATGAGCGCCGTTTCTCTAAGGATGTTGAGACGGGCAGCACCAAGGGTTCCAATCTCATCGTATGTGATATCATGCACATACCGTATATTCACAGGAATACCGAGCATATCGAGAAGACGGATTACCTCTGCATAGTTCTCCTCAACTTCGTATTCGAGATTCTTCTCTCCAATGATATTCACGCAGTCATTCACCTGGCAGAGCTCAGCAGAACCAGCGATCGCACAAAGGGCATTTGCCACTCCGTTCTGGAACGTGCCCCCGAGAAAACCAGCGGTTGGCACAATGACAACCGGCACTCCGTACTCCCTGCTGCAGATGGCGACTACATCATCGCCGATGGTATCAACTATGCAGGTTGAAAGCACGAAGATCGCATCCTGGGTGCGTTCTGCCACCTCATCGAGGGTCCGTAGCAGTGCCCCTTCCCCGCCAAACACAATATCGCTCTCACATAAGTCAGTAGAGATCAATGCCGGCAGGGTCACCGTCTCATTATCAAGCCCGGTTGCGTGTAAAAGGGAGAAGTTATGATGTGTACACCCCTTTGGCCCATGAACAATAGTTGCGGTATTGCAGATATGGGTAGTCACCGAGAGGGCCCCGGTCAGAGTACAACCCCCGAATCTAGATGTATGAATAGGCAAGGGATTCAAGATCATCAATCTCTAACGGGGTGGGTATGGTAAAACGGGTATTTTCCATCACGCGGGTGGCAAGGTTGCGGTAACATTGTGCCTGTGCAGAAGCCGGTTCGTACTCGATAACCGTCTTCCGGTTGAGCTCTGCGAGCTGCACTACGCGGCTCCGTGGGATGAACTGGATAAGCGAGCTGTTCACCCGTCTGGCGAACTCAGCTACCAGTTCTTCTTCATTCGGCTGATCCTTGGCATTACAGATCACTCCAGCCAACCGGCAGGTGCTCTTTGTCCTCGATGAAAGGCGTTGTATCGCCTTGCAGATGTTGTTTGCGGCATACAAAGACATCAGTTCTCCGGAAGTGACGAGATAGACATCCTGCGCATAACCCTCGCGCATCGGCATGGCAAATCCCCCGCAGACTACATCGCCGAGCACATCGTAAACAATCACATCGCCTTTTAACGCCCCGAACTTCTCTAACAGCTGGAACGTAGCGATGATTCCCCGCCCGGCACACCCGACACCGGGTTCAGGCCCTCCCGCCTCCACACAGCGGACACCGTTAAACCCGGTAAACTCGATCTCCGAAAGCGTAATCGGTGCTTCGCCCCGAACTCGGACAAGGTCCATAACGGTGGGGATAAAATTCCCGTGCATAAGCATCCGGGTACTGTCCCGCTTGGGATCGCACCCGATCTGCAGTATGTCAAGCCCCATACCAGAAAGGGCAGCGGAAAGATTGGCCGAGGTAGTAGACTTACCGATACCCCCCTTACCGTACAGGGCGATCTGTTTCATTACCGTAATATGGAGTGGCAATTTATATTAGATTTCCTGATGTTAAGAAAAGTAGAGTTGTGTTGCAGGGAGCTCAGGTTTTTTTTAGTTATTCCTGTTTGCCAAAAATGGCCATAACAAGCATCACTACCGGGATAACTTCAAGCCTGCCAACCCACATTACGCAGATAAAGACCCATTTTGAGATGACAGGCATATCGGGGGATATGTATCCAGAACCCAGTCCACAGGTAGAGAACGCAGAGACAACAGCAAGGACAATTTCTGTTAAAGAAAATGAAGTGAGATAGAACGGAATAACGGCAAGCGTAGCGACAAAAATGACGGTTACTGACAGGATGATGATGAGCATGTTCTTTGAGACTTCAAGTTCTGCGGTTGCCTTTGGGATTACACGTCCATCGAGCCTGAACGGGAGGAGCACCTTGCCACTGACAAAGAGACGCCGGAACCACCAGAGGAGTGTGCGGACAGCGATCATGACCCTCTGCAATTTAATACCGCCTGCAGTACTGCCGCTTGCTCCGCCGATAAAGACAAGCATGGCAAGGAAGAGGATCGTTACACTTGCCCATGTATTAATACCGGCAATGGAAAATCCCGTGGTAGTAACCGCAGATACGGTCATGAAGAGACCCTGGTGCAGAGCCGGCAGGTACTCAAGATTATTAAAAAAAACCAGATCGTAAGCAAGTACAGCAGTTCCAAAAGCAATAAAGACAAAGAAGAGTTTGACCTGCTCATCGCCAAACAAGCTCCAGCGCCGGGTTTCTAATATATGATAATAGAGTTTGAACGGAAGGGCACCGGCTATCATGACAGGGATGAGAATGAGCTCGAGCATTACGCTGTGGTAATAGAGGATCCCACCTTCGTGCAGTGTAAACCCACCGGTCGATATTGCAGCAAGTGCAAGGTTGAGCGATTCCCATAAGGAGAGACCGGTAAACAGGATGAGACCGATGGCAAAGAAGGTAAGAATCCCGTAGATCTTATAGAGCGCCCTGCCGGTTGTGACCACACCCTGCATAAGCGGTTCGTCCCTGCTTTCCACCCGGAAGATCTTTGACCGGGAAAGCCCGGTGCTGCTGGTCATCGCGATTGCAAATGCGATTATCCCAATCCCGCTAATCCACTGCATATAGGATCGCCAGAAGAGCAGAGTATGGGGAGCGGTCTCCAGAGATTGCATCATGGAAAAGGCTGTGCCGGTCCAGCCGGCCATACCTTCAAAGAAGGCATCTGTAAATCCCATATGCAGCCCAAGCATGAACGGCAGACCACTCACCATCGCACTGGCAAACCAGAAGAGTGCAACCGAACAAAAGGCAGTTGAAAGTCTCAGGACGCGTTGAGTGCGGGGCAGTCTTCGTATGAGCATTCCGATAAGATAGAATGTCAGCGGCACGGCAAGCATGGGCAGGATCATGTTCCACTCTGAAAAAAGGACCGCAACAATGAGCGGTACACAGGTGATTGGGGAAATAAAGACAAAAATATCCCCGAGGTCTGCAATGATCGTGGAAAGATGCTCAAGCCGGTGCATCGCTAAAGAATTACCACTGAGGCTCTATTAGTGTTTGCCTCTCGTCACAGGATAAAACAAAAAATTGAATATCAGGGTTTGTTAGTCCAGAGTCCATGCACATTGCAGTATGCGCGTACCCTGGCATTCGTATCGGCAGTGCAGAACTCTGCCTGCGGCTTTTCACCGGGCTTTAATCCAACCACAGAGAGATTCGGTCCTGATGTAACTTCAATCCATTCAATATAATGTTTCTCTTCCATTGGATGAGGAACTGATCCCATTTTCACAAGTAAGCCGTTTGCAGATTTCTCAATGACCGGGACGTGTTTCTCCTTACCTGTGTCATTGGTTTTTTCTATCTGCATCTCCATGGGTTTGCCACAGCACACGAGGGTTCCACCAGAAGCGTGGACAACCATGGTAATATTTCCACAGGTGCTGCACTTGTAGATTTCAAGCTTTTTTGTCATACACATCTCTCCTTACACAATCATGATCTCGCGGTGCTTCTTTAAGATATCGTCAGCAAGCCGGTCAAGCTGCTTTAATGTCGCCTCATCCGGCTGCCCTTTCACCATAACCGGCTCAAGGACTTCTACCTTGACGTGATCTAACATCTTTACAATCGTTTCGGCAGTTTTGCCACCCCAGCCGTATGAACCAATCACTGATGCAAACCGGACCTTGGGTTTGAGCAGGTTCGCTAAGTAGGTGGCATATACTACCTGCGGGTGGGGTCCAAAGAGCACGGTCGGTGTCGCTACCACGACAGTTGCCGTATCCACCAGTGCAAGCGCCAGCTCCCCGATATCTGTCACGTTCAGGTTGAACGGTTTTACCATGATCCCGCGGGCGATCAGGGCATTTGTCAGGTGCGCTACCATCTTCTCAGTGCTGCCATGCATCGAGATGTACGGGATCACAACTTCGTTTTTCACAGCATCAGAAGTCCAGGCGGAATATGCATCGATGATGGACTTCGGGTGCTTGTGGATTGGACCGTGACTGGGTGCGATCATATGGAGGGGGAGCATCTTTACCCGCTCAAGATGCCCTCTGATACTTGTGCGAAAAGGCATCATAATCTCAGCATAATACCTTTTTGCCGACCGTAAACACGCAGATTCATCGGTCACATACAGGTCAGAAGAGGCCATGTGAAACCCGAAGAGATCGCAGGAGAAGAGGATCTGATCTTCTTTGAGATAGGTGATCTGGGTCTCAGGCCAGTGTGTCCAAGGTGTGATATGGAATTCGAGAGTACGGTTGCCCAGCGACAGGGTTTCTTTGTCCTTAATAATCTTAAACCGGTTGTCCGGTAACTGGAGCAATGCAATGAGAAATTCTTTGCACTTCTCATTGGTCACCACTACCGCATCCGGGTAGAATTCAAGGATCATCGGAAGAGAACCGGAGTGATCCTGTTCTGCATGGTTGACGACCACGTAATCGATTCGTTCTACCCCAAGCTTTAGAAGGTTTGATACGAGCTCAAACTCTTTTGAAGGGTCAACCGTATCGATAAGTGCGGCCTTCTCGCTACCCTTGATCAGGTAGGAATTATAGCTCGTACCGTCGGGTAGGGGGATCAGGGCATCGAAGAGACGACGGTCAAAATCAAGCGCGCCGACCCAGAAAATCCCCTGTGCAATTTCATGGGATACCATAGCGATCAGTTGCAGCTCCTGTTAAAAAATTTCTTTGCAGCCCCGCAAACCGGACATGTCCAGTCATATGCAAGGACAGCAAATTCCCTGCCGGGGGGTATATTCTGCAGCGGTTCTCCCTTTTCCGGGTTGTATTCATGCCCACAGATGGCACACTGGTATTTTTCCGTCAAGAATAAAAACCTCCGATAAGTCCGTATGTTACGTTAATAGTGTGGAGATTTGAAATAATCATTTCGATAGAGCACAAAAAGTGAGACTCTCAAATTAGCCCAAACCAACCGATTTCTAATTTGATGGCCCTATCCCCGCCGTTAACCGGCACGAGATAAAAATGGATAGGCAAAGCTAA
>JANYBK010000193.1 GCA_025360805.1 Methanomicrobiales archaeon
GTCCTATTTGCTTCGATGTGAAATTCTGTGAGGTTAATCCAGAAAAATCGGGCATATTTTAATTATTGCTATACTAAGATATAACTCTAAGTATTGTGGTTATTTCCTGGACTCCAAAATGTTCCTGCGAAAGGTCGGATACAAATGAATATCATAAGATAAAACTTCCTTCA
This sequence comes from Methanomicrobiales archaeon, assembly GCA_025360805.1. Taxonomy (GTDB): domain Archaea; phylum Halobacteriota; class Methanomicrobia; order Methanomicrobiales; family Methanospirillaceae; genus Methanoregula. The sequence goes on from JANYBK010000193.1 coordinate 174, forward strand.
AAGGCTTTTTGTAGAACCCGGATCAAGGAGATTTACGCGCCTCGTGATCTGCGGTTTAAGGTTATCACAAGGCAGGCAGCTTCACTATAAAAAAAAACCAGGGACTTAAAAAAAATGAAAACGATCATCAAAAACGGCCAGGTCTTGAATGTCCACACGTCACAGTACGAGAAAAAGAACATATTTGTCGAAGGAGAGAAAATCACCGCCCTTACGGAGTCAACAGTCACTGCCGGACACGGCGATGTTGTCATCGATGCTGAGGGAAAATTCATCATCCCGGGTCTAATCGATGCCCATGTGCATGTGACCTCGGCAACAGTGGACCTCGCAATGCCGCAACTGCCTATCACGTATATCACTTGTTGTGCGGCGAAAAACCTTCGTGAAGCATTGCAGCGGGGTTTTACCACAATGCGGGATGTGGGCGGTGCGGACTTTGGACTTGCAATGGCCGTCGACAGCGGGGTCATTCCGGGATCGAGATTGTTTTTTTGCGGGCGGGCCTTAAGCCAGACTGGGGGGCACGGCGATTTCAGGGCCAAAACCTATGATGGCGAGTATGGGGCGCCCATGCAGTCATCGGCAACCAGCATTGGCCAGATTGCCGATGGTATCACTGAGGTGCGACGCGCCTGCCTGTCGGAGCTCCGGAAAGGTGCATCATTTATTAAGATCATGGCGGCCGGAGGAGTTGCATCCCCCGGAGATCGCGTCACGGACACACAATACAGCAGCGAGGAACTCTCGGCTATATCAAAAGAAGCGCAGGCAAAGAGCACCTATGTGGCCGCTCATGTATACTCGGCAAAAGCCATCCAGATCTGCCTGGAGCATGGAGTCAGGACAATCGAACATGGCAACCTGCTCGATGAAGAGACCGCGGCCATGATGAAGGAGAAAAATGCCTACCTGATCCCGACCGTCATCACCTATGACGCGCTTGCCCGGAGAGGTGCCGACTACCAGTTCCCTGAGGTGAGTATCAACAAAATCGCCTCCGTCCGGGTTCAGGCGCTTGAGGCAGTCAGGATTGCACGGAAACACGGGGTAATGATCGGGTTTGGCACCGATCTGTTAGGCCCACTGTGGAAGGAACAGAGCAATGAATTCACCCTGCGTTCCCGTGTTGAAAAGCCAATCGATACGATCCTTTCGGCAACAAAGATCAATGCCGAGGTACTGAATGAATCCGGAAACTTAGGAGAAATATCCGAGCAGGCCTCCGCTGATATTCTCATTCTGGGGAAAGATCCGGTAAAAGATATATCCGCGATCACTGATTGCAGCAATATCCGTCTGATAATGAAAGCCGGAACGGTCTACAAGAACACCCTGTGAACCCTCATGTTCCTCCGCTGCCAAAGATGAAATTCCATTATATGAACAGGAAAACGTATGCTTGATCCGGATACTGAAGAGGATGCGAGGTTTGAATCCGCCTGCAGGTTCATAATCCGGTTAGGGACATTGGCTCATGGGTATGGTCCGCAGGCCAAGCGGCTGGAGTCGTATCTCTCCCGCGTGACAAAAGCCCTGGGATATAATGGAATATTCCATTCCACGCCAACCAGTCTTTCGTTTACCTTTAAGAAAAAGGATGACGAAAACTGGCAGAAACCGCATCTGGTTTCCATGCCGGGCACCGGGTTTGACTTATCAAAACTCGCCAGGGTTGGTGAGCTGGTGAATGCTGTCGAAGAGGGACAAGTCAGCATTGCCCGGGCAACAGAGACGCTGGATGAGATCGATGCGATGCCCCCACCCTACCCGAACTGGCTGGTGGCACTCAGCTACGCAATGTGCGGGGCGGGATTTGCCGGCTTCTTACAGGGCAGCTGGGCAGATATTTTTTTATCGGCCGTTTTTGGTGTGTTCATTTTTAGCATGGTCACGTTCTTGGCACATTTCCCGGAACGACTCACACGCGGGGTGCCATTCATGTGTGCATTGGTCGCCGGGATGCTCACGGCTGTGGCGGGTTTCTTCGTACCGGGGATAAATGTGTACCTGGTCACACTTTCTGCGATCATTTACCTCATCCCGGGGTTTTCCATCAGCGTGGGAGTCATCGAGCTGACCACAAAGCATTACCTTTCCGGGCTAACCAACCTGTTCAATGGCCTGATCTGCCTTGCCCTGCTCTTTGCCGGGGCATGGCTGGGAGTCACGCTGACCGGGGTAATCCTGCCGGTTCACAGTGCCGCAGCCGGATCCATCGGCCCCGGCTGGATCTGGGTATTTGCCATGATCCTGGCTGCGGGATTGTGTATCGCTTTCCAGACGCCGCCATGCGATCTCTTCTGGGCCTTGGTATGCTGTGCGATTGCCTGTGTTGGAATTGTGCTGGGCATCCATATCCAGGGAAACGACCTGGGAAACTTCCTTGGTACCGCTATGGCGATGGTTTTTGCCAACGTCTGGTCTGACAGGACCAACCGCCCCACTTCCAATGTCATCCTCCCCGCATTCGTTTTCATGGTCAGTGGAAGCATTGGCTTCCGGGGGCTGGTGGCGATATCGGCTGGCAGTACGGCGCTCGGGCTTTCTGAATTCGCCCACATGTTTGTAGTGGCAATAACGCTCGCAGTCGCACTCGTTGTCGGGAACCTGATTTATAAGCCAAAAATCCTGTTATAATGAGCGGCATTCTTAATTTCCTCATTAGTTAATGAGAGTGGGGCCTCCCAAACACTCTTTAATAAGTATTTCACAATCCCCTGCATCTGGCCACGTCATGACCCCCGTTTTCGCAAAATCAAAAAACAAAGCCCAACACGATCGAGCAATTTCAGCTACCGATTGGTAGCGCCATTTTTTAAACAAGATAATCAACGCGATTGCCGGCGTGAAAAAACCCCAAGGAAAAACAAGAGCTTCCTTACAAACGGTTGCATAATTTACCCCCAATAATCAAAATCGCTTTTTAACACGACCGTAATCAGAATAAAAAATCAAAACCAATCGTGATCGGGTCGGTAAATGTTAACCCGGTGTGAAAATCATATAGGGTAAATTTTCGCTTTCGTATTTTGATATTCTTCGGGGATTTGTCCGACTTTCCATTTTTTCCCCATCGTTTCAAGATAGTAGTATTTTTTATTATTGTATGAGAAAGACATCCCTGAACAATCTGAACATGTAATCCCTACGGCCATGTGTCCCGGAGGAGAAATCAAAACAACATCAAAATTCATTTCTTTTAACAGGGCTGCGGTTAAAATTGCGGTATCTTCGCAATCGCCCGTTCCATCGACAAGAGTTTCTATCGGGTACCTTGGATATTCATCATAGCCGGTGGTAACATAATCCTTGGAATAAGGAAGTGACTGGACAAATGCAATAATGTTGTACGCTGCTTTTGTTTTTGAGTATGAGCTATTTTTAAACGTACTAGTTATCCGGTCTAATGATTTCCTGTCTGTTTCTGAAATCGCATATTTTGCATAATTCCTGTCATGAAGTTGTTCTTTGTAATATGCGTAAAGCGACGTTGGAATTTTTAATGTGTATGTCTGACGAGAACCCCCATAGGACCACTGATAATTACGTGTGTAATATTCGATTGGGGTAACGGTGGTTATTTGCGTTAATGAAGTGCTGGATTCGCTTTTGATTATTGGACCTATACTTCGTGGAATTTCCATTGCCTGACCATTCACCCCAAAAATTAGTGGAAAAAAATAAAAAATCCAATGCCGATGACAAAAATACAACTGAAAAACATGGGCAGAGTGGTTCTCCCTGCATCAAATCTGTTCATGAGGTAATCAAGAATTAATCCTGCAACAAATCCCAGAATAAATATTGCTATCAACCCGTTTATGGGAACTTCAAATATAAAAAATGCAAAGAATGCACAAACAAGGCCAACAAAAACACAAAAAAAGATATCTTTTGCCCGGCGCATGACGTTTTAATTATAATTTTCAATGTTAAAATGTCGCTATTTTGTAGTTCTGATTGAATAGACAGAACTGTTCCAATACTCCCAGTTATCCCCTCCACAAACGTTTCCGAGTGGGTCCTTGTCGGAAATTTTCTGGTTGTTTTTTCTCACGAAAAACGTCCTGCGAATTTCTCAAAAAAATTTCAACCGAACGCTGCTCATAAAATTTCATCCAACTCCCCCACTCTCGACCACACCTCTTCTTGGATATGGGGTACTCCGCCTTGTACCAGGTACGGTCAGTTTTTACTGACTATGATTTCATATCATCGCTTCCGGTTGTTCCGGATTGTTTACGGTTTTCTGTCATGATGAGACTCATTCATTTTTTGCAGCAATGGTTCCTATGCCCTTACCATCTGCACGGTATTTCGTTCGATGAAAATTGAATACTTCCGGTAGAACCAGTATTTTACCAGCTCGACCATGACAATATACCCAATCACGAGTCCGGCCAGTACCGCGAAGAATGAGAGCGGGGGCTGGACAAACCCGAAGATGGTACCGATCACGGTGAATGGCAATATGCAGGCAATCACAACAATGAGGACGGTGCTCAGCGCGAGCAGCCGGCTTGGCCTGCTCTTGTAAAACGGCATGACCCGGGTCCGTATCACGAATATCACGAGTGTCTGGGTGCAGATCGACTCCATGAACCACGCGGTCTGGAAAAGTGATGCATCCGCGCTGAAGATAAAGAGCAGGATAAAGAATGTGAGAAAGTCAAAGAGAGAACTGATGGGTCCAAAAAAGAGAATGAATCGTTTGATGAATTCAATGTCCCACTTTTTCGGGGAGCGGATATAGGATTCATCGACATTATCGGTTGGGATAGTCGACTCTGAAATATCGTAGAGCAGATTGTTAAGGAGGATCTGGATGGGGAGCATAGGAAGGAATTTTAAAAAGAGTGAAGCGCCGGCAACCGAGAACATATTCCCGAAATTGGAGCTTGTCCCCATCAGGATATATTTCATGGTGTTCCCGAATGTCCGCCGGCCTTCGAGCACGCCATCATTGAGGATCCGCAGGTCATTTTTTAAGAGAATAATATCGGCAGATTCCCGGGCAATATCCACGGCGTTTTCCACCGATATGCCGACGTCGGCTTCACGGATGGAGGGGGCGTCATTGATACCGTCTCCCATGAACCCGACCACGTGGCCATTGTGTTTGAGGGCTTTCATAATCCGGTTCTTCTGCACCGGAGTCATGCGGGAGAAGATGGTCACATCTTCGACCACCCGTGACAATGTCCCAACGTCCATATGGTCGATCTCGGCACCGTTCATGACACCTTTAACATTGAGACCGATAAGTTCGCAGGTCTTTTTTGTGACCTTATCG
>JANYBK010000233.1 GCA_025360805.1 Methanomicrobiales archaeon
GTTGTGTTAAGGTATTAATGATTGTTTTGACGAGGGCGAAAGAAGATACGTAAGAATGATTCCAGAATAGGACTCTGTTAGTATCCTATTTTAATAATGGTCAAAAGCTGCAGGAGATCGAAATTGCGCTCGATGTTGCGAACATGCCTCCTGCCGGAGCATCCGACCTGTCACAGGTAACTGACATAGGAAACAAAAAAACAAAAATCTTTGCCGATCTTATAGAAAAAAATTCAAAAAATAAATTATTTTACCGGCACCTGCTCGACCGGCGAGCTGATAATCTCATTGTAGTAGCTCTTCGTGATATATGTTGGCGTGTATGTTCCGCCGTATGCAGTGATCCACGGGTTGAGGGCCCGTATGTTGTTGCACGAGGACGCGAGTTCCTGTCGGTAGATGAACTGCAGGTCGCTGTTGTCAGTACGCCCGATTGCACTCTGGAGGTCAGCAATGTGCAGGTCTTCGAACGTGGCGCTGTATTTCAGGGCATCCATTGCTGATGACAACCCGGTATTGATATCCGCATTGTACATCTGCTGCAGCGTCGGGTTTGCGAACGCTCCCACGGCATCTTTTTCCGGATTGGGGATCCCATATCGCTGGAGGATCACATTGTCGGCTACCATGTAGACTTGGGCCGCGTTGGCGATTTGCAGAAATACCGGGAGATCGGTGTGCAAACCATAGAGTGCATTATTGAGGTCGCGTTCGAATTTTTCTGCTTCCTGCAGGTAGAGGATATCCGCAGTCTCCGTCGCGTTGAGCGGTGCCTGCGGGATTGCATTGAATGTTTTCTGAGTGGCACTGCTGTCGGGCACGGCGATCGTGACAGTAGGTGTCACGACCGTTTTGGCTGCCGGCTGGCTACATCCTGCGGCAAACGCCAGCATACATACGACAAACATGAGGGCAATAGAAAGCGATTTGGACATAGCATAGACTTGCCTGTATGCTTCTTAAAGGTTATCCTGACGAGAAACTCATCACCAGGACATACCTAAAAAATCCCAAACACATTTCTCCTCTTCCGGTGAATGTTCTTTTAAGGAATATTATGAAACACGAGATCATTGGTGACAACCTCCAGATGGTAAAGATCGATTTGATCAATGGTGAGGGGATCTTTGCAGAAGCTGGCGCCATGGTGAACATGACCGGTTCATTCAAGATGGAGAGTCAGCTTAAAGGGGGCGTCATCTCCGGGCTGAAACGCGCGGTTGTTGGGGAAAGTCTTTTTCTCACCCGGTTTACTCCGGGAGATGAGACCGGTTTTGTATCTTTTGCCGGTATGATGCCGGGCAAGATCTTTCCGGTTGTAATCTCTGACGGAAAAGAATTCATTGCAAAAAGAGAATCGTTTCTCGCCTGCGAAGAAGGTGTTGAACTCGACATTGCACTGACAGAAAAACTCCGTGCAGGATTGTTCGGAGGCCAGGGGTTCATCCTCCAGCACATGAGTGGTAATGGCATTGTTTTTCTGCACTGCTGCGGGGATATTATTGAGATGACGTTAAAGCCGGGAGAAGTTATCAAAGTACAGACGGGTCTTGTGGTAGGTTTTGATAAGACCGTTGGTTATGATATCGCTCTTGCCGGTGGCATAACCACTGCACTCTTTGGTGGCGAAGGACTCTTTGTCACTACACTTACCGGCCCGGGAAAAATTGTCCTCCAGTCAATGGATATAGCAAAGATTGCTGCTTCACTCATACCGTACCTGCCCAAACCGGAAGTTCATAACAAATAGGATTTGGCAATCATAGAGAAAAGTGTGGAAGGAACGGAAAAAAATTTACATATTTTTTTAACTGTTTTTGTGACACGACTAAAAAAATTACAGTATGTGGGTGATCCATGTCCACATATTCTGGATACCTGTAGAGATTACCACACCCGGATCAATCCCGAGAACGGGAAATACGAAGATAAAATACAGGACAGTACCCAGCAGACTACCCAGATTGGTAAGGGCAGCTACCAGTACCACTTTAAAGAGAGGAATACGGGCCATCTCCGTAAGAGATTGCGCATCATAAATTTTCCGGAAATCCGACATCGGGGGTTTTCTCACTTTAGCTTCAACAAATGCTGCAATCCACCCGGAATGAAGCATGGGATTTAACGAAGTCATCCACGCCACGGCAAAACTAGTGAGTGCAGAATAGGGATGTCCCCCTGCTAAAAGTGTACCAAGTGCTGCCAGCACACCATGGATAACCACCCAGAAGATGAAAGCATAGAGTAAGACATCCAACCCAACTCCGGAAAATGCAATTGCAGCGAGCAGGAATACAAACAGAGCAGTGACCGTAAACCCGAAGATTTTAGCCCAGGGAAATGATTTCGGTTCCCGCGTGAGCGAATCAAATGGGGGAAGACTCGCTGGATTTTCAAGATAATTTTCAATCCCCTGCCGGTGCCCGGCTCCAACAATAGCGAGGATACGCCCTTCGGGGCGTTGCACTTTTAAAAGGACAAGCTGGTGAGCGATATAAGCGTCACGCTCATCAATCAACGCACGGGCACCGTTTGGGGAGAATTTGCGGAACTCCACCATGACCATATCAATAATATCCTGCTGCTTGAGCGACTCAATATCGATCTGCTCTCCATTGTCCACTTCCGCAATCGAGATAACCAGTGCCCAGATCATCTTTAATTTTTCTAAAAAACCCATTGCGTTCCAGAACCGCAGGAGAGTGAGCCGGATATCGCGATCGACAAGCCCGATGGGAATGCCGCGTTTCTCTGCCTCTTCAATTGCCGCTTTCATTTCGGCGCCGGGTTCGACACCAACATCAAAACCGATCTTGCGCTGGAGATATGCCATCAGCCACTGGACAAGAAGTGTATTGAAATTTTTAACTTCAAGGACATCATTAACCGAAGGATCACGCCCCTGCTTTTTTAAGGCAGCATAGCGCGACTGGTCAAGTTCAATAGCAACAATATCCGGTAGATATTCCTCAATAGCCACCCGTACTTCATCGACACTTTGTTGCGATACATGCGCTGTTCCGACGATCCTAATCTCTGCCATCCATCACCGTTATGCCACTAATGTTGGCGCTTGGAACTGATTAAGAAAGGGGGTGGAAAAATTGTGCAACACCATTTTTTTAGTCATCCATAGTTAATTCCGCGGTAAATGATCCTGATCCGGTGGAGAGTTGCGCGTGTCCATCTCGATCTCCCGAGCGATACCAATAATAATTATAATCACTGGTACTATCTCAATCCGTCCCAGCCACATAAGCAGGATAAATATCCATTTTATCGAGACAGGACTTGCAGCACTGATAAAACCTACACTGAGTCCCACGTTACTCAGGGCAGAGACCAGTTCAAAGACCACCTCTTCAAGCCGGAATGAAGTAATATACAGATGAAGGGAGACAATGGTTGCAATAAAGATGGTAATGACATACATAACAATGACAAGCAGGTTTTTTGATATCGCCATTTCAGAGATCTCTTTTGAAAGTGTACGCCCGCCGGATTTCAGCGGGATAAGTACGCGGCTGCTCACAAAGAATCGCCGGAACCACCATTTCACCCCATCGTAGACAAGTATCACCCGGTTTACTTTTACCCCCCCGGCAGAACTGCCCATGGCCCCACCAATAAACATCAGCATGGCAACGACTGCAATCGGGATAGCCGTCCAGTAATGGGGATTTGAATTCTGAAGACCGCAGGTGGTCATACCAGAGACCGCAGTAAAGACACCCTGACGAAACGCCATAGTGACGGGCAGGTTTCCAAATATGAACAGATCCAGTGATGTAATGAGCGATCCTACCAGCGCGATGAGCAACAATATTCTGACCGTCTGGTCCCGGAGCATATTTATCACCTTTCCATGGTACAGGAAAAAGAAAACCTTGAACGGGATTGCACCTGCCAGCATTACAGGGATGAGCAGGGCTTCAAGCAGCGGATTATTATAATAACCAAGACCTCCCGCATGAACGGTAAATCCCCCGGTAGCGATTGCAACCATAACAAGGTTGAGTGAATCCCAAAGCGGTATTCCACTGAGCATGATAAGCCCGGTGAACGCAAAGGTAAGCACAAGGTAAATCATCCACATGCGCCGACTGGAGGATACTGATGCAGGAACCAGTTCATCTTCCCTACCTTCGGCGCGATAGAGCCGGAACAACGATATGCGGGTCTTGCGGCGCAGGGATATCCCAAACACAATGATCCCAATACCACCAATCCATTGGGTTAATGAACGCCAGAAAAGAAGAGTTTTTGGAGTGGTATCAAGCGATGTGATCATGGTAAACCCGGTGCCCGTCCAGCCGGACATTGCCTCAAAAACACTGTCAACATAGTTCATGTGCAATCCAAAGACAAACGGGAGTGCCCCGATGAGCGCAATCGCAAGCCACGAAAGGGCTATTGCTGCAATGGTAACAGAAGAAGAAGGTTCGAGATCCCGATGAGGTATGTGGGAGATCGCATACCCTAAAAGGATGAAGACGAGCGGGGCAGTAGCCATCGGCAGGATAAGAGACCACTCTTTAAAGATGACTAGCACCAGAAACGGCAGAAATGATACGACACCAAGAAACTCAAAAATCAGCCCCATGTCGTGCGCGATCATGGCGATATGCTCGATGCGCTTCATCTGATAATCAAAGTGTTTGGGCGGTTATTAGTGTTATGGGTATCGCTTTTTATTGAGTGAGGCGTCAAATTAACCAGACGTAATGATTAATTCCCTATCCTGTACAATAGGTATTCATTCATGATCAGGATCCGTGCAGATCAGTTTCCGTCAATTATTTTAGTCATTCTCACTATCCTTGCATTTGCCATATTCTGGTCAATTATGGATATGGTGCTTCTCGGGGCATCGTTAGCGGTTGTGCTTATTCCGCTCCATCACCGGCTTTCACTTCACTTGCGACCATGGATTTCAGCATTAGTTCTGACTCTTGCAGTGCTTGGGGTTTTTAGCGCTATGGGACTTATCACCCTTGCGATATTTTCTGCAAATTCCAATACACTCACCCAGATGTTTACAACGATTGGAAACTGGCTCAACGATCCCCTTACAAATCCCATGTCGTACGGGGTTCCGTTGAGCAAGACCAGCCTTACCAGTCTTTTACAAAATGGGATCGCACTCTTTGTCGATTACCAGAAAACCCTGCTTACCTATCTCCCCATCATCCTGTTCAAGATGTTTGTGTTCTTTACAACCCTGTTTATGCTGTTTTTACGAGGAGAAGATCTCAAGATAAAAATTATCGGACATGTTCCTGCTGCATTAAAAAAATATATAAACCGGCTTTCCGATGCCACTGGTGATACGTTATACGCAATCTACTATGTCCAGATTGCCGTTGCGGTACTCACCTTCTTTATGGCAATTCCGGTCTTTTACCTGCTCGGGTATGGAGATATCATTTTTTACGCATATTTTGCTGCGTTCTGTGAACTTATCCCGATCATCGGATCATCTGCCGCGTTCATTCTTATTGGCGCTTATGCTCAGGCAATGGGAGACACCCGCGGGGTATTGATCCTCTTTTTCTTAGGGTACCTGATCGTGTCCCTTGTCCCGGAGGTCTACGTCCGCCCGGTCCTTATAGGTAGAAGAGTAAAAGTCCACCCGGTGATCATGTTCATCGGGATTGTTGGGGGAATTCTGACTATGGGTCTTGCCGGTTTTGTACTGGGCCCGCTCATTATCGTACTCGTTATTACCAGTTATCGTATGTACACTGAAGAGAGAAAAGAACGTAATACACCCCCATTGGTTGAGGATTAAAATATGCCGGAATACGTGTACATGGCAGTAAAAGAGAAAGCATTATACCCTATTTCCGACGACAGGTAATAAGAAATGG
>JANYBK010000026.1 GCA_025360805.1 Methanomicrobiales archaeon
GTGCGTGGACTGGATCGCATCACTTTGCTCTGCGAGAAAGAACAACTACAGGCCATGACCGAAGCAATCGATGAGATGCTGGTGAATCTGGAAAAAAAGAATGAAACCTGATGGCAGGTGTGGACCGGTTAATTACCCTCATACCGGAGCATTCGTGTCATCCTGAAATTGCACGCATCCCCCAATAATTCCCCCAATCTTTTCTATAAGTTCTTCTGTTACTGCCGGGATCTTCTCGTTGGTTTTGGCCGTCCACTGTACGATTTCACTCTGAAGCTGCTGTTCTTTTTTCAGCATGCTGTTGAGCTGCATCTTTTCCCTTTCCAGTGAACTGCTCCGTACTACAATGGCGTGAGTTAAAAGAGTTGTTTCTGCATCAGTGCAGGCTTTATCACAAACTGCCAGTTGAGAGCAGAGTTCCGACATTGTGGTGCAAAAAATATTCGTATCGGAAAATGCTTCGCGCTCTTCCCGGTTTTTTAGGGGAATCTCTCCAGCAGCGATCATCCTTTGCGCTACAGGGCAGGCTGCGGCAAGCGCGGTGCTTAAGGTCAATGGATCCGGAAGCTCATGATGTGAGAGTATGTCAATAGCATGCTTAAGGATAGATACATCTCCGGTCTGATGCTGTTTTGATGCAATCTTTTCAGCTTTTTTAAAGACATGGGAGGCAGTCATGGACCGGGCGGAATAGTTACGGGTAACCTCATTGCGGTTATTTTCCCGTAGCGCAAGTTCCGCACGGCACTCGTTTACCGCTAGATTTCCTTTGGTGTCTGCGACTATTTCGGCTTCTTCGCTTTCAATTGCACAGATACGACTGGTGATCTCATTGATCCGGGAAGTGATCCGCTGCTCTTTTTCTATGGAACGTTTCATATCCTCCTGCATATCCATCACTGATTGGTACAAGACACTCACCGCGTCAATGTCTGCTTTCTGCTTCTGGTATGTGGCAAGAGCAGCAGTCAGGATATTCATCTCCCTTCCCATCCCATCGATCGCCATCTTGACGGCTTTTAACTCTTCAGGAAAGACTGCCTGCAGGTACCGTCCCGGCCCGCTGTTGCTTTTCAGGCTGGATTTCAGGCATTCAACAGCATAGGTATAGAATTCTTCAATATCGTCAGAGAGGGGTTTTACAAGGGCCGCATTCATTGCTTTTATGTAAAGGGGGAGAGAATTTTTTGCAACCGCCCTGAGTTTCGGGTGGAGGGCAGGGTCATGTTCGGAGCCGGAAATACTGTTGACTATATGCTGCAACTGCGCAGCAGAATTCCTGATGTTCTGCATCGGGGCATTAGCGGCTTCTTCAAGCGACTTTCGTGCATTCTTTTCACGGTCGGCAACCCACGCGGGTATTGAACTGAATGCAATAACTACTGGTGCCGGTTTTTTTGGATTTATGAGATTTTTTATAAAATTGTACATTCATTTCACCTGCATTGGTTCATGATTTGACATGCCGGTTGCTATTTTTAGTTTAATCGTCGCGTGCGATCTGGCAGAGTCGTTCATCACCGTCAATCTCCTTGATCACCTGAACAACTGCGGGGGGCAGGAGTTTTTTCCAGGGTTTGCCGTTAAGGATGCGCTCGCGGATTTTGGTACCGCTGAGCGTGTCGCGCTCATACATTGCCGGGGACTGGACTTTTACTCCGGCTTCTGTGAAGAGCCGGACAACGAGCGGGTTTGATGAATAACAGAGATCGAACGGGGGTGCCATTGACTGTACATGGGCTACCCAGAGGGCGTTTCTCTGGATATCCTCTATAGGAATCACGTAATAGGGACAGCCAAGCGATGAAAGCGCCCGGGTGATCATGAGCACGCGTTCTCCAGCGGTGAACGGGTTGTCTATCATATGGGACAGCTGCGCGCTGCCGATACCGATGATGATCTCGTCTACTTCTTTTGATATATGTTCGAGCACCTCGTGATGCCCATTGTGGTACGGCTGAAACCGTCCGATATAAAATCCTCGTTTCATGGTTGCACTCCTTGCATTCCCGCACCCATATTCGCAATCCGCGCGGCAAAGGCACCCGCAGTAAAGCCGGCATCGATATTGACGACAGCAATAACCGAGCAGGACTGGAGCATGCTTGCAAGTGCCGCTCTTCCCTGACCCATGTACCCATATCCCACGCTGACCGGCACGCCGATTACCGGTTTGTCGACAAGCCCCGCAACAATGGACGGGAGTGTTCCTTCGCGCCCGGCACAGACGATGAACACATGCGCATCCATCAGTGGTTTCAATGCCGGGAAAAGCCGGTGGATCCCTGCAGCACCGACATCATATGCTGTGCGTACCGTGCAGCCCATCTCCTCTGCAATGATCTTAGCCTCCTCTGCAACCCGGATGTCGGATGTTCCTGCAGTGATGATCGCAACGATGCCACCGGTTAAACGGGGCAATTGTCCGTTTGAGAGGACCAGTACGCGGCCGCTCTCGCGGTATTCCGTAGAAAGGTTCCTGCTTTTAGCATAGGACTGGATGTGTGCAACCTGTTCCGGGCTCACGCGCGTGCACACACAGCGCCCGGATGCTTCTGCATGCCGCACGGCAATCTCCGAAAGATGCAGAGGATCCTTTCCCTCGGCTAGTACCACTTCCGGCATACCGCAACGCACACCCCTTCCCAGATCAAGACAGGCAAACTCTCCCACGTGTTCGAGGCGAAGACCTTCAATCACCCGAGCTGCCTCATCAAGGGAGAACTCACCGTTCTTGTAACGTGAAAGAATTTCCTGCACAGACTGATTGGGCGGCATGGTTTTGACAATACAGATATGGAACGGCGTATAATAAGTTAGTTCATAGCCATGTCCTATCTCATCTATGTCGCAATGTTTGGTGCTGGCGCTGTCCTCTTTCTCTGGCTGCGGGATGCACGAATCTATTTCAGGACGGGTCTGCCCGGTTATCGGAAAGCGGCGTACCATGGTGTGGGCTATGGGGCTCTTGCATCCCTTGGCGGGGCTTTTACCCTTACCATGCCAGATTTCGAATTACTTGGTCTTGGCCTGATCCTCCTTGCCATGTATCTTCAGGGAAAAATTGAGCGGGAGAAAGTCTGGAAAAATGAAGATACCTTTACCCGGTTCATTGGCAGTGTACCAAGACACAAGGCGAATAAGAAATAACGAATACCGACAAACAAAGGATAAGGATTTTTATCATGCTCCAGAAACCGAGAGGAACGCGGGATTTTTTACCGGATGAGATGGAGGGGCGGCGCGCTGTCGAGATGAAGTTGCGTGAAGTTGCGCGCTGCTATGGATACCGGGAAGTCTGCACTCCCGAGTTTGAGGATCTCGAACTCTTTACCATGAGGTCCGGGGAAGGTATCATCGAAGAGATGTACGTCTTTGAGGATAAGGGGGGCAGGAAACTTGCCCTTCGCCCGGAGATCACCGCTGCCGTGATCCGGATGTATATCAATGAGGCAAAAGTCGCCCCCAAGCCATTGCGCTGGTGTTATTTTGCCGACTGTTTCCGGTACGAGCGCCCCCAGAAAGGAAGATACCGCCAGTTCTGGCAGTTTGGCGTCGAGCTCATCGGAGCGGATACCGCAGCGGCTGATGCGGAAACGATTATGCTTGCCTCCGATATGCTCAATGCAACCGGCGTTACGTATGAGCTGAAAGTTGGTCATCTCTCGTTTATGAAAAATCTCGTAAAAGACCTCGAACCGGCAATGCAGCGCAGGGTGAGGGCTCATCTTGACAAGAAGGATTATGAAGGGCTGAATGCAACTCTCGAATCCTTAAACAGAACCGATCTTGCGGCATCCCTCACCGCACTGGTCAATACCCGGGATTTGGTCGAAGCATTCGAGATTGCCGGTGCGATCCCGGAAAAAGAGCGATTTGAACAAACCATTAAATCACTCGATGCAGCCGGTGTAAAATATTCACTTAACTTTGGTATTGCTCGTGGACTTGATTACTATACCGGTATGGTCTTTGAGGGATTTGCAGAGAACCTTGGGGCCGAGAACCAGATTCTTGGCGGGGGGACTTACCGGCTCGCCCATCTCTTTGGCGGTGACGATGTAGCATCCTGCGGTTTTGCCATTGGGTTTGACCGGGTGATGGTCTCCCTTGGGGATATCAAATCTGCGATTGTTCCCGTTGTCGGACTCGTTTGCACAAGCGAGGGGCGCACCCGCGCTCTTGTGGTTGCCAAAGCATTGCGTGATGCGGGTATCCGCACAGAAATGGATCTCATGGGACGGGGACTGGGGGCACAACTTGCCCATGCCGCAAAGACCGCGAATTTTGCGATTGTGATCGGCCAGCGCGAGGCAGAGTCCGGGCAGGTTACTATTAAAAACCTGTTGACGGCTGAACAAAAGACCGTTGATCTTGCAGCAGCTATCGCTGAGGTGAGAGCGTTTGGTCCTGGCTGACGAGCTCGCCAAGCAGCAGCGCAGCATCAGTGTAGCGGAATTTTTCGAGAAGAACAAACACCTGCTGGGTTTTGATTCCCCTACGCGCGGTGTGATTACCACTATAAAAGAGGCAGTGGACAATGCGCTGGATGCCTGTGAGGAGGCGCAGGTGCTCCCGGACATTTTTATCAGCATCAAAAAAGTCTCGAACGATATTTTCCGGATAATTGTTGAGGACAATGGCCCGGGAATTGTCCCTGCACAGGTGCCGTACGTGTTCGGCAAACTGCTCTATGGTTCCCGGTTCCACCAGATCCGGCAGACGCGCGGACAGCAGGGTATCGGTATTTCAGCTGCCGTGCTCTATGCGCAACTGACCAGTGGCGTCCCGACGATCGTTATCTCCCGTACCGGCCATAAAGAACCGGCCTACAAATTTGAAATCCAGATCAAGATCGAGACCAACGAACCTGACATCATCTCCCAGCAACCAATCGACTGGGACCGGATTCATGGAACCCGTGTGCAGATTGAGTTCAGGAGCACTATGGCGGCTAAGAAGAAACTGCTTGAGTATCTCAAGTATACTTCTGTTGTAAATCCCCACGCGCGGTTCCGTGTTGAGATTGAGGATGAGGCGTTCACGTTCGAGCGCGTGAGCCAGGAGATCATCGCGTGTCCCATTGCCGTCAAGCCTCACCCGCATGGGATCGAGTTCGGGCAACTGAAACGGATGGCTTTGGCAAGCGATCTGAAATTGATCGACTTTCTTGTCGAAGGATTTTCCCGCGTGGGAAAGAAGCTCGCGCAGGATATGTGCGATAAGTCCGGCCTGAAATCTACAGTAAAAGTGTCAGGACTTTCCGCAGATCAGCTCAAGGCACTCATTGCTGCCATGCAGGAGGTTACTGTGCCGGCCCCGCTAACAACCCAGTGCCTATCGCCCATTGGTGAGGAGCTGATCCGGAGAGGGCTCGATAAGGAGTTCCAGATGGACTTTGTAGGGGCGCGCACCCGGCCGGCTGCTGTCTTCTCCGGGCACTCGTTTGTGGTCGAAGCGGCGATCGGGTATGGGGGAAAACTTCCTTCCGAAGGAAATGCAATCATACTCCGCTTTGCCAACCGTGTTCCGCTGATGTACCAGCAGGGCGCGTGCGCGATCACCCAGAGTGTTGCGAATGTGAACTGGAAACTCTACAACCTCTCACAACAAGGCCTCCCGATGGGGCCGGTTCTGATCCTTGTCCATGTAGCCTCCACAAACGTGCCCTTCACGAGCGAGAGCAAGGATGCGATTGCGAGTATCCCGGAGATCGAAAAAGAGATTGTTCTCGCCCTGCAGGATCTGGGACGGGACCTCAAACACTTTGTTTCACGGAGAGACAAGAGTAAGGTAGCTGAGGACAGGGCACGCGCAGTCTGTGCGATCATTCCGGAGATTGCCGCAAAGGTGAGCGAGATTGTGGAAAAGCCACTTGTCGATACCACGCCTATTGAAGGAAAACTGATGCGGAAACTGATTGTGAAAAAGTGGACGCGCGACAGCAGGATCACAATAGAGCTGAATAACTATACCGCGCACCAGACCGATGTGTCCATCTACGATATCTCGCAGGATGATGCGGCCGATGCCGAACCCAAAGCCGCATTCGTGAGCGAGATGGACGGTCAGTTCACTAAAGTGTGGAAACTTCTGATACCATCCCAGACCGTAACGCGCGTTGTCTATACCGGCAAGGGCGGAGGTCTGCTCGATATCAGGGGCATTGAAGATAACAAGAAGATGGTGGTGGATCTCGATGTCTAAAGAGGAACTCGAAAAGAAGTCGATGGCTGCCCTGCTCAGGATAGCCAGCGCCTGGTATGACCA
>JANYBK010000042.1 GCA_025360805.1 Methanomicrobiales archaeon
TGATCTGCCGGTTTAATCGCGTATTTCTGCGAACCGGGCTCGTAATGCTAATGAAAATGAAGAGATCTGAACTGTAACGAAAAAACAGTTCTCCCGCACCAGATCAGGGAACTCGAAAATGATCTCATAGGAAATTATTTCGAGCAGTACCGTAAAGCGCCGGAGTTCCAGTTCCGAGATCACAGATAATCTATTCTTTTTGATGTCACTCTTGGAAATGCCCTAGTGGTGGGGGTAAAAGCCACAAAGAGAGTCAAATCCTAAAAAGTATTTTGATTCTAACGGATAAGACCGGAAAACTCGTTACGCGATTATTATTAATTTTGTGGGGATGGTGACACGACTAAAAAATGTGTGAATGGTTTACCCCATCCACCCAAGAAGAATAACCGCCCCAAGCGCAACCAGTATCACGCCGATAACCATCCTGATCATCCGCTTGTACTCCATCCGCATACTGTCGGCACGTTCCGGAGAAATGCCATACGCAACGAGGAGGGTGATTAGGATTAAGGGGAGCACATAGACAAGGTTGTACAGGATAAGCCAGGGCAACCCGGACACTACTGTCATCTCCCTGCCCATGAGACCTAGGATGCTAATGTATATACCCCCGGTACAGGAAAATCCGAGGATGCCGGCAAGGATCCCCAAGACAAATGCTGCGGGAAGCGATGCCATGCGGATATAATTCCCGAGCCTTTTCTTCTGCGATTCCGGTATGGACAGGACAAACGTCTCCTTGTTCCGGAGCACATCGGAAATGGTTATGATCCCAAGAATAAGGGCAACAGCTCCCCCGATAAGGGCAAACTCCCGCGAGAGCCCAGAAAAGGAGATCAACGAGAATAACCCGATACCTGCGAGAAGATGGAACAGGAACATCGCGGTGATATAGGCAGCACCTACAAGCAGGATGCGCCTCCTGCTCCCGGCAGCAGCCATCGGGATCAACAAGAAGACCAGCACCGACAGGCCGCAGGGGTTGGCACTGTCAACTATCGCTGCAAAGATGACCATCGGAAGGGTGAGCTGCTGGGATTCCTGCGTGCAGCCGGGATCCCTGACAGGGATCACAGGCTGGACAGTGCCATTACAGGATGCTAACCGCTGTTTCTCGATTATTATCTCATGTTCAAGCCGTCCTGTGATCTCAATATCACCAATCAATGCGCTGTTTCCGATGAAAATTAATGGAACACCGGGATTGCTGATACCATACTCCCGGCTTATTTTATTGAACAACTGCAGGTTTCCAGCACTATTATAGATCTCAACACGGGTGAGGTTGAAATCAGGATATTTTGTTTCGAGTGCGGCGATGAGGGGTTTTAACTTTTCACAGTGGCTGCAGCCGTCACCATAAAAATAGAGTGCAGTTACCGGAACAGAAGAGCTGGCTATTGTTGACTGGGGGGATGCGGGAGAAAGGGGATTTATATAAGGGGCTGCAAAAAAAAACGCAGCGCTGACTATGATTGCTGCTAACAAGATCAGGAAAATCTTTTGAATTTGTTCCATATGCAAATAATCCCAGTAACTATTGTAAAAGACGATAAATGAATATACGGTCTGGCAAAAAAGTTATTTTATGGAGATCATTGTCCCGACACCGTCACGGGTGAAGAGTTCTAAGATAAGATTGTGTTCGGTGTTGCCATTGATGATATGCGCATATTGCACACCATTTTCTACGGCCTTGATAACCGAGCTCACTTTTGGGATCATCCCTTCACCAATCGCCCCGGATTTCCGCATGGCACTCGCTTCATTAACGGTCAGTTTCCGGTATACGGTGGTGCGTTTTGCATCCATGACACCGTCCACATCCGTCATGTTCACGAGTTTGTAGGCCTTGAGTGCAACTGCAATATCGCCAGCTGCCGTATCGGCGTTGATGTTTAAGCTCCCGCCGAACCGGTCAATCGCTATCGGTGAGACAACCGGGATATAGCCCGTATCGAGCAGTGTATTTAAGAGTGAAGGATCGATCCATTCAATCTCACCGACATGCCCGAGATCAACTTCTTTCTGCACACCCCCGACATCGATTTTCTGGAGCTCCATCTTCTTTGCAAGGATGATATTTCCATCACTACCCGAGAGCCCGACACCACGGGCGCCGCATTTTGCAATGAGGGAGACAATCCCTTTGTTGATCTTGCCGACAAGCACCATCTGGGCAATTTCGAGAGTTTCGGGGTCGGTCACCCGGAGGCCCCCGATAAAGACAGATTCCTTGCCCATCGCCTTCATCTTCTCGGATATCTCCGGGCCACCGCCATGCACAAGGACTACCCGGATCCCCACGTAGTGCAGGAGCACAACATCCCGGATCGCGTTCTCCAGCACTACCGGGTCCACCATCGCATGGCCGCCGAGCTTGATCACAATGGTCTTTCCGTGGAACTGCTGGATATACGGCAGGGCTTCCATAAGTACGTCTTCGCGCTTCATCACGTGGTGTACCTCCCATTAATCTCTACATATTTCTCCGTTAAGTCACAGCCCCAGGCAGTTGCCTCTGCTTTTCCTGCTGCAAGATCGAGTATAAAGATCACCTTCTTCCCATGCATAGCCGCCTTGGCATTCTTGAGATCGGCAATGATCTCGCCGGATTTTACGAGCGGGTACTTCACGTTTCCGTCGCTGATCCAGAGCGAGACCGCATTGGGATCGAATTTTACACCGGCCCGGCCCGCTGCGGCAACCACACGGCCCCAGTTGGGATCCTCGCCGTACACCGCTGTCTTGACGAGCGGGGATTCGATAATCGTGCGGGCAACCTTTTCTGCTGCATCTTCTTTGGGTGCACCGGTAACGGTAACTTCGAGCAGTTTCGATGCCCCCTCTCCATCAGCTGCAATCTGTATGGCAAGGGAGCGGCAGCATTCCTCTAATGCAGCGGAAAATTCCTTCACGTTCACTTTGCCGGCGGCTCCGGTTGCCGTGCAGAGCGCAATGTCGTTGGTGCTCGTATCGCCATCGACAACCACGCGGTTGAACGATCTCTTGGTGGCAAGTTTCAGGGCGTCTGAGAGCGGTTTTGCACCGATCTCGGCATCAGTATAGATGAACGCAAGCATCGTGCCCATTTTGGGGGCGATCATGCCGCTTCCCTTCGTTATTCCCCCGATACAGAACGACTCTTTCTCCACCAGTGCATGCTTCGGGTAGAGATCGGTAGTCATGATGGCCTGTGCGGTAAGGGTTTCTGCCTCCACCGTGCGATCGAGTTTGGGCGCAACCGCTTTGCACTGGCGCTCGATCAGCGGAAGATCAACATACCGCCCGATCACTCCCGTGCTCGCAATCCCGACCTGCTTTGCATCGACCCCGAGTGCTGCCCCGGCATACCCGGTCATCGCAACCGCATCTTCATACCCGCGTTTACCGGTATAGGCATTGGCACAGCCGCTGTTTGCAATAATGGCTTCCAGTGTTCCCTTCTTTATCTGTTTGCGCATGAGTTCGATGGGTGCTGCCTTGACAAGGTTTTCAGTAAAGACCCCGGCAGCAGTACCAGTTGCACGGATAAGTGCAAGGCCAAACTTTCCCTCTTTCATGCCAAACGCAGTTACTCCTTTGACTGCACAGATACTCCTGACTGACATTTACGCACCCTCTGCTTCCGTATCGGAGATCGATGAACCAATCGCATTAATGATATCTGCCCGGGTAAGAATCCCGGTGAGTTTTTTCCCCTGGATCACTGGAAGGCGGGTGATACCTTCTTTTAACATCAGCGATGCCGCTGCCTCTATTTCCATATCCTCGTTTGCGGTAATCACGTGGCGCGTCATTACCTTCTTTGCCGGCATATCGCCGATGTTTCTTAAGGCATGCTTGGTCTTTTCCCAGTTCACGTACTCGCGGATAGGGATCTCAATGATCTCAAACGGCGAGGGAAGCCAGAGATCATCGGAGATCCGTTCTGATTCAAGGAGCGAGATGAGATCTGACTCGGTGAGCATCCCTACAACCTCCCCACCTTCCATCACAGGAAGGCCCCCGATATGATGTTTCCGGAACAGACCTACAGCATCCCGGAGAGGGGTATCAGCAGAGCAGACCACCGGTTTTTTTGTCATTGCGTCTTTTACCAGCATTTTTACACCTACGGCAGCATGCCAGCGCTGGCAAGCCCATCCTGTTCAGAGAGTCCGCACATCAGGTTCATGTTCTGGATCGCCTGTCCGCTTGCGCCTTTCACCAGGTTGTCGATCGCAGAACATACTACGACACGCATTCCTTCGCTCTCAACCATCAGGTCGCAGAAGTTGCTCCCGCGGACTGCTGCAAGCGAGGGTTTCTGGTACCGGATGAAATATTCTCCTTTATAGAAATCCTGGTAGAGTTTCTCGACTGCTTTCTGTTCAAGGGGTTCGTTGAGCAGGATATGGGCTGTGGTCAGGATACCACGGTTCACCGGGACAAGGTGAGGAGTAAAGTAAACGTTCGCATTTGAACCCAGCCCGGCGATCTCCTGCTTCATCTCGGCGAGATGGCGGTGGCTCGTCCATTTGTACGGCCCGATATTGTCACCAACATTGGGATAATGGGTAGTGGCAGACGGGTTGTCGCCCGCCCCACTCACGCCGGTCTTTGAATCAAAGATGACCGTGTGGGCATGTTTTGCCAGGGGGGCTGCAGCAAGGGTTGCTCCCGTAGGAAAACACCCGGGGTTTGCAACAAACTTTGCATTGATACACTCCTTGCGGTGGAGTTCGGGGATACCATACGGTGCAGGGAAATATTCGGTATGTGCAACACCATACACCTTCTCGTAGATATCCTTTGGCAAACGGTAATCTGCGCTGAGATCCACAACTTTGATCCCCCGCTCCAGCAGCTTGCCGGCATAGGTCATTGCTGCCGTATGCGGAACTGCAAGAAACGCCACATCGGCATCGATGTCATCTATCCCGGGATTTTCGAACTTGAGGCTGGTAAATCCTTTTAAGTGGGGATGAATCTGGTCAAGAGGAGTTCCTGCCAGTTTGCGGGAAGTGGCACACGTGACTTTTGCCTTGGAGTGATGAACGAGCAGGCGAACGAGCTCACCGCCGGCATAGCCGGAGGCCCCGATAATCGCAATTTTCATAAAAGAGTATCCGATTGTCAAAATTTAATGCTTGTTAAGCGGGGAGCGGAGAAAAATACGAAAGAGTGCCCGGAAAAAATGATTTATACCTGATCCAGTTTACGGGAGTAGACGCTGTGCAGCCGCTGGCCGAGCAGTTCGATCCGCTGCCGGTCTTCAAGTCCTTCGAGCAGATCTGCAGGAAGCGCTTCGATTCCTTTTGCCGCACCAAGATATGCCCCGCAGATGCAGGCGATGGTGTCGGTATTTCCCCCGGTGTTGGCAGCAACAGTGAGGAGATCCGGTGGGTGGGGATACCTGCTGATCAAGAAGAACGCAATGGGCAGGGTCTGGAACACGGACACATCATTTCCAATCTTGAGGAGCGCAGTCTCGGTCTCCATCCCTTCCTTTTCCAGAAGAATTGCATTCCTGATCTTTCCGCCGAGCACTTCATCTTCTGCCTGTGCCTTATGCAAAGCTTTTCCGACAGGGTCAGGACTGTCATGAAGAGCATGGTAGATGAGGGTGACAACGGTTGAGGCGGCGGCGTGGGCTGCCGGGTGCGTATGGGTGACGTTGCACGCCCTCACAGCCCGTTCACATCCCTCGCTCATAGCAGGAAACGCCAGTGCAAACGGGATAGCAATCGGGAGGCAGCCAGAGGTGGTGGATTTCACTCCTTTTCGGGGAACATTCTCTTTTACAGTTTGCTCGCACACCGAAGAGATCGATCCATCGGGAAAGCGGAGGGCGCCCCGGTTATAGAGTTCTTTAAGCGCGTTCAAGTACCGCTCTTCGTTGAATTTCCCGTCCGCAAGAAGGGTTGCGACCAGGATCATCATCTGGGTATCATCAGTAAATTGTCCGGGGTTCAGGCCATCATTGGGATGGCCTTTGTAGGGGCGGCGGTACCCGTACTTCATCTTGTTCAAGTTTGGAGCACCGCTCTCGTTGGGCATACCCAGCGCATCGCCAATCGCTGCACCCAGAAGGCACCCCTTGAATTTCTCGAGCATCAATCCTATATTGAAAAACCCGGACAGATAACCCTTTTTATATCCAGCTAGCGGACAGGCAATTCTTCTGCGCGTTGGATCCCGACTCTAAAAAAGATCCCGCAATTTTATTCACACTCCGAAAAAAAATCTCCGCAGGTATGTTTGTCGAACATATCTTCGACAATTATATATAGAATGTTTAACATGATTAATAGTGTAAAATAGGTGGGACCATGACAGAGGATTTTAACGTCAGACTCGTCGAGGATGTGAAAACATACACACCCGACCCACAGTATAAAAAAAATGCATGGATGGGAGACTACCAGAAAGCCTACAAGGATTTTCTAACTGACCCGGATGGATTCTGGGCAAAAATGGCCTCAGAGCTTGACTGGATCCGCCCGTGGAGTGCGGTAAAGGAGTGGAACTACCCGTATGCAAAGTGGTTCGTTAACGCTAAGCTCAACATCACCGCAAACTGTCTTGACCGCCATGTGAATGATAGCCGCCGCAACAAGGTGGCGCTTATCTGGCAGGGGGAAGAGGGACGGGAACGTATCTTTACCTACCAGAAGCTTCTCTCGCAGGTCTCACGCTTTGCAAATGCGTTGAAAAATATTGGTATAAAGAAAGGGGACTGCGTCTGCATTTACATGCCGCTGGTTCCCGAACAGATCATTGCCATGCTTGCCTGCGCCCGTATCGGAGCGGTCCACAATGTCGTATTCGGGGGATTTGGTGCTGCTGCATTGAGCATGCGGATCCAGGATGCAAAGGCTAAAGCGGTCATCACGGCAGATATCTCGATTCGCCGCGGCAAGGCAATCCAGCTCAAGGGAATTGTTGACGAAGCGATCGTCAACTCTCCGACCGTGGAACATGTAGTTGTCCTGCGGAGGCGGGATCCTCCAATAGATCTCCACGAGCGCGAGCTGGATTTCTATGAAATGATGAAGGGAATGTCCGATACCTGTCCGCCGCAAGTCATGGATGCCGAAGATCCGTTCTTCATCCTCTATACCAGCGGGTCTACCGGAAAACCAAAGGGTATCGTCCATACCTGCGGCGGATACATGGTCGGCACCTATTACACCAGTAAATACGTGTTCGATATAAAGGACAATGATATTTTCTGGTGTACTGCAGATCCCGGGTGGATCACGGGTCACAGTTACATTACGTACGGTCCTCTTGCCGTTGGTGCAACCGTCTTTATCTCAGAGCTGACCCCTGATTACCCGGATGCAGGAAGTTACTGGAAACTTATCGAGGAGCAGAAGGTCACGATATTCTATACCGCCCCAACCGCGATCCGGATGTTTATGAAAATGGGGGAGGTCTGGCCCGACAAGTACAACTTAAACTCCCTCCGGATCATCGGTTCGGTCGGAGAACCATTGAATCCCGAGGCATTCGAGTGGTACTACCATGTTATTGGAAAGGACAAGATCCCGATCCTCGATACCTGGTGGCAGACCGAAACCGGCATGCATATGATCACAACGATGATCGGAGAACCAATGCGCCCCGGCTTTGCCGGAAGACCCATACCCGGTATTGAAGCCGATGTCGTTGACAAGGATGGGAACTCTGTCAAGCCGGGTACTGGCGGCCTTCTCGTGATCAAATCCCCATGGCCATCCATGCTCCGGACCGTCTATAATGATGATGAGCGGTACCGGAAATACTGGGAGACGATAAAAGCCGTCTATACGGTTGGCGACCTTGCAGTCAAAGGCAAGGATGGTTACATCATGATCCTCGGACGGTCAGACGACATAATTATTGTTGCCGGCCACAATATCGGAACAGCGGAAGTAGAGAGTGCACTGGTTTCCCACCACGCGGTTGCTGAAGCGGCAGTCATCGGTAAGCCGGATACGCTGAAAGGGAATTCTATCAAGGCTTTTATTATCCTCCGTGTAGGAAACAACCCCAGCGATAACCTCAAGCAGGATCTGCTCCATCACGTGCGGACCACCATTGGCCCGATCGCCATGCCGCACGAGATCGATTTCGTTGACAAACTCCCCAAGACCCGGAGCGGCAAGATCATGCGTCGCGTCTTAAAAGCCAAAGAGATGGGAATAGACCCCGGCGATATTTCAACGCTGGAGGAATAATTTAAAATTTTTACCATTGAGGGAAAAATGAGCGAATCAGTACAGGAGAAATTATTCGGCATGGAACCGGAGAAAGGGCGCTGGATACTTGTTATCCTCGGCATGGTCATCAACCTGTGCTTAGGCTCAATCTATTCGTGGAGTATCTTTGTCAAGCCGCTCACCGATTATTTTACCGGCACCCTTGGCCAGCAGGTTACGGCAAACGATATCCTGTTGCCGTTTTCGGTTTTTCTGGCATTCTTTGCCATCGCCATGCCGCTCACCGGGAAATACATAGAACAATACGGGCCGCGGAATGTGACCATCGTTGGCGGGATATTGACCGGTCTTGGCTGGCTGCTGGCATCGTTTGCAAATTCCGTTCCGATGCTCTACGTCGTGTATGGAATAATCGGGGGAGTCGGTGTCGGGATAGCGTACGGGGTACCGGTCGCCGTGTCGGCCCGCTGGTTCCCGGACCGTAGGGGGCTTGCCGTTGGCCTCACGGTTCTCGGCTTTGGGTTCTCTGCGCTCATCACGGCTAACCTTGCAGGATATTTCATCGGTGCCTATGGCGTGATGAACACATTCCGTATCTTCGGGGTTGTGATGATCATCGTAACAATACTGTTAGCCATGCCCCTGAAGTTCCCGACAGCCGGCTGGAAACCTGCGGGATGGACACCTCCGGCCCCTGTTGCAGGTCAGCATGTAACCTGCGAGTTCAGGCGCGACCAGATGCTCAAAACATCATCATTCTATGCACTCTGGGCATGCTACTTTATCGGTTGCCTGGCCGGCCTGATGGCCATCTCGATTGCAAAACCGGTGGGCACCGATGTGGGCATTGAGACCGGGCTTGCCACGATGCTGGTCGGGTTCTTTGCAGTCTTCAACGGCTTTGGACGGCCGGTCTTTGGTGCGCTGACGGATAAGTTCACTCCCCGGAATGCGGCGATGGTATCGTTCGTCCTCATTGCACTGGCATCCCTGCTGATGTGGCAGGTCCAGTCCGTACTGGTGTACATTATTGCGTTTGCCGTGCTCTGGGGATGTCTCGGGGGCTGGCTCGCTATCGCTCCTGCGACTGCCGGAAACTTTTTTGGCACGTGCGATTACCCACGGTGTTATGGGGTTATTTTCCTTGCATATGGTGCCGGGGCAATAGCAGGACCCCAGCTTGCCGGATTCATCAAGACATCAACGGGATCGTATCTCGGGGTATTTCCTATTGTACTTGCACTGGCAGTGATCGGCCTGCTTATCGCATTTACGATGCTGAAACCGCCGCAGGCGCCCCAGAAGAATTAACCTTTTTTCTATCCGCGTTCCAACTGGTAAATTCGTTTTCGCTGGGCCATACGGTACCCGGATACAACCTGGACCGTATTGCCAAATTCTGCATCAAGCGCTGAATCTCCTGAGTCTACATAGAGGAGGGGGGTTTCCCGGAGTTTATGCGGCGTGGCAACTACAATGAGATTTCCTATTCCCACCGTTCTTACAACACGGGCGCTGATCTGCTGGTTCCCCCGCCCGAGTATGAACCCCTGCGCCCCGATAGGGCTGAGCAGAATTTTTGCTTCCTGATCGTGCTCAAGCAATGCCCAAAGTGTTTTTTCATCGAGATCCATGGCAACGATCTTGCCGTTCATGACAGCATCAACACCCAGAAGAGTCTTGTTCACCCCGATCTCGCGGGCTATCGATTCGTTTGTTGTTCCTGCCCCGAGGATGTAGAGCACATCCGGTATCATGATCTCGCGGATGAAACGGGCAATCTCATTTTTTGCCCGCTCCTCATCCCTCTCCTCAAAAACGTGCTTTGAAACCTGGACCTTTCCCGCCAGAACCGGTGTGCGGGCAATCCCGTATAACCGGGTTTTTAACTCACCTGCCCGGTACGCATCTTCATCTACATCCATCACTTCTGAATCCCGGAGCGATGCAGTACCGGACACGGTTACGATTTCTGCGGCAGTTGCTGGATCGATGGCGAAAACGGCAGAGTACATCTTCACCCCGGCCGGGATCCCAAGGTTCGGTACGTCCCGGTCCACTGCATCAAAGATGTCCCGGGCAGTCCCATCTCCGCCACAAAAAAGGATCAGGTCAACACCGGCTTTATGGAATACCTGTGCTGCCTGCCGTGTGTCCTCTGCACGACTCTCTCCTGCGTAATGATAGAGGACCTTATAGTCATGTAACCCGGCTTTTTTGAGTGTTTCTTCTCCCATTGCTCCCGAACAGGTAACAAAACTCAAACCCGCTTTTCGTGAGAGGTGCGTGAGCGTGATCAAAGCCCGGTCCGGTGCCTGCGGCAATGCCCCGCGACGCCGGGCTTCATTTACCTTGCCATCGGTTCCCTTCAGCCCCACCGCACCGCCCATACCGGCAACGGGATTGATGAGAAATCCGATGCGTTTCATAAAAAAAAAGGATTTCAGGAGATCTTTGGGATCCGGGCAAGGGATTCCTTGATCAATGTATCCGGGTACTCGTAGTCAACCAGTTCCCCTGCATAATACGCATCGTATGCCGACATATCAAAATTACCATGGCCGGAACAGTTGAAGAGGATCGTCTTTGCCTCACCGCTCTTTTTACATTTGAGCGCCTCGTCAATTGCAGATTTTACCGCGTGGGATGTCTCGGGAGCGACAATGATTCCTTCTGTCCGGGCAAAAGTCTGGGCTGCATCAAAGACTTCGCTCTGGTGGTAGGCGACACCCCGCATCACGCCATCATGCACAAGGCGCGAGACAATCGGTGAATCGCCATGATAGCGGAGACCTCCCGCGTGCATGGAGGGCGGGACAAAGTCATGCCCGAGCGTGAACATCTTGAGGAGCGGGGTGTAGCCGGCTTCATCGGCAAGATCATAAGTGAACAGCCCTTTTGTCAGCGTAGGACAGGAGGCCGGTTCAGCTCCAATGATATCCACATCCTTGTGTTTCCCGGTCAGTTTGTCTCCTGCAAACGGGAACGCGATACCGGCGAAGTTGGACCCGCCGCCAACACACCCGATCACGACATCCGGGTAGTCATCGACCAATGCCAGCTGTTCGCGGCATTCGAGCCCGATGATCGTCTGGTGAAGACAGACATGGTTCAACACCGAGCCTAATGCATAGTTGGTGTTGCTGTGGCTCGCGGCATCCTCCACCGCTTCAGAGATGGCCATTCCAAGACTTCCGGGAGTTTCGGGATCTTTTTCGAGCATCGCACGGCCGGCATTCGTCTTTGTACTCGGGCTGGGGATACATTCTGCTCCCCAGACATGCATCATCGACTTCCGGTAGGGTTTCTGTGTATAACTCGACCTGACCATATAGACAGTACACTCCAGATCATAGAGCATGGTTGCAAAGGACATGGCCGATCCCCACTGTCCTGCACCCGTCTCGGTAGCGATCCTCTCGATCCCTGCCTTCATATTGTAATATGCCTGCGGGATCGACGTGTTCGTCTTGTGACTCCCTGCGGGACTGACACCTTCCCACTTATAGTAAATCTTAGCCGGGGTCTTTAGGAATTTCTCAAGCCGGTGAGCACGGTACAGTGGGCTTGGCCTCCAGAGGTGCAAAACATCCTGGACTTCTGCAGGAATGTCGATATGTCGATCGGTAGTTACTTCCTGCCGAATCAGCTCCATCGGGAAGATGGCTGACAGATCCGCAGGACCAATCGGTTTGTGGGTCTGGGGATGGAGCGGCGGTGCAAGAGGGGACGATAGGTCCGCCTGGATATTGTACCACTTCTTTGGCATCTGCTCCTCATCGAGGAGGATTTTTGTTTGCATACACAGTAATTGTTATGTACAAATATATACATTGTTGTACAAATTTTAATTTTTAAAAAGTCTCTGCAAAAAAATCCATCACTTCCCTGCCTGGATGTGTGGAGCTGCAATAAAAGCAAAAATCAAAAAAATTTCCGGAATTGACTTATGAACCGGACCAAATTGGGATCTATTGATAAGAACAACGATTTTTATTTTTCAGCAATATCATTAATATGCTAAGGAGATTACCTGTAATGAAGTTGTTATTTCTGCAACAACAGATAGGTTCGACCTAATGTGGAGAACATCAGATGAAACATTCTATTATTGATCTGCTCGTCAGACCGGGTGCGTTCTTTCAGAATGCAATGAATGATAAGGAGAGCCTGAAATTTCCGGCACTCATTGTCCTTGTAGGGGGTATTGCCGGAGCATTGTACGGGTACCTTATCGGGGGATTGACCGGACAACTGCTGGGGGGAATCGTTCCTGGCATGGGCACGATTATCGTACTTTCAACCGCTATCGGTGCCCTTATCGGCACGTTCATCTTCTGGGCGATTTGGGCTGGCGTGATGTATGCGTTCTCATTAATTTTCAAAGGCGAAGGAACGTTTCGAAGAACGCTTGAATTCATAGGTTATGGCTACCTGCCACAGGTCTTTGGAACTCTCATTACCTTCGTCATAGCACTCAACTATATTCCCCGAATTCACGTTCCCCAGCTCTCTGCAGCAGCTTCCCAAAATCCCGATCTGATTACAGAAGCGGTAAAAGCCCTGATGCATGATCCCGCGATGATGGAACTCAGCCAGATTGCAATGATCATCTCGATGGTCTTTCTCCTTTGGAGTGCCAACATCTGGATCTTCGGCATGCAGCACGCTCGAAAATTATCGCCACGTGATGCAGCACTGTGTGTCGGACTACCGGTTGTCCTCTATATTCTTTATATGATCTATTCAATGGCGGTGATGTAAATGAAAACAGTTCGAATTATTTCTCTCATATGTCTGGTTCTGCTCGCAGGCGCCATGGTTGGCGTAGTTTCCGGCGATTATACCACACCGGAATCGATTGTTGCTGCAGACAAAGTATACGTGTCTGGTGCTACCTATAATCCAGCTGTTTTTTTCCCCTGGGACAAAGGTACCCTTACCATTGATGTAACAAACGGTAATACAGCCACGGGTGTTAATGTAAATCACGCAGCATTATCCAGTGACGCAATAATAATAACAAGCCGTCCCTATGACTCATCTACCAGTATCGGCCCTGCACAAAAACAATCGTTTATTTTCTCAGTGATTGCTAACGGTCTGGACGGAACGTATTACCCGACATTTTCCTTAAGTTTCCGCGATGCAGACAGCCTCTTTTACCGGGCGATGGTCAAAATTGATGACACGCCCTTAGAGATTACCATCCTTGATAAGCCGGATACATTCTCAGCAGGCAAGAAAAAGACTGTCTATGCACAGGTTGCAAATCCGCGGGAGAACTCTGTGAGAAATGTAATCCTCGATGTTTCAGGTACCGGTATTACCACAACCCCATCCAGAGTGTTTGTGGGCAATGTTGCTTCTGGTGCAAAAGTTCCCGTGAATTTTTCTGTGACGGCGGATCAGCCCACCACCCTTCATCTCCTCCTGAACTATGACAATGGCGACAACCCTCATAGCGTGAATATGGATGTCCCGATCACCTTTGGCGTAGATAAAAAACGGGCATATCCTGTTATAAGCAACGTGAAGGTGAAAAACGATGCTGGCACCTATCATATCACCGGTGATGTAAATAATGCCGGCCTTGAAAATGCAAATACCGTGATGGTCACTTCCCTTGCACCGGCAATTCCGCAGGATCCATACAAAACGTATGTGGTCGGCGCCCTCAAACCCGATGATTTCGGCAGCTTCGAAGTGACATTCTCTGCGACAACTGCAGAGAACATTCCACTCCAGTTGTCCTACAAAGATGCAGACGGGAATGTGTATACATCTCTGCAGGATGTAAAGATATCCGTTGTGAGTACAGCAGCCGCGAGCACTGGACTTCCCATAATCCCGATCATAGCTGCTATAGTCATCCTTGCAGTATTCATTGGCGGATGGATTCTCTACCTGAAAAAATCAAAGAAGTGAAACCACCATGAGCGAACAGCCGGTCATGGTATTTCAGGATGTGACAAAAGTATACCCGTTACCCGCTGGTGATGTGACTGCACTAGACGGTGTTTCTTTTCAGGTAGACCGTGGAGAATTCATATCAATTATGGGACCATCGGGTTCAGGCAAATCCACGTTGTTGAACCTGATGGGTTGTCTCGATATACCAACTACCGGTGACATCTTCATCAGTGGTACCCGCATTGGCGATATGTCGGATATCGAACTGACCAACCTGCGAAGGGATCGCATTGGATTCATCTTCCAGTACTTCAACCTCTTCCCCCTCCTCAATATCATCGAGAACGTCACATTTCCCATGATGTTAAAATCCCAGAAAGCTGTGGACCCGGAAAAGGGGAAGGAGGTGCTCAGGTCTGTTCAATTGGATGATTCGCTCTTTACCCATACACCCACTGAGCTCTCTGGAGGTCAGCAGCAACGGGTTGCGATCGCACGCGCTCTTATTAATAATCCAGATATTCTTCTTTGCGATGAACCAACAGGAAACCTGGATTCAAAGACCGGTGCCGGTA
The DNA here is from genome assembly GCA_025360805.1 of Methanomicrobiales archaeon. Classification (GTDB taxonomy): domain Archaea; phylum Halobacteriota; class Methanomicrobia; order Methanomicrobiales; family Methanospirillaceae; genus Methanoregula. Next base: position 14,681 of record JANYBK010000042.1, read on the forward strand.
TCATGGACCTGATGACCGAACTTAACCGGAACGGAACAACCATTATCATGGTCACCCATGATCCGCATATCGCTGAATACTCACGGAGAACTACCCGCATTGCTGATGGGAGAATTGTCCTATGATTTTTTGGGAAATCGCGAAGCGGAATATCAGGATCAACGTGCTCCGATCTTCCCTCGCTATGCTGGGTATTGTCATCGGAGTGGTTGCCATTGCATCAATGGGAATTTTAGGAAATAGCTTGGTGGCATCAGTTTCTGACAGCCTGAGTTCGGTTGGTGATAGTGTAATTGTTACCCCCTATAGTGGTGGTGGAGGGCGTGGATTTGGTTCTGCTAGCAGTTCAGCGAACTTAAAGATCACCGAACAGAATTTCCAGCAGATCAAACGAGTCGCAGCGCCGAACGTAGCAATACCCATATACCAGACGGCCGAACATATGAAAATAGGTGTCGGCAGCGATGACATTGTGGCAGTTATCTATGGCCTTCCCTCGGATGATGTCCCGGATCTTCTCAACCTTAAGGAGGGGGTTTACAACAACGGGAATTCCGGCTGTCTCATAGGCCCCACCTTTGCCAAGGATCACAATCTCATAGTGGGATCACGGATCTCGATCGGTACCAATGGTGACAAGGGTACACTGAGGGTTACAGGTATTATTGAGGAAAGGGGAATGAGTTTTGATATCAGCACCGATAGTGCCCTTGTCGTTACCAAAGAGTGGTTTGAAAATACCTATAACCGGGATGCTGATTATGACGAAGTTGTCGTGAAAGTCAAGGACGGTGATACAGCGAGTATGAAAATCGCCATAGAAAAACAACTCAACAAGCGAAAGGACATGAAGATCGTCAACGTGATGGACAGCAAGGCAACACTGGCAACCATTTATTCAACATTTGGTATGGTAACGACGTTCGTCACTGCTATTGGTGGGATTTCGATGGTTGTCGCAGGCGTCTCGATCTTCAATGTCATGATGATGTCCGTAACTGAACGGATAAAAGAGATTGGTATCATGCGGAGCATCGGCACGCAGAAAAAAGAAGTGATGAGTATGTTCATCTATGAAGCTGCGATTATAGGAGTCATCGGCAGTACTATTGGCGGGGTCATGAGTATCATGGCCGGTTATGCCATCAGCGCTCTGATCCTGAACACAACCAAGCACCTGTTCACTATTGCAAATGCATTGTCCGTTGCTGAAGGTATGGGATTTGGGATCGTGATCTGTCTGGCCTGTGGTTTTTATCCGGCATGGCGTGCAGCTAATCTCAACCCGATCGAAGCACTCAGGCACGAATAATTTTTCTTTTACGATCAGATTCTGTGAGGACAGATACTATTTAACCGGCCGTGTGCATACTCAATGCTATGAGCCCGGCACCACTTCCATCCATTGATCCGGACTGGAACGAGATCTGGAAGGTCAGACAGCACCTGCACGAGGCATCCAAGCATTCCGATGATCCCTCGCATAACTGGAACAAGCGGGAAAATGCCGAGCGGTACGATTCCACCTCCCGCAGCGAATATGACGAACGGATAGTGACCACGATCAATGGTCTGGATATCACAAGAGAATCCCGTGTGCTGGATATCGGTGCGGGACCGGGTACGCTGGCACTTCCGCTTGCACCCCGGGTAAAGGAGATTACCGCAATTGAGCCGGGGGAGGGAATGACGGCAATCATGGCCGAGCGGATGAAAAAGGATGGAATTTCCAATATTTCCATCATCCGCAAACGCTGGGAGGATATTGTTCCGGCCAGCGATCTTTTCGGGCAGTATGATGTGGTGGTAGCTTCGCTCTCCCTAACCATGGAAGACATCCGGCTGGCACTCCGGAAGATGGATGCGGCTTCGCGGGGTTTTGTGTACCTGTTCTGGTTCGTGGACATGCCATTCTGGGAGCGGATGTATGCCGATCTCTGGGAACCGCTCCATGAA
>JANYBK010000045.1 GCA_025360805.1 Methanomicrobiales archaeon
CCGGCCGCAGTACCTGTACCGGCCGCCACCACGCCCGCAGTAGCAGCACCAGCAGCAACCCCGAACCTCATCGGCACCTGGACCGGGCAGATGCAGGGATACGAAGAGCGGATCGGGTATACCGATTATAACAAAATGCCCGTAACCATGGTCGTGACGGAACAGCACGGACGGCTCTTCTCCGGCAACCTGAAGTTCGGAGTCAACAGTACCGAAACCACTCCGATGGCGGGCGTTATCAGCCGCGATGGCAGGACCTTTGCCATGGTTGAGAATATCAACGGCTACACAAGCGGCGAATTCACCGGAACCGACACCATGGAACTGACGTATATTGACGATGCGGATCCCTACAGTGTGGCACTCGATACGCTCAAGAGAGTATAATTCCCGGTACGGTACCAACCCGTATCTTTTTTTTTAATTTTGTTTAGCCGGATTATTTGTCCCCTTTTTCTATGCATCCAGCTGCCCGGTCCGCCCGGAGCGGCGATGCGACACCATTCGCTGTGCCAAATAAAGAGCATAAAAGGCGGCACTCCATCCCGTACCTCCCTCCGGTACTACAAACCTCATCCCGTGAAACAAACAACTACCCATAATGACAACGAAGGCGGTTTCGCAACCCTCCGCAGATCATCCTGCAAAAAAGAATCCTTCGCGACAAAAAAAGCCGGACAGGCAGGGTAAGAATGCACTCGCTGCCTTTTTCAGAGTAATCCCTTTCCGGATTTCTCGAAAATGAACCCGATCTTTACTCGGTAGCGGACCTGAAAGTGCGGTACACATGAACGCAAAAGGAGTGTTGGTTCATGTTCCCTTTTGCTAAATTCCCGGCTCAAAGTTATATATAGTTATATAACAAAAATCATCCTATGACATCAGAGGCCAAAGCGGTTCACTCGCCCCAGCTCGACACCGTACTGATGGTTGAGTCCTTCATCAGGGAGCACAGCGGGGAATATAAAAAAAGGGCATTGTGGGAGAACCTGCCCAAGAAGATGATGTACCAGACATTCTCTACGGTCGTCAGCTATCTCCAGGATTCCGGAAAGATTGCAACGGATGCCGACAAAAAAATATGCTGGATCTATAACCCGGAACTTATAAAACGCTATCTTGAGAATGCTAACCTGAAGATCCAATGAAGGCGGCCCTTTATTTTATCGATGAACCCGCCCGCCAGGCTTTTTCTCCGCTCGCTTCCGGCAAAACAGAAGACAAGGATCTCTCCCGGGAACTAAAAATCGCATTCGATGCAATTGCACTTGACGCATTTTGTGGAATTCAGGTTCCCAAACGACTCATCCCGAAATCATATCTGAGCAAATACCAGCTGGATAACCTGTGGATATATAATTTTCATAAGAGCTGGCGGCTTATGTACACCATCGCTGGAGATGGCGAGAATGTGATCGCGTTAATTATCGAATGGCTGCCGCATAAAGAATACGAGCGAAGGTTCGGTTATTAAACCCGGAATCATGCAGGTGAGTTTCGATGCGAATTTCGATCGCACTGACAGGAAGCGGATCGTTCCGGGCGATTAAAAAAAAATTTGCACGCGAAAATTGTATCAAAAGTATCTTCTGAAATATTCCTGGATTGTTGAAATCCTCCCGGTATACGGCCCGGTGAACAGTTAGGACAACTATTTGTTTACCATTTTTTCCTGCATGCACCCAACCGTCCGGTCATTCAATCACTGCGGCACCTCCCCCATTTTCCCGCAAAAAATCCATGAAATTACCCCGTAAAAACATTCGCCTCTGCCCGCCGTTGCCGCGCTCAGCGTACCAAAAAATTTGTCTCACAATCCGGACAAAAATAATCATAATTCAAGCCCGGATTCAGCCAGAACTCCGAAATACCTGCGAAAAAATTCGAAGCGACCATTAACCTTTTTAACCACTATTTTAGAACAGAGGAATATAGCATGTCAAACGAATTCTGCACACAAACAGCGAGGAAGATCCGGAAGCTCGGAGCCACCCCAAAGGCCGCGACTTTCTACTCCCGGTTCCTGTACCTCTCGATGCTGTCCGTGAGCGGAATCATCATCACCGGCCAGCGCCGCAGGAAAGGAGTCAAAGTCATCGGTGAAGAAACACCCAGCTCACTCCTGCACACGCTTGCCGGCATCATCGCACTGCCTACAATGAAGACCGGCACCGGGTATATCATCGCGGGACCCGTTGCTGAAATTATGGTGCCCGCCTCTTCTCGTATACGTAGGAATTGACCGCCGGTCCCGGTCGTTTAAGCTCCTGATTCACCCGTACGGTTCAGCCTGCCGTATGCAACCGTGACAGGAGACAAAGTCGCTGCAAAGAGCTGCGGCTGTAGCCGGAACCGGCGCTTGAGGTTGTGACGGGAGAGCAGACGCTCCCGCAGTCCAGGGGGGAAATGGAGGGGAGAACACAACAATTTCAGCAGCGATTACCATGGAAACCACAGACAAACCAACAGACGGGGCCGGGACGATCCCGGGACAGAGAAGCGATGGCATTGCCGGGCCTTCCCGCGAGGTGTCCCAAAGGGATGGAGCAGCATCCCCGAAAGAAGAGAACGAACAGGAGAACAGCGAACTTGCATGGGCAAAGCGGCATATCAAAGAGCCCGTGATGGTGGAACGCAAGACCGAGCTTGCCGGCTGCGGAATGCTGCACCGGAAGAAAAAGATCCCCTCCGCAGAAGAGAGGATGGGAAACCTGGGCATGGTGCTCCCGCCCGAAATGCTGGAGAACCACGGGGACTTATTCTTCATCTTCGTTGACCGGATGGACCGGACAACCGCACGCCAGGACCGGAAGATCGAACGTATCAGCCGGCGCATTGCCGAGCTCGAACGGGGGCGGACCTGATGACCCGGCCAAAAGTCTACGACCCGGTCGTCCCGCTCTTCCTCATCGCGACTGCAGTTGCGGATGGGATCCGGAAGCGGGGCGGAAAACTGTACCGGATCTCGGTGGTCCGGACGCACTCGCACGCGTACCGCATCAAGTACAAGTGCCGGGTGAAGGGCGAGCCGAAGCCGGGGTTTGTATCGGAATGGCGCGAAACCGCCGGGGAGCAATGGACCTTTACCCCCAGTACCGAAAATAACCCGGCAGAGGCCGGTAAACAACCCGTGACGGTGGACTGCGGGGTGATGGGCGATGGCCGGAACGGCTGACTATACCGGGAATATGGCGTCGGTCATCGAACTCCTCGCGGGACCGGGGCAGGTTGTCGAGTGCCGGGCACTTGCGGAGAATGCAACGCACAGCGGGTATTTCACGGATTATGCAGCACTTGCACAGTTTGCGGGGGCGCTTGACGCGGACCCGGCAGTGCACGGGACCTACGTGACCTTAAACCGGGTGAACCCGTCGCTCCTCTCCCGGCGGGCAAACCGGATCAAGATGCGGCTCGCCCGGACCGATACAACGACCTCGGACGCCGAGATCACACGGCGCCGGTGGTTCCCGGTCGACATCGACCCGGTCCGGCCGAGCGGGGTCTCGTCGTCCGATAGTGAACACGAGGCCGCGTTTGCGATGGCGGAACGGGTTGCTCTCTGGCTCGGGAACCTCGGGTTTCCCGAACCGGTCCGGGCAGATTCCGGCAACGGGGCCCACCTGTTGTACCGGATCGATCTCCCCAATGACGCAGCCTCGCTCGCCATGGTAAAACGGGGACTCGCGGTGCTGGATGCGATCTTCTCAGACGAGTCCGCAACCGTAGATAAGGCAAACTCTAACGCCGGCCGGATCTGGAAACTCTACGGCACGATCGCACGAAAGGGTGACAACACTGCTGAGCTCCCGCACCGGAGGAGCAGGATTGTGTCCGTGCCGGAGCGGCCCGGCGTGGTAAGCGGGGAGCTGCTGGAAACCCTGGGGGCTTTCCTTCCCACCGGGAATTTGCCGCCGGCACCGCCCGGAACTCCCGGGGAACCAAAAGGATACAGGAACCGGGTGGACCTGCCGGGCTGGCTCCGGAGCCATTCTATTCCCGTGCGATCCGAAAAGCCGTACCTGGACGGCAGGATCTATCTTCTCGCATCGTGCCCGTTCTCCGACGCCCACACGGACGGGGCGTACGCGATCCAGTTCGAAAACGGCGCCATCCATGCCGGCTGCCACCATGCATCGTGCGGCGGCGGGAAGCAGCGGTGGCAGGAACTCCGGGACCGGTACGAGACAAAAGAAGAGCGACAGGAGGAGCGGGAGCGCCAGCTCCATGACGGCAAACGCGAGCGTGCGAGGGCAAAATGTGCAGCAGAGCAGGCCGGAAGCATGCAGAAATGTGCCAATAAACCGCCGGCAGGTTTATGCTTAAGGGGCGATGACCCGGAACAGTAGATCCGAAAGTAGATTTCATAGTCGATATTTCTAGATTTAACTATTCTAGAAACTCAATTCAGGAAGAAATTTTTTGGATCTGAAATCTAATTAGATAATTTTATGCTTATTCTCATCACAATCGAAATCATGTCGTATAGGTCAGATGAAGATTATGATCCACAATCTGATTTTTTTGAACAAGAGAATAGAAGACGGCAACTAGAACATGATAATCAGTTTTATAATTCAGAATCTGGACAAAATTATATTCGATATAACGATGCAAGAAATTTAGAAATCGTTCAAAAAGGGCAAGAACAAAATGATTGGATCAAACAGTGGTATTTTACGAATAAAATCGTTATTATATTGATAATATCGGTTTTAATGAGTGTTACTGTTATGGCAGCCACTCCATTTATCATTGCGCTTTTTGGAGCTAATGTACTCATTTTAGTTGCATTGTATCTAATCTCTACAGTAATTCCCACAAAAACCCAAGTAAGACCTGCGATTAGTAAAGACACTGCTATTCGAGAAACTGCACGACACAAGGCATATCGGAGATAATCAAAATTTTCGAAAAATGGATTACTTTTGAATAATTTTTTTCATTTTTTACAGTCAATAGTGTGTTATTTAAAAACACGAATGAGGGATTCCGGTTCTACTTTACCTCAATTTAATGGGAGAGCCTGCCAAAATAGGTGGTGGGCTTGTAGACCGCGCATCTCCCCAATTTGGTGGTCCTATACTCAGCATCTCGATTATGGTCAGTAACATCTTTCCAAATATTGGTGCGCTCACTGCGTACTTGGAAAAACCGTGACCTTGTGTCGGAGACATGCACATGTTTGCTAACTGCCAGAGATTGTAAAGACAGACTGCCAACAGGAAATAGAACAATCGGATAATTGCGTTCTTCGATGTTGTTTTCGCCAAGAAGTTGTTCTTCTTTTTGTTATAGCTCGTTTCAATTCCCCATCGTTTTGTATAGAGAGCGGTGACTGCTTCGGCTTTTTGAGTATTTGTATAAAATGCAATTTTCTCACCTTTTCTGTTGTAGGTAATTGCAAGGTTGGTGAATGTATCGTGCGGTGATTTTCCTATCCTGTATCTATGGATTGTATTTACCTCGTGGATTCGACTGGCGTGCTTAATCCTAGGATTCTGGATTGCAGGCATCACATATTTCACGCCCATTTTATTCAGCGTGGAAACCATCTCGATAGAATTGAAACCTTTATCTAGGTAGACATGATCGATGTTAACGAGCGTTTTAACATAACTTATTAACTTTCCAACGACAACATGCAGCGCTCCAATTTCTTCAATAGGGATACTTTTCGGAGTGAATCTTTGTCCTGCCACAACGATTGTGGCTGTTGCATATCTGAAACAGTGGTCAGTCCCACGTTCTGGCTTTTTGGTTACTACCATGGGATCATCATCATCCCCAAAATATGGCAAGTCCGTACAGTCGATAGCAAGATCGACCTTTCGATCGATACCACCAGTTCTGACTGCTTCTTTGATGATCTTTGCGGTAATTGCATCGTGCATTGAGCATAGTTCAGTTTGATTGAACTTTTTCAAATGCCAAAGTAAAGTGTCACCGGAAGGACAGCCATTTGGAAATTTTGCATTTCCCTGAATTGTGTTTTTCAACTCATCATCGTATTTCAACTGCAGCGAACTCCCTTCAGCGTAGTCTTCATGCACTGACGAAAATACTGCGAGTCTTAAAAAGTCTGTGTTCGAGTAATGACAGTTGTGATGTGTGGGTAACGTTATGTGATCTTTTAGAAATCGGTTAAAAAGTGGCCCGGTTATAGCGACGATCTGCTTGGCTGTAGGCTTCCTTCTTGCCCTGCCGCAGTTGACGCCAAATTCTTCCAAAGTCGTGTTGTTTTCGACCAAAGATCCACTGGTTCCACGAGCAGGAACCGGTTACGCGATCTACCTGCTCTGTTACGTATCGCATAATAGATCATTGAGTATGTGAATTTAAAAATCATCGAAAGAGATTCAAAAAAACTATGAGAATAAAAGAATCATGATCAAAGTATTGAAAAATTATCCTCCTAATCAGTATGGTTTACAAAAATCATACCGGTATTTTCAATCCAATGCTATAGTACGTGGGGTGGCCCCGCACCACACGGATCAAGCCCATGGAGTAGGAGGATCCCGAACAACAGTGTTGTCATATCGGGAATCTTCTGTTTCATGATGATTACGGATAGAAGCATGTTGGTATACTCCCATAAGTTATACAGGCACATCGAGAACAGGTAGTAAAACAACCGGATAACGTAATTTTTCGACGTTGTCTTCGGCCTGAACTTTTTCATTTCTCGGAAAGCAGTTTCAGCTCCCCAGCGCTTTGCATACATGTTATTCAACTGTCGAGTATGCATCCGATCAAGCTCCATATTTGTGAAGTAAAACATCCTCTCCATATTATCGTCGAGGACAACAACCAAATTGGTCTGAACGCTTTTTATTCGATCCCGCCCTTTTACCACGAACGGGATGATTTTTGGTGGTTCTTTTGCACGTATTGCCCATACCGTTCGCGATGTCATTACTGCAGGAATAAGATAATTCACTCCCATAGCATCCAAGGTGGAATACACTTCGGTTGAATGAAAACCGCGATCCATACAGACCAAGCCAATTTCGATTCTCTCTTTTGCATACGAGACAAGATTGGCGACAACTTCGTGCTTCTTGAACCCTTCGCCAACAGGAATTGCCCTGATAACAATTCGGCAGTGCTTTTCTGTGACGGTAAGGGTGGCAAACCGATAGACCTTGGTAGTGCCGAGTTTGTATTCTGCTCCAACAACCATTGGATCCTTCCTGTCACCGTAATAGCGCTCATCAGAGAGGTCTATGGCCACAGTTACAGGGCTGTTTAATAATCCTCTGTTCTTTGCTAAAACAAGAACGTCCTCGGTAGCCTGTTGGTAAACCGTGCTAAGCTCCTCCGTCGTGAACTTTTTCAAATGATGGAATAAGGCGTCGGCCGTAGGGCAAGGGTTATCCGTCGAATATCTAAGGGCATTCGAGCTTCCTTCGGCGAAAACACGACGTGTTCCAGCGAACGTTAGAATTTTGAAATAGTCGAGGTGGGTATATTTGCAATTATGGTGAGCCTTGAATTTCAGGTTTGGCAGCAAAATTCGCTTTGCAAGACCCAGCACATTCCGGGTCAATTTGCTCCGCTGCTGAGATTTGCCATCATCAGCCTTATGATCGATATTGTTGCCTGCGGAGCGGATGTCTTTCACAAATAATTTCCTACCTAGGGAATGCGCCTTAGGTGCAATTCCATGTATTAAACGTATATTAACTACATATTTCTACGTTTTAATACGTGATAAAGGTGATTGTAAAAAAATCTAATAAAAAGGGTTATTTCTACGCTGACCGCATTTTTAATACAGATTAATATGGGCGAAATACATGCTGCTACTGTAAAGGTAATTAAAGATGGTCGTATCACAATCCCACAAGAAATTAGAGATATTGAGAATATCAGAGAGGGCGATTACCTTAAGGTTACAATTGAAAAACTTACGAGAGAGAAAATCAAAACAGGATAGGTCAAAATGGATCCAAATTCTACTCAAACAATCGTGCAAACCCAATCCGATAATTTTGCATTATATATATCAATAGCATCCCTATGCGTTTCTCTCATTGCATTATATTTGAGCTATAAAAAATTTCAACGAGATAAACCAATATTGGCCATAATACCTTACATTTCGAATTATTCGGTGCAATACGAAGAGTTTCCAAAATTTAATTTTTTAAAAATTAACGCCTCGTTCTTGGTAAACAATTCCGGTGATATACCCACATCAATTTTAGAAAGTCGCTGCCTAATCGAATTGCTTCCAAATGCTTCGATTATTGAAGCATTTTTTAAGAAAAAATCAACACTCGGTCATGCTAGTCCGGCAGCGTTACCTTCCGAGATTAAGGCCAATAGCACAACGACAATTGAATTGG
>JANYBK010000081.1 GCA_025360805.1 Methanomicrobiales archaeon
CACAAAACTTGCCGGCGGCCCAACCCAGGACGAGATCATGGCAGTCTCCTTATTCAAACTGGGACTGCTCAAAACCGACACCGTCCTTGAGATCGGCTGCGGCACTGGCAAGGTCTCGGTCGCGATGGCAAAGACCGTAAAAAAAGTTTACTCGCTTGACAAACGGTTAGAGGCGGTCTCTCTTGCAACGGAAACTGCACGGAATGCGGGAGTGCACAACATTGAATTTTTTTGCACGGACGCCATGAATTTTCTCAAAAACGATCAGATATTTGACTGCGCATTCCTTGGTGGCACCCAGCATCTTGCAGAGATCCTTCCGGTGCTGGCAAAGAAAGTGAAACGGACGATCGTGATCAACGCGGTCATGGTGAGTACGCTCGAACGTGCGGTAACTGCACTAAAAGAGCTCGGGCTTTTTACGGAGGTTGTTCAGGTACAGGTCTCACGGTCGCATGATATTTCAGAAAGTATCATGTTCAAACCCATCGATCCGGTCTATATTATTGTAGCACGGGGTGCAGCGTGCTCATAGGACTTGGACTGGGTCCGGGAAATCCCGAGCTTTTAACTCTGCGGGCAGTCAGGCTCCTCAAGGAAGCCGATACCGTTTTTGTTCCGGGAAGGATAGCCCAGGATCTCGTTGTCCCGTATCGCGAACCGGTAGTGCTGGACTTTCCTATGACCAATGACGAGACGAAGATCCGCCGGTGTCTTGTGGCAAATGCAGGAAAGATCGCTCCCGTAGCTGATAATGGTCTTGCGGTTTTTGGTATTCTTGGCGATCCAAACTTCTTCTCCACCTTCTCACGTCTTTGTGCAGTCATTGCTGAGACCCACCCGAAAATTGAATTCCGGACTGAACCGGGTATAAGTTCTATCACTGCATTTGCATCCGCTGCCGGAGTACCGGTCAATAGCAGTTTTTCCGTATCTGATGGGTCAACGCAGAAAGCCGGAATCTTCTTAAAAGTCCGGAGACCCCGGAAAAAAGCCGCTGAACTACGCTCTGAAGGGTATAGTGATTTTGTGTTAATCGAACGGATGTTCTTTCCCGATATGAAAATATACCGTAACGAGGATCTTCCTGCCGAGAGCGATTATATGAGCGTGATGTATGCCCGGAAATGATCAGAAGATGGTGATCTGGTTTGTCGGAGCCGGTCCTGGCGATCCCGAATTGATCACGGTGAAAGGAAAAGCCCTGCTCGACCGGGCTGACATTCTGCTCTTTGCGGGCTCCCTTGTGAACCCTGTTCTTGTTGCATCAAGCCCTGCTGCAGAGAAAGTGGACAGCTGGGGTATGCACCTCGATGATATGGTCGCTCTCATGGCAGACCGGGTACGGAAGGGAAAGACGGTGGTCAGACTGCATTCGGGCGACCCGGCCCTGTATGGTTCGATTGTCGAACAGATCGCAGAACTCCACAAATTAAACATCACGGTCCAGATCGTTCCGGGTGTTTCTTCAGTCTTTGCCGCTGCTGCGGCCCTGACTACCGAATTCACCCCCCGGGGTGTCTCGGAGACGTTGATCATCACCCGCCCGGCAGGAAAAACACTTGATAAGGATTACATCGCCGAGCTCTCGCAGTACCCGGCCACCATGGCATTTTTCCTTGGTAGTGAGCACTTTTTCGATATTACGGAAAAACTGGCATGTCCTCCGGATACCCCGGCAGCAGTGGTCTTCCATGCATCATGGCCTGACCAGAAAATCATTTACGGTACGGTTGCCGATATTGCGCAGAAAGCACAGGTAGCCGGAATCACAAAATCGGCCCTGCTCATCGTAGGAAAATCTGTCAAAGGTACAGAGTCCGGTTACCAGCGATCGCATCTCTACTCATGACTGACACTGTTGTAATTACGTTTCCTTACTCCCGCTCCGAAGCAGAACGCATCGCCACATTTCTTGGAGCCGATGTAGCAGAATACAACCCGGATATTTTTACAACCGTTTTTACCGGCAGGAAACGGATCGTTGCCCTGATGTCAATGGGCATTGTCGTGCGGAAGATTGCACCCCTGCTGGATGATAAATGGACGGATCCGGCTGTTGTTGTCGTGAGCCCGGATCTCCGTTATGCAATACCCGTTCTGGGAGGTCATCATGGAGCCAACGAACTCACAAAGGAGCTCGCGGGACTCGGGATTCAACCAGTAATCACGACTGCAACGGAGTCCCGGGGCCGGGATTCTGTTGAGACCATTGCGGAGCGGACGGGTACAGAAATTCTTAACCGGGACTCAACCCGGCAGGTAAATGCCGCTCTCCTGAATACAGATATCACGGTTCATGCGGTGCAGGGACCAGCTATCGTCCTCGCCGGCCCGGACGTATCTATTCTTTTAAAAAAAGGAGAATACACCGTTGGCATCGGATGCCGGAAAGGTGTCGGGTCTGATGAAGTTGTAGAGGCAGTGCGTGCAGCTCTTGCAGAGAATACGATTGCAGAGGCGGATGTTCTCGTGTATGCGACAACAACACAAAAAATAAACGAGACCGGCCTTGTCGAAGCTGTCGGGATACTTTCTGGCAATTTAATATTCATTGACGACGATACCATAAACGCACAGGCAGGGACTGGTCCTTCGCGGGCATCAAAGATAGGTCTCCTCGGGGTTGCAGAGCCCTGCGCCCTTGCAACTTCAAAGAGAAAGACGCTTGTTATGACAAAAAAAGTTTACGGGAGAGTTACGGTTGCCATCGCACGCTGAATCATCGCAGGGAAGTCTTGCCATTGTCGGGCTTGGCCCGGGCAAGCGGGATTATATGACGGCACGGGCTCTCAAAGCCATCGCTAGCGCGAATTACGTGCTCGGGCACCACACGTATCTAGAACCTTTGGAACCATTACTGAAAGGCAAGACCGTAATCAGTAGTTCCATGGGAAAAGAAGTGGACCGGGCACAACAGGCAATCGATCTTGCAAAAACCCATGCAGTAGCCATTGTATCCGGCGGCGATGCCGGAGTCTATGGTATGGCAAGTATCGTTCTTGAGGTGCTCGAACATTCAGGGATTGAGATCGAAATTGAAGTAATCCCAGGAGTCACCGCAGCGAATGCCGCTGCTTCGCGGGTTGGTTCTCCCCTCTCCGGTGATTTTGCCGTGATCAGCCTCTCTGATCTGCTCACACCGCTCGAGATCATCGAGAAACGTCTCGATGCAATCTTTTCAATCGGGATCCCGGTAGTCCTGTACAATCCGAAAAGCCGGGGAAGGCCGCACAACTTTGCCCTCGCAGTTGAACATGCCCGAAAACATCTCGGGGAAGGAACGCCGATTGCGATTGTAAAAAATGCCCTGCGCGAGGATGAAGTGACGATCATCACCACGCTTAAGGAGATCGAAACACATGAACCTGCCATTGATATGCACACGACCGTAATCATCGGTGGCAGCGAGAGCAGGATATGGAGGATGGGAAACAATGTCAAAGGAATTATCACACCCCGAGGATACCACCGCAAGTACGTATATTGATCCGGGTGCCGACACAAGGGAAGGCTATGCCATCTCGCAAAAATCCCGGACGCTCGCCCGGCAACAAGTGGGAAACACTACGGTCGAAGATCGCATAAAACAGCGGTGCTCAATTGCTGTTGGCGATTTTTCTATGGCGGATTTACTCCGGTTTGGCCATGATCCCATTCCTGCCGCAATCAAAGCCTTAAAAGCCGGTGCGCCAATAATTACCGATATCCGGATGGTGCAGGTAGGCATCCAGAAGAAAGGACATACAAGTGAAGTCATCTGTGCGCTCGATTATGGCGCGGATATTGTAAAGGTACGGGGGATTACCCGAAGTTCCGCCGGGTTCATCGCGCTAAAAGAGCGGCTACCCGGTTCCATTGTTGTGATCGGCAATGCACCATCCGCCCTGCTCATGCTCTGCGAATTTGTCAAAGAGGGCATCCGCCCGGCAGTGATTATCGGCACACCCGTTGGTTTTGTGAATGCAGCCGAGTCAAAAGAAGTCCTGCGGACTATCAATATCCCATCCATCTCCAATGAAGGTACCCGGGGCGGCACTCCGGTCGCAGTTGCTGCAATTAACGAGTGCATCACAATTTTTATTGAAGGCGCAAAAAAATGAGGGATCCGGTCACCGGTTTTGAATATCCTGCCGCATGGGTACAACGGTGTGCTGTTCCTGCACAACTCCTGCTTGCAGAGCAGGGACTGGCGGTTCTCACCTCTTCGGGAATGGTCCTCCACCGCGGGTTCACTACAGGAACAACTGCGGCCGCTGCATGTAAGGCCGCCATCCTCTCACTTCCCGGCACAAAGATCCCTTCTGTTTTTATTCAAATTCCCTGCGGATTTACAGTTGAAGTAAATGTGGATGCACACGCAGGCAAATCTTCGTGTAAAAAATTTGCCGGTGATTATCCCTCAGATGTGACTGCCGGTGTGGTTATTGTTGCTGAAGCAATCCCCAGACCGGATGGGATACATCTTGAACCCGGTAAAGGTATTGGCTGCTTTATCCGGGATACCCCCCGGTATCACAAAGGAGAACCGGCAATAAGTTCACCATCTATGGATTGCATCATGCATTCGATCAAAGAAGCTATTGATGAGACCGGCCTTTCAGGAGTTTTAGTGAAACTCCATATTCCAATGGGAGAAGAGGTTGCCAAAAAGACTCTTAACTCCCGTGTCGGTGTGGAGGGGGGTATCTCCATTCTCGGAACAACCGGTCTTGTCGAACCGTGGGATGATCATCTGGAAGAATCGGTCTGCGGTCAGGTATCTTCTGCAAAGAACCCGGTGATCACTACCGGGAGAATTGGTCTGCGGTATGCCCGGCTGCTTTTCCCGGAGCATGAAGTAATTCTTGTCGGCGGGAAAATTGGCGAGGCACTGGATGCAGCGCAGGGCGATGTGATCCTCTGTGGCTTACCGGCATTGATCCTCCGCTATATCAATCCGCAGATACTAGACCGTACCGGGTACGCAACGGTGGAAGAATTTGCCGCATCGCCATCGTTTGAACCGGTCATGCACGCCACTCTTGCCGGTTTTAAAAAAGAGCGACCGAATGTTCATGTCGTTCTTGTTGACCGAAAAGGTGCAGTAATAGGAGAAAGTCCATGATAATTATTGGCGTAGGTTGCGGTCCGGGGATGCTCACTGAGCAGGCTATCCAGGCGATCGGACTGGCTAAAAAAATCTATGGCTCTGACCGGGCAATTGAGATTGCGCGAGCTTTTATTTCACCGGGATGTGAGGTCAGGACAATTGATGATTTCAAGTCGCTTCACCAGTTGCCGGAGGATGTCGTAGTTCTCTCGACCGGGGATCCAATGCTTGCCGGGCTCGGGTACCTTTCCGGCACGGTGATCCCCGGCATCTCTTCGCTTCAGGTTGCAGCTGCCCGTTTGCACATTCCACTAGCCCGCATCGCTATTGTCGTGGCGCATGGAAAGGGGCATGAGAAGGGGATGTCAGAAACGGTTGAAGAAGTGCAGCGGGGAAAAATTGTGTATCTCCTTGCTGATCCAAAATTCGATGTCGCGGAATTGTATCGTCGCTTGTTGGCGCTCGATTGCCGCCCGCTTCGGATTGCTGTCTGCGAGAACCTTGGGTATCCGGATGAGCGCATTGAAAAAGGAGAGATCGCAGCACCTCCTGTTCCAAAAGTGGATCTCTACTCGATGGTTGTTGGGAATTTTTGAAATAAAATGCGATCCTCTTTTTTTTCTATCCTCCAATAATCATTCCAGTAACCATCGAAAAATCCCCGCCAAAAAATCAAATGGATCCCCTGGATATAGCCCATTTCCCAACTCAAAAAAAAGGAGTTAACTCCAATCGAAAAAACGACTAATCCGGGCGTTTTGCGGGCTTTAATTTTTGTATCTCTCCAAAATGGACTCCGTTTAAGTGAAAATGACCCCCTGTTCGATCGAAAACTCCTGATTATTTGCATGAACTGGGGGTCCGGAACACGTCAGACAAAATCAGAATCCGGGCAGTTGCCCAGTGCTGGGAGATGATCTATTCTGAGCCCTATACGGCCTCCGATTGCCATTTTTCCGAACCGGTTTTCGGATTTTTTGGAAGGGGTGTCACTCGCTATATAAATAACTGATTTAAAGGGTTATTTCTCCAAAATAACCGATTTACACATGATTTGATCCTGCAATTTATCGGCGTTTTAAGGGCATCTGGTTTTGAGACATATTTCAGGGTGTTTTTTAAGAGAAATGGCCTGGAAATACCCGTGGGGGCCCTCTATCGCGTTCACGTCGGAGAATTTGGGGTTTTTGAGGGTTTTTCCGGTTTTATAGTGAGTTGGAATAATTCTGGTTTGCGGATGAGGGCACGTACAGATATTTCGAATAATAATTTCCGTATTTTTCTGACACGCAAAAAAAATTTTTTAGAAATGTTTTCGATTGGAAATGTTTTAAAATTTTTCCGGAATTATTATTTTGAAATACTGTCCAAACAACAAAGCTTTTTTCTGTAGGATTTGATATTGAAGTGAGGAGTAAGTGTATCTATGGATAAAGCAACAAAAATGCAGTTAAGTGTCATGTTCTTTGTGATCGGTTTAGCCATGATATTTATGCAGGATCTAAAACGGTTAGACACTATCAACTTAGGGTTTTCCTTACCGTTTGCAATTATGTTCTATATCGGCCTTATCTTCATGGTCATCGGGTATTATCTCAAATAAAAAAACATAAGGTTCGCTTATCGTTGAAGGATAATTATCTCTTCTTTTCTTTCCCGCCTTCTGTGGTCTCCTGTTTTTTTCTCTGGACTTACCTTTATCTCGCACTGGCGATCACCAGTGCACATTGACCGGACATACCGTGCCGAGTAATCTTTCTTTAAAGAGGGAACCGTCATGAGCGTGAAAGCCATGCACCGGGGAAATATGTGTTCCCCTTTTGCACCAATCTCATATCCCTTGTCAAGGAACGGGCAGCGTTTGATAAGAATAACGGAACCCTCATCCGACACATCAATCGTTTCACTCTTGTAGTCCGGGCCAAAGAGGATTATCATCACCGTGCGCATACTCTCTGCCAGATCGTGTGCATTCTTTACGGGCAACCCAAGATCCTTTGCAATAGAAACCGCCCTGCGGGAGAGTTCGATCCAGATCTCCCGCTCGATCTCATCAAATCTTTCTCCTAATACCTTTCTGAATGCCACATCGTACAGTGCAGGAATCCGTGCAGCGCTGTCAGCCGCAAGCCGCCACTTGACATCATCGGGAATGGATTTGAGGTCCGGCATCTGTCCATCTCCTCGCTTATTGGTGTATGGTAAAAAGGGTCATATCAACTATTGTGTAGCTGCAAATATCCTCATTGCTGAATTTTTTAGGGTCCTGCTTTTCCCTTCACTTCCCATTCCCGACCCCCTCCAAAAAGTGTCATTAATTTCATACCGTAACCTTTTGCGCAACACCCCAAAAAACTTAGATTTAAATCTCAGAAATTAATATACTATATACAGGATGATCTCTCGAAAGCAGCCTGCAC
>JANYBK010000116.1 GCA_025360805.1 Methanomicrobiales archaeon
GAGAAAGTTGACAAAATCACTGCTCGTGCATTTCGGGGGATTCACGCGCGTTCGATCTCCATTCCGGGTTTGTATAGCCCTCTATTAGTTGTCTTAGTTCTTAGATCTTTCGGTCGGAACCAAGTGCGTAAGTCCTATATATTATAGAGCGGGCCATTCGGCGTCCAATGGATACCCCAGCCATAGTACCAGGGATTGGTAACGGTAGTGACTGAGGCAATTTCTGCTAATGGCCAGCTCTTCCTGATAAGCCCGACCGGTCCGAACCGGATCCTGAGTTTATCTTCACCTACCGATACCGTCAGCGTGGAGAAGATTGCGAGCACAATTATCATAATGCCGAGCACAAAGATCGTGACCCAGACAATCCCGAACAGGTACATGGATGCAAGAATGATGATGATAGCTGCAATTACCGCTCCCATTACGACAAGACCCCGCTGGGTCCGCTCGTACAATCCCCGGGGCTTCCCGGATCCATCGGTCCCTGATGGCCCGGGGTTTTTTGTCAAAGTATTGCTGGCAGGGAAAAAGTGTCCTGCATCACTACTGTTTTTTGCCTTTGTCATACGTGCGTTCGGGCACCAACCCATCCGTTCATGAATAAATTCTGATATGCGTGCAAATGTCATACGAGCGCCTTCACTTTCGTACACCGTTCATCTGTCATTTTTATCGGGTCCGCGGTTTTTTCGGTCCTGATTCCAGGCTCGGTCGGCAATCGTGATAGTAGAAGAGCCACTGCTCCGCATCTTCCAGGACCCGAACTGCTTTTCATTCGTGGGCAGAAGCATACGTCACTATTAAAATATTGACAAAATATAGTTTCGCAACAGGAGTAATAACACGAATTGTCACATCCACATCAGGACATTTCCAGACAACATTCCAGCACCTTTCCTCACGTTCCCTGAAGTATTTGCTGGTTCATTGCAGAATTCTTGAAATTTTTCCGCAGTTCCTTTTCTATTGCGGTCAACTGTTGATATGCGGCGCACAGCTCTTCACTCTTTTGCTTAAGTTCAAGATCTGCTGTTTTTCGATCGGTGATATCTTCGAGTGATTCAACGGCTCCGATGATTTTCCCCTCCCGGTTTTTGATAACCCCTGCCGTAAAATGTAGCCATTTCCCCGTTTTTCCAATATGGGGGAAGAAATCCGTTGCTTCATATGCATTTTCGATAAGGACCGATTTCGCATACTTGTCCCGGTAGCATTCCGGAATCTTATCCATCGCATTCTCCATGAGAAGATCAGCCAGACTGGGACGTGGGGAGGTGTAAAACGCCCTCCAGTGCTGATCGGTCCCGACAATTTCATCAGCAGTTATACCGCTGAACACTGCAAGCGCACGATTCCAATAGAGGATCTTATGATCGCGGTTTATCACGAATTGCGGGATCGGGGATTCCTGAAGGATCGCATTTAAGGCCATCTCCTTTTCTTCAAGAATTCGCTGGCTTGTTGCAAGATCATCGTAACTGTATCGAAGCTCTTCTTCAACTGCAGCCATCTGTTCGTAAGCAGCGCAGAGCTCCTCATTCATTTTCTCCAGTTGCAGTTCTGCAGATTTCCGATCTGTGATATCCCTGCCCACCGATTGGTATTCGATAAGATTGCCGGCTTCATCGAAGATAGCCCGGTCACTCCACTGGTGGTACCGGAAAGAACCGTCCGGCAAAATTGCCCGGTGCTCCATTGTACCTGTGGGACAGTCCCTGGTCAGTGATGAGAAATGCGAGCGGATGATCCTGGCATCCTCTTCCGGGATATGGGGAGTGAACCGGTGACTGATGGTACTCTCCCCCTGCACCCCAAAATGCCGGCAATACGCATCGTTCACAAAATGGTGGGTTCCATCCGGTTTGAACCGGCAGATGAATTCAGTCTGGTCCTCGACAACATTCCGGTACCGTTCTTCACTCTCTTTTAACGCTCTCTCTGCACGTCGTTTTTCTACTGCCAGTATAATTTTATGACTTAATTCCCGGAATTGTGGACGGGTCTCTCCTCCTTTCTGGACATAATAATCCGCACCGGCATCGAATGCCCGAATAACAATTTCCTCCCGACCTTTTCCGGTAAAGAGAATGAACGGTAGATCGGGATGACGGGAACGGATTTTTTTGAGCAGCGCAATTCCATCCATTTCCGGCATCTGGTAATCGGAAATTACACCATCATAATCTCTCTTTTGCAGTAAAACGAGTACTTCTACCGAAGAGAGGGTGGTCTCAACATCAATCACACCCCCGCGTTCAAGATATTTTTTTCCAATCTCTAAAAGGGCTGGTTCATCATCAACATACAGAACAGAAATTTGATCGCGGGGCACAGGCACGTTGAACACCTTAGAAAATGCATGAAACAGTCAATTGATCACGTGCCAATAATTGAGTCGAATGATTCGGAATCTGATAATTCTTGCTATTCGTCATATGATTCATTAAATATTGATCCAATAGTCTCGTTTTTTATGGAATTACACAAAATCTCTCTACTAAACATATATATTTTGTTACAGTTCAGATCTCTTCATTTTCATTAGCATTACGAGCCCGGTTCGCAGAAATACGCGATTAAACCGGCAGAT
>JANYBK010000117.1 GCA_025360805.1 Methanomicrobiales archaeon
CTTATGATGCAGGATTGATGTTTACGGCCATACGAGCCGATGCACTGGCGCTTGAAAATATCGCAGAGCTGAACCATGAACGGGCAATCGAGACCGCTGCATTTGCCGAAGACTGCATGGAGCAGTTCATCAATTACGTCTCCTTTTATCAGGCGATTGACCTCCGCTGCAACATCCTCCTCTCCGAGTTCTTCCATGACATACGAGACATAGTAAAGCCTTCCTGCCATGATCGTGAAGAGCTCGTTGACCTGCTCCATGCAGTCTTCGGCAAATGCAGCGGTCTCGATTGCCCGTTCATGGTTCAGCTCTGCGATATTTTCAAGCGCCAGTGCATCGGCTCGTATGGCCGTAAACATCAATCCTGCATCATAAGCTGTTATCACCCGCCCGTGACCCGGCAGGACAAAATCAATCCCGCCGTCTGCTATGAGAACTTCAATACCATCAAGTGAACGGATGAGAGCGCATTGATCCCATCCACATATACCTGCGATACCCGGATTTGCGGCAAAGAGTACATCACCAATGAATAACAACCCACCCATCTGTAAGCAGATGCTGTCCGGGCTGTGACCGGGAGTATGATACACTTCAAGCGAGGGGCCGGTACCGAACTCAATACGTTCCTGTTCAAGACCCCCACGGGTCTGTCCCCTTGTTATGGTAACTGTCGCACCGTTTGAAAATGCCAGTGAGATTGGGACTGCACTATAACCGGACCTTACATCAGATATGAGATGCAGCGCGATCCTGACAGGTGATATTTTCTGACCCAGCAGATCAGCCTGTGTCAGTTTCCCATCCCCGCATTCAAGAGCTACTGCACCTGCCTCCTGAACAGCAAAGACTGCAACCTCAGGGTATGCAAACATCGGTATGAACTGCGTGCCGAGGAAATGATCGATATGGGCATGGGTAAGAAAGACAAATACCGGACGGTCACGTTCCTCGCGAATCTCTTCGATTAACAGTGCCAGCTGTGCTGATTGTTCAGCAAGTCCTCCGGGATCAATTAACAGAATGACATCATCGGTCTGGATCAGGTATGAATTCGAAGATGTGGTATCGATCTTTCGTATAAGAGGGTAGATCCACGCCCCGGGGGCACCCGGTACTGGCTGCCACGACAGGGAAATGAGGGGGGCGTTACCACCCGGCAAGCGCGTCGCCCTCGGAAGGATAGATTGAAAAAATGGAGGTGAACCCTGCGAGCTTTAAGATCTTGTTCACTTCGGCTGCCAAAGAACAAAGGGCATATTTATCTCCGGGATTCTTTAATTTCTTTGCAGTTGCGAGCAACACCCGCAGTCCACCGCTGCTGATATAGGTGACTGTAGAGAAATTGAGCAGAATCTTCCGGTTCCCATTCTCGATCTCTTTGTTGATCGCCTGTTCGAGTGCTGGTGCGGTAGCGGTATCAATCCGCCCGGCAACAGAAAGAATTATTGCACCATCACGGTTTGTTTTTGTAATCTCCATAATATTTCCCCCATTTTCTGGTGTTTGAGCCAGAGTATATTTCTGATAAATTTTTGGTGTTTTAAAAGATAATGCTATTGCCCGATTTCCGGCATCATCACGGTCCCTGCTATCATTTGCAGTAAATAAAAAACCCGTCTAACGGTCTAATCACTCATATATTAATACGTGAATCTTTTAAAATCCATTTAAGGACGTGACCATTAAAAGAGCCGGTGTTCAATAACATATTTAAGAATAATTATGGATGCAACAATTTTCTCGTTCCTGCAGGTCCTGCTCCAGTTGATCTGTGTGATTGTTGTTTCCGGTTTTCTGACCCAGAGTACATTTTCAATCGATGTTCCCGATAGATATCATACTATAAAAACGCAGTTCCTCCTCATCTTCGTTTTATGTTTTCTTTCGATCTACGGTATATTAAGCGGCATAAAAAAACGGGCGCACTTGTCAATGTATGTGACTTTGAGATGGGATTTGTCCGTTTTATCAGGGGATTTTTAGTGGGTCCGGGTATCGGGTTGATCGGGACCGTATACCATAGGATTCCTAGGGGAGTTGGGGAAACACCCTGCTTTCTTAATACCATTCTCACAACAGGGTCTGGTAGATTTATCTGGCCGGGGTACATACAGAATTTCTGCGGTGTCTGCCTGCAGTCTGATGATATCACACGAATGGTAATACAGGTGAAATAATTATGGAGAACTCCCATTCCTTCACGATCGATTCCGATATCCTTGAAATCCCAAAGGTATCCTTAGCCCTTGACCTGGCGTTACGTGCGCACTCATTTTCGGAGGAGGAGATCCTCGATACCCAACTGGCGGTTGAAGAGGCAATAACAAACGTGATTGTGCATGGGTATGAACAAATCACAGGAAAAATTGTGATCACCTGCCGCACTACTCACGGGCTTGCTGAGGTTCAGATTGAAGATTTTGCTCCGCCATTCGATCCCCTTTCAATACCCGAACCCGATATTACTGAGGCTATCGAAGACAGGAAGATTGGCGGACTGGGTATTTTTTTGATACGTCAGGTGATGGATGATATAGTCTACCGTTACGAAAATGGGAAAAATATCCTTGTGATGGTAAAAAAGAAGAAAGTGTAAAGGAATTTTTCAGGTATCCTTTACGATGTCCTGTATATAGGCAATACCGATTTTGGC
This sequence comes from Methanomicrobiales archaeon, assembly GCA_025360805.1. Lineage (GTDB taxonomy): Archaea > Halobacteriota > Methanomicrobia > Methanomicrobiales > Methanospirillaceae > Methanoregula. Next base: position 2,657 of record JANYBK010000117.1, read on the forward strand.
TTTGCTCAGCCGTGTGCTGTCTAACAGATGCCGCATATCTGAGAACTCTCCATCAGTTACAATCTTTTTTACCTGCGTGTTTAAGTCAAGCGATGCATCGTAGGGGATGTTTTTGAATACTACCCCGTGATTGTGCAGGTACATTGTTTTTGCCGCACCTTTGTTCAACGGGTTGGCGTAATAGAGTGAGGATAGTTTATCAGCGGCGAAATGTGAGAGATTGGCAGTAAGGTCAACTCCGATGCCAAAGCTCACGAGCGTATCGCCTTTGTGGGATGAGCCGGTATCAGATGCGATCCATTCGTGAATCTGCGAGGGGTCCATAATTGATACTCCTCCGGGTGGTGCTGCTTCTGCAACCGGTGATTTTTTAAGACCTGAACTGGAAAGCGCGGTTAACACACCCCAGATGGTAACAGCAACAACACCGCGATAACTCTTTACCCGCTCCTGCGAAGATGAAAAAATTGTCTTGTAAATATCGCCGATACTTATGCCGTCAGGCCGGTTCGTTTCGAGCGTGAAATACTCGTTAAACGGACCATCGAGTGTGACATTGAACCCGGTATAGACAGAGACATCACTGTCATGATCCAACGGGGTTAAGAAATCCGGCGTGTTATTTCCGTCGGTAGGGAGCCAGACCATCGAGCCGTAGAGCGTGATCATCTCTCCCATCAGGGGCATTGCTTCTTTTACATTGGCACCGAGAGCTCCGAGGCCCAGCGAGTAGGTGATCTCTGAAAACTTTTTTGATTTTATATCGGATTCCGTGATCTGTGAATAGAGAACTTTGTTGAGGTTTCCCAGCACTCGCAGTACGGGTGGGGACGTCAGCCAGCCCGGTTCAACGGTAAGCTGCACACCCTCGCCCATGATTTTTTTGTAAAAAATTTCATTGAAGAGTGTCAGGTTCTTTCGTTTATGGACAATATCTTCAACTGCGAGATCAACCGTTGGGAACATATCAAAGACTGAGGTGAACCCGGCCATGTCGAGCACTTTTTTCGGGTACTCACCGACAGCCGCTATGGCAAATCGCCCGTTCCTGCGTTTCATCTCTTTTTTCAAGCCATTGAAGATCCTGATCCCACCGCTGCTTAAGTATCCCGCTCCCGACAAATCCACAACCAGTTCCTTGTCATCATCGTGGAGTGCCTCACGTGCCCAGTTATCCAGTTGCTGGGCTCCGAATGCATCGAGTCTTCCTGATACAAAAAAGATCACTACCCCGTCCTTTCTCTCGCTCCGTGCTTCCATATGAACCCTGATGAAGTATATTCCACTCCTTGTTTTTTATTGTTCTGCCTTTTACGCTGGGGAAAAAAGAGCCCGAAAAACGAGCCCCGAAAATTGTCAGACAGCCTCTTTCATAAAAACACAATCCCGGGCCAGTACTGCAATCTTTTCGTCAGCGGTGTAGTGGCGGTTGAAGTTCAAATCCTCAATCTCAAGGGTAAGGCTCCCGGCAAAATGGTAGTTTTTTAAGCATTCCATGACCCGTGCCATGGATTCATGACGATCGAGCGGAAAATGTGCCTTGCCATGATCAAACCGGCTGATATGCACATTGACGAGGCGGTCATGGCAGAGTTCGATATACCGGATCGCTTCGTCTTCGGATTTTGATTGTGCATGCGCCACGTCAAGCGTAAAAAACAGCCAGGGTTCATTGTCGAGAAGCGTGCGCATCCGGTCCGGAATGCAAAGCAAAGAGTTGACGATTGCCTCCATATTCTCCATGCCGATTTTAACAGAACTCCCGGTCGCTGCCTCCCGCATAACTGATATATAATGGTCGAAGCGGACAAAATCCGCGTTGCTGGGAGGGCGCTTTGCTGTGCGCCGGCCGGGATGGATCGTAAGGACTGAGGCACCAAGTTGCTCGGCAATCCGTAAGGATCGGACTGCATATTCAATGGAAATATCTGCCACTTCCGGGTTGATGGAGCAGGGATTTAAGTCAAGGATCGGTGAATGCACGGTGAATGCCTCAAGCTCCGGATGGGCTTTCCTGCACGCGATTACCTCATCCACCGGAAGGTTGCGGAGCCAGAAATGCGGGGTTTCTAACCAGAACTCCATTGCGTTTAAGCCGGTGCGGGAGACAAATGAAAAAATATCGGGAATCGTGTATTCATGAAAGAACATGCTCGCAACGGAGAACGAAACCATAGTAGTACTAATTCATATGCGGTTTTTGCCTAATAGTTGTTGATGGACTGGTTCAACAAGCCCGATGAATCTCCCGGAGGAAAAACTGCTCCCCTGCAGGTTTCAGAGCTCTCGGCAATTATTGAAGTGCTCTTTGACGATGCACGTTTACAGGGTGTCTGGGTAAAAGGCGAAGTGACTAACTATACCCATCATTCACGCGGCCACCGCTACTTTTCCCTTTCAGAAAAAGGAGTGGGGGGTACCGGTGCGGTGATCAAATGCGTGATGTGGCGCTCCGATGCCGAACGTCTCACATTCAATCCTGCCGAGGGAATGGAGGTGGTAGTTTCAGGTTCAGTCAGGCTCTACGCACCACATGGTTCCTACCAACTGCAGGTAAAAGAGTTAAAGAAGGCCGGTATTGGCGAGAAGTACCTGCTTGTGGAACAATGGAAGCGGGAGCTGGCGGCAGAGGGTTGCTTTGCGTCTGAAAATAAACGCCCCCTTCCGGCATTTCCAGAAAAAGTGGGGGTTGTCACTTCCGAGACCGGGGCAGTCATCCATGATATCCGGACCGTAATAACCCGGCGCTACCCATTAGAGATCATCATCTCACCAACTGCTGTGCAGGGCGACTCTGCCCATCTTGAGATTACACAGGCAATCCGGCGTATCGGAAACCTTGTAGATGTCGTGATTGTTGCCCGGGGGGGCGGAAGTTTTGAAGATTTATTTGCATTCAATCATCCGGACGTAGTTCGGGCAATCGTTGCCTGCCCTGTACCTGTAGTCAGTGCGATCGGCCATGAAGTTGATGTGACCTTAGCCGATCTCGCAGCAGACCTGCGGGCACCCACCCCTTCAGCCGCAGCGGAACAGGTGGTACCCGATCGCGCGGTACTTCTCCTAAGGGTTTACGAACTCAAATCCCTGTTGACAGCATCCCTGCAGGGACGGATCTCATGGTCCCGTGAAGAGCTTAATGGTATGCGCGACCGATTGCGCCCCCGGCGTTTCGTACACCGGATCGAGGAACGGAAAAACACCACAGCAGATCTCGCTGACCGGCTCGGGCGGGCCTGCACAACCCGGATGGAACGTGAACGCCTTCAACTGGCAGAATTAAAAACAGCCCTCGACAGCAGGAGCCCCTTTGCAGTCCTTGCGCGGGGCTATTGTGTGGCAGAGAAAAATGGCGTGATTGTAAAAAGTGCGGGTGCGATCGCCAAAGATGACCGGATGAAAATCCGGTTTTACGATGGCAATTCAGACGTAGTCGTGGAGAGGGTAGATCATGAAAGAAACCTATGAGACAAAAACGGAACAACTGAGACAGATCATTGAGAAGATAGAAGACGGAAAGACCGGCCTTGATGAGAGTATGAGACTCTATGAACAGGGTGCTGTGCTGGTAAAGCAGTGCGAGACCATGCTTGCTGAAGCAGAAATAAGGATAACTACCCTCAGCCGGGACGCGTAACTATCAGGTTTACAACCATCGCTTCTCCTGCAACCAGGTTTTTGATCAACCTGTCCGGAAGTGTTGCTGCCACTTGATCCGACAGGATGCCTATCGTCCGGGCGCAGACAAACGGGCTCCTTCGCCAGACCAGGTCCGTCGGGTGAGTTAATGTAAACTGTGAAGACCCTCTGGAATGGATCTCTGCGTCCGAATCTCCGCATACGAGCCTTGTCAGCAAGCGCGCATCATCGTGGCAGAGCACATTTTTAAATTCAGATGATAGGCCGGCACAGCCTTTGTCTGCGGCAATTCCGATGATACAGTTGCCTTTGCTCGTCAGGTGCGGCTCTGCTGTCACTTCAAAGGTTGTCGGGTGGGTGCCGAGCACCAGCGCGTGGCCCCGGCATTGGATAATTTCCTGTGCCTCCATGCTTTATCATGTGAGGGTTTCTATTATATTCAATGTTTATTACTGCCCATTGCCCGGAATGCGGGGATGAGACCGAACATGAAGTAGTTGCCGAATCCCGCGATCAGCTGGTCCGTTGCACTACCTGCGGTCACCACCAGCGAATCCCAAAAGAGCGCGAACCGCAATCCCTGCTCATCAAGACTATCATCTCCCGTGAAGGAACATCGATTGTCGGCGCCATCGAATTCGCTGAAGATGATGAATGTAATGTTGAAGATCACCTTGTTGCAGAATGCGGGGATGACGCGTTTGGAGTTCAGGTTGCCTCCATCGAATTGGCCGGAGACAAGCGGGTGCAACGGGCAAAAGCAAAGAATATCCTTACCATCTGGACACGGGCCATTGAACAGGTGGTAGTCAAGATCTCTATCCATGATGGCAGGAAGACGATTCCGGTTTATATGCCGTGTGATGGCGAGCAGGAATTTACTGTAGGAGAAAAGTATGTGGTATCCGGAAAACGGTTCCAGATCTCACACCTCAAACTCCGCGACGGGCCATTGATGCGAAAAGAGGGCTGGAAGACCGTTGCACACAGGATCAAGCGTATCTACGGTGTCAGGTCATAATTTTTTCTTTTCTTACAGATATTTTTTAAGTATTGCTTCGAGTGGTTCTGAATGGACAACTCCTTCAAGCCGTTCTACGACAACATCATTGTTCAGGACAACGATTGTAGGCGTAACTTTTAACCCGTATTGCGTGATCAAATGCGGATTTTTTACCGCATCAATCTCTTCGATTTTGATAGAGAGTTTTCTTCCGACTTCACTGTTGATCGGGGTCTGCTCCATGCAACCCATGCACCCCGACTGGTAAAAACAGATAACACGCACTGCCATGAACAGAAATGGGCAGTGACAATAAAAAGAGTATGGGTATGAATCAGTTGTTTTTGTTAATCGATACTATACGGATGTCTGCGGTGGGATACCCGAAATCCACAACTGCCCCCTCAGGTGATATTCGTGATACCTCCCCAATCCTCATATATGAAACGCTGGACTTGTTGGTAGCCATTTCCTCGGGATTCTCCCCAACACCCATAGGAATGATATCTCCCACATTGAGATTGCTTAAGTTCACGCCATTGTTCTTGAGCAGTTCCGGAGTCCAGAGCTGAGTCATTGTAATGGAAGACGGAATAATAACTCGTTTCTGCTCGTTCACCTTCATGCCAACAATGCCTGAACTCATAGCATCATATTCTGGCTTGAAAATAGCAAACTGGTTGGCCCAGCCTGAACTGGCCGAGTACACCTGAACCGGTAAGAGCGTGTTTGGCAGCGACTGGTTGGATGTGACAGGGATCTGCTTAGAGAAAAGCACAAAATTTCCCTTTGACGTTACCTGTTTGAAAATATTCTGGTCTGTAGTGACTATCGGATTTCCCCCAGCATCGTAAAGGGTGTAATCGATCACTGCTACATCCCCGGGTTTGGCAACCGCAAAAGCGCTGATCCAGCTAGAACCCATACCAGAGACTATCATAAGTACAACAAAAAGTACACAGGCTCCGACAACAACTATTTTTTTCCACTGTGCTACTGTTTTTTCTTTCTGTTTCTTTTCGCCCATTGTTTTACAATCCTCCTTATTAAATCATAATCAAAGCGTCATAAACTATTCCGCAGTTTTCCCTGACTAAAAGTGTCCCGGATACAAAAGATACAGCACTTTGAGACTCTCCAATTAGAGAGTTCTGAGTAAAAACCTATCTGTCTTTTTCAGATCTCCCGTTCATTCACCGGTAGATCTATATACTTTCCCGGTGCCCCCATATGTCCAATCTGGCATATGGAGAACAGACCTCAAA
>JANYBK010000148.1 GCA_025360805.1 Methanomicrobiales archaeon
CAGACAATACTGCATCAACCTGCGAAGCAGGGACACCCATCACCACTTTCCCTTCATTTGCCACTTCGAGCGGATCGATACCCAGCATACCGCCAGCACTCTTTACGTTCTTACGTATGGGCACTTTATCTTCCTCTATTCGTACGCAGACACCACTTTTTCTTGCCATTTCATTGATAGCACTTGCAAATCCCCCGCGTGTTGGATCCTTCATCGCATGAATGGTGCCGGCATCAAGTGCCTTGTTTACCATATTCCAGAGCGGAGCTACATCTGATTTTATCTGCTCACCAAGATCAAAACCCTCACGGTGTGCCATAATAGCAAGACCGTGATCACCGAGTGTGCCGGAAACAATGATCACATCACCGGGAACAAGACCATTGTCCCGTACAACTGTTTTGGCAACGCCGATGCCGGAAGTGTTGATCGCAATTCCGTCAAGCGCCCCTTTCTCCATCACTTTTGTGTCACCGCAAACAAGGTTTGCTCCGCATTCACCAAGTGCATCGTCCATCGACGCAACAATCCTTCTAAGATCATCGATCTCGAATCCCTCTTCAATGATCATACCACAGGAAAGCGCAATCGGCTGGCCACCCATCATTGCAAGATCGTTGATCGTTCCACAGACAGATATTCTTCCTATATCTCCACCCGGGAAAAAGATCGGGCGGACTACATGGGAGTCCGTTGTAAAGACAAGGTTTTTTCCATTAAACGGGATGACTGCTCCGTCATCCATAGCCTCAAGTCCTATACCTCCGGCATTATTGTGCGTAAACTTCGTGAGCGTTTGTAAAAGTTCGCCCATCACCTCTCCACCGGCTCCGTGCATCATGTTGACTTTCATTTAGTCCTCAACCTCGATCTCAATATTTGTGACCACAATTTCTCTGCCTTTTACCATTTTTGGCAACGCCCCACAACCGGGGCAGACATATATTTCTTCACCAGAATATCCGCATGTGCAGGTAGTTTGAGGGGGCATCTCCGTGCAGAAGAGTTCAGTTTTTTCAAAAAGGGGGTCATCTTCCTTAATTGTTCCAAACAAAAAAGTTACCTGCTCAGGATTTACCATTGCCATCTTTCCCACTTCAACGCTGACTCGTTTTACCGTTTTCGCGTTGTTTTCAATTGCTGCCTTGCGTGCAGTAGCGTACAGATCATAGGCAATGGATAACTCGTGCATCAATCCTCCAGTGCAGCATAGACCTGTTTGAATATTTCCCGGGTCTCAAGACCTTCTTCCCGGGAAAGCCGCTGGATGGCAAATCCGACATGGACAAGGACGAACTCGCCGATTTTCACATCCACCAGATCGAGTCTTACCTCCTGTTTGAGATCGCCATAATCTACCAGACCGATATTTCCCTCTTTTATTTCAAGCACTTCTGCGGGAACTGCAACACACATCGATGATCCTCGTTTAAGTTATCTAACCCGTACTTTAGGGGGTTCAACCACATAATAGCAGTGATATTGATATCATCAGTTCCAGATTACAATCATTAATGATTCCATTATGTCAGCAAAGTATACGAGGGTATGAACCTTACATGAGCATGAGAGTTCTACGAAATACGGTAACCAAATTTGTGGAGAATTACACGGTTATGAAAGAGAAAGATCCAAAAAGCCCGGATAAAGGCATGATAAAATGGGTCTCTCCGGAATGGCTGGAGGCACACCTCAAAGATCCCGGTCTTATTGTAATAGACTGCCGGCAGAACAGCCATGCCTACTTCACGGAACATATTCCCGGTGCCGTTTACCTTAATGAAGCGCTTCTCCGCATGCATATCGGCGGGATACCCACGCGCTGGATTCCGGCCGAACTTGCACAAGTGCTGTTCCGTAATCTTGGACTTGAACAGGACCGTCCAATTGTCGTATATTCGGAATGCAGGCCGAAAAATTCGTCTGCATCAGTTGCCGGCGACGGGCTGGAAGCGGCATTTGTGGCATATTCGCTTGCCCGGTTCGGATGCCGACAAGTGATGATACTTGACGGGGGACTGGGGCTATGGAAAGTTAAAGGCTATCCGCTGGCACAGGATTTCGGAGAGTCACTGCCATCGGGATTTACAGTTGAGATACCTATCGATCTCTTCATAGGGTACGAAGAGTGTGTCCGCATAAAGGATCATAAGGATGTGGTACTGTTAGACACACGGCCAGCTGCATGGTATGAGGGGGGAGGCCCGTGGAGAAAACCCGGTCATATCTCCGGCGCAGTCAACCTTCCGTCAACACATCTGCTTGATTCAGATAATCCCACTCTCTTAAAACCGGAGGGAGATATCCGTTCAGTCATATCAGATCTGGGAATTACACCGGAAAAAACCATCATCTGCTCCTGCGGCACAGGTAGAACCGCAACCGTTGTTTTTCTCATCCTGAAATGGTATCTCGGGTACCCGGATGTGGTGATGTTCGAAGGCGGTTTTACCGAGTGGGTGTCGCATACAGAAAATATGACTGTAACCGGGAAAATGCCCCGGTGACCCAATACCGCATTTTGATTCAGATTTCTGACCCGACACTGAATTTGTTTCGCTCGTGTGCCGGGATAACCTCATCTTCATTGATCCTTCCACAGCATACAGGCACAAATCTGAAATATGGATTAACAACAAGCCTCTTGACATGAAACATATCAAAATTCTGATCATGAGTCTGGCGATTTTGCTGTTCGTGCTCTCTTCGGGCTGCACTACCAGTTCCGGAACAAATACCCCTGCAACAACACAGGCAACTCCGGCTCTTACTCCATTGTCTACCCCGATACCAACAACCGTAAAGGTGACCATTGCAACACCCGTACCCATACCGACAACTGAACTTATCCGGGTCATGCCCGGTGACCAACAGGTCAATGTGCTGCTCACAAAAGATCGCCCGACTTCAGAAATTCATTTACAATACCAGGGCGGACCGGGAGAAAGATTCACTAATAAGATCCTGATGCGGGTATACGCTTCCGATGGTACTTTTACAGAATATGTGATGAGTGAAGGCAAGAAACCCCTGCCCGGTGATGAAATTGTTGTTCCGGGTACAAAAGGTAATGACCGGTGCGAGGTTTTTGTGATCTCTGCCGGAGTCCGTTATAAGGTATTGGACGAAGCTGCAACTGGAGGCGGATATTATTAAGAAAATACATTTTTTTTGCAGGTTACCCTCATAGTGCACCCCTTTTAAAATGCTACCAGTTATGGTTAAAAGTATCATTACCAGGCACTTAACGGACAATGACATGGATTACATGCCCGACAAATTTCAACCAATTAACTTTTCCCGGACTCCACAGTACATGGGAGTTCAAGAAATCAGCAGGAGGAAAATGATCCAAAAAAGAATGATGGTTATTTGTATTTTTCCATTTCCAGTACACAATCCATAAGCACGAGCGCAAGCATCGCTTCAGCGACCGGCACAATGCGGGGAACAATGCACGGATCATGCCTGCCGCCAATGGAAATCTCACAAACATTCCCAGGGATATCCCGGGTCTGCTGGACCTTTGCAATCGATGGTGTAGGTTTCACGGCAATTCTCACGATAATCTCCTGCCCGGAGGAGATGCCGCCCAGTATCCCTCCCGCATGATTGCTTAAAAACCCGTCAGCAGTCATCTGGTCGTTGTTCTCGCTCCCGAACTTACTTGCTGCGGAAAATCCATCACCAATTTCCACACCTTTGACTGCACCGATACCCATCATCGCACCGGCAATGAGTGCATCGAGCTTCCCAAAGACCGGATCGCCAAGCCCCACCGGGCAGCCTATTGCAGAAACCTGCACGATCCCGCCAACCGAATCCCCGGTAGATTTTGCGGAGAGGATCTCATTTTCCATCTCAACAGTATTGGTTTTACCATGCACTTCGCGGATGGTTCCGGAAATGGTGATTCCCCGTGCAGCAAGGCATTTCATTGCAACGGCACCGGCAGCCACGCGGGAGAGCGTTTCCCTGCCCGAACTCCTGCCACCGCCACGGTGATCCCGGATACCATATTTCTCCTGGTACGTGAAGTCAGCATGACCCGGGCGGAACTTCTCCTTTAGTTCTTCGTAATCCTTTGACTGCTGGTTCTCGTTTCGCACCATCAGGGCGATTGGCGTACCGGTGGTCTTTCCTTCAAAGATGCCGGAAAGAATCTCTACCTTGTCCCCTTCCTTTCGTGGCGATGTGAGATGGGAAGTGCCCGGACGCCTCCGGTCAAGGTGTGGCTGAATATCGATCTCTGAAAGTGCCATGCCTGCCGGGCAGCCATCAATTACAACACCCAGTGCAGGTCCGTGGCTTTCCCCAAATGTCGTAATCATGAAATTATTGCCAAATGTGTTCATTCTACCAACTCCCTTATGATCGTGTCCGGTACATCGATGCCGAAGTTCAGATAGAACTGTTCACGCGCCTGATGGATGAACATCTCGGTGCCAAGAATAGTGTGACACCCTTTCTTCTGTGCTGCCTGGATAAGCGGGGTCTCCGGCGGTGTATAGACAAGATCGTACACGGTCATCCCGGGCAGGATCTGGTCCTCTTTGACCGGGCTCCGGGTATCCGGCTCCATTCCCAGCGGTGTCGCATTCACTACCAGATCTGGTTTAATATTATCGAATTCATCCCAATCGGCAGACTTGCAGCCAAACCGGTCGGCAAGAATTTTTGCATTTGCCGGCGTCCTGTTCAGGATTGTCAGGTCCATGTCGAGATCGACAAGCGCATAAGCAGCAGCCGCAGCCACACCGCCTGCCCCGAGCAACACCGCTTTTGCTCCTTTCAGGTGAACGAGTGGTTTTCTTACACCAAGCCAGTCGGTATTATACCCGATCGCGGTTCCGCAGGCGAAGACCACGCTGTTCACAGCGCCAATCGGCTGGGCCGCGTGTTCGTCTACCTCATCGACATATTCCATCACGTCTGCCTTGAAAGGAATTGTTACCGAGAGCCCTTTTGCATCAACGCACCGGGCGATTTTCATAATCTCGGCGATCTCCGGATCCTCAAACCATGTGTAGTGATAATTGAGACCATAGTGTTCAAAGAGCCCATTGAAGAGGGCAGGACTCTTGCTGTGGGCGCACGGGTATCCGGCTACCCCCATGATCCGGGTCTGAGGATCCCTCTCGGCACTTATCAGCACCTGTTCCAGTTTCTGGAGTGCAAGAGGTGGAATCCGTCCATTTTTGAAGAACTGCAGGGCGATTGTGCGCTGCTTTACTGATGAATTACCTTCGGATAAGAAATGCAGAACCTTCAGTCCTGCTGCCTCCGGCGTGGTCTCGCTGGTATCCAAGCAGAAATCGGCCGATGCATAATAGTGCTGGCGGCGCCGGTCTAATAGTTCGGAGATCTCTTCTCTCAGCGGGAGACTTGTCAGCGGAGGTCGGGGTGATCGTGCCAGCCGCGATTCGATTGCATCGATATCTGCAAATAGTAAAATGAGAACACTCTGCCTGCGAAGGTGTTCCATATTCTTAGGGTCGATGACCGCTCCCCCGCCCGTGCTGATGATTACGTTATCGGAAGGAAGGGATGCAATTACCTCGCGCTCCATAGTCCGGAACCGCTCCTCTCCCTCTTCATGAAATATGGAGGGAATAGACCTGCCGGTATTCTGTTCAACGAGAGCATCTGTATCCAGCAACGGCAGGTTCAGCTTACGGGCAAGAACTTTTCCCACTTCACTCTTTCCGGTTCCGCGAAATCCGGTCAGCACGATTCGCTTCATGGGATAACCCTTATAAGCTGCTCCCAGAAACCCGGGAACGATTTGTTCACACATTCTGCGTTTTGTATGGTAACTCCCCCGATGCCATAACCTAGTACGGCAAAGCTCATCGCCGTGCGGTGATCGTTTGCCGGGTCGATTGAGCCGCCATGCAGGGGGGCAGGACGTATCGTGATACTGTCATCAGATACCTGAACATCCCCGCCAAGCAATCGCAATCGCTCGGCTGTACTACTGATACGGTCACTTTCCTTGAACTTTAAATGTCCGATGCCCGTGAGGGTGGTTGGGGTTGAGGCTATTGCTGCGATCATACAGAGCGTCTGGACGGTGTCGGGCGAGGTGGCCATATCAAACGTGATGCCCCAAAGTTTCCCGGAGTTTTCCACGGTAACAGATTTTGTGCCATAGGTCACAGTGCACCCCATGGCCTGTAATGCATCCAGGAACCTTCGGTCGCCCTGCACGGAATCCGGGGCCAGATTCTTAACCGTCACCTTTCCGCCGCAGATCGCAGCGAGGGCAAAGAAGTACGAAGCGGATGAATAGTCGCCCTCGACTGTATATCGCTGTGCCTGGTAGCGGTCAGCATTGCTGACAACGAACCGTTCGTAGCCGGTCCGGGTCACCTTTGACCCGAACGCTTCCATCACGCTAATGGTAATGTCGAGATACGAGGCTGATGCCGGTGGTGCCGGGATGATGACCTCAACTTCGTTTTGTGCATAGGGCGCTGCCATCAAAATTGAGGATATGAACTGGCTGCTCATAGTGCCGTCGATAACAACCGGGCCTCCGAGCAGTTTCCCGCTCACACGGAGCGGCGGGTAACCGTCTTTTTGCAGGAACTCTACTGTCCCGCCAAGTGCAGGAAGAGCTCCGGCCAAAGGCCCGATCGGGCGCTCCTGCATACGGGCGCTGCCGGTCAGGGTTACCGGGTACTGGCAGAGCAGGGCAAGAGTGGTCATGAGCCGGAGACTGGTGCCGGAATTATCGAGGTTGAGGGTTGTCGGCCTGCGATTATTGAGCGTTCCTTTGCAGCCGGTGATAATGATTCTTCCCGGCTGGTCCTCGAGAACTACACCGAGAGACCGGAGGGCGCTGGCAGTCAGCCGGGTGTCTTCAGCCTCCAGTGGCCGGAACAGGGTGGTCTTTCCTTCGGCAAGAGCACCGGCAATGAGTGCCCGGTGGGTATAGCTCTTGGATGGGGGGGCCGTGAATGTGAGATCAACGTCAGATATCTTTCTCGTAGTAACGATCATAGTTCCACCCCGATCTTCCGGTAGCAGCCGAGTTCTTTGACACCGGTTATGACTATGAGTTCAAGGATCGCACCGGCAGTCATCTCCGACCAGGTGGTATCGAGGAAGAAGACGTATTCGCCCATCTTCCGTTTGGATGGGCGGGACTCGATCCGGGTAAGGTTGATGTTCCGACGGGCAAATACCTCGAGCAGGTCATGGAGCAGTCCGGATCGGTCAGCATTCGGATCAATGAGGATGCTGCATTTTTCCGGAGTGTTGTCCTGCAGGGGTGTTGCAGAGATCCGGACGAACCGCGTGGTATTCGAAGGATTGTTCTCGGTGTTCCGTACGAGAATTGGCATGTGGTAGATTTCAGCCGCAATGACCGGTATGAGGGCTCCTGCGTTTGGGGTCTTTTTTGCCTCAAGTGCACTCGATGCATTGCTGCTCGTGTGGATAATGGGTACACCCCATTTCTCTATCGCTTCACTGCACTGCTCGTTGGTCTGGGGATGGGCGTAGATGATGCGGATCTTTTCGAGGGGAACGAGCGAGGCGAGGTTGTGATGGATGGGCATGTACATCTCGCCCGTGATGAAGAGCGGGTGCCGTGAGAGGCCGTCGAGAGTCTCGCCAACGCTGCCCGCCTCGGAGTTCTCCATCGGGACAATGCCATCTCCGTCACCCCGGGCCACTGCGGTCATGATACCGTTGATGGTAGGGAGGAGAACGAGGTCTTCTGCCTTCACCAGGTTCAGCTTCAGCGCCATCTCGTGGGAGAATGTGCCCTGCGGCCCAAGTGTGATGAGTTTCATCGGTCCACCATGCTTTCGATTAATTTGTCGGTGATATCCTGTCCTTTCCGGCAGTAATCTCCTAGGTGGCGGCTGTTCTGTTCAAAGAAGGTGCTGAAGGCTTCGGCATCTTTTGACTCGACAATTGCACAGAGATCACCGGCTGAGGATCTGCATGCCGAAAGTACCTCTGGTACAAACGGGTTCTGCTGGAGAATATCTGCATAGAGTGCAGGATCCTGCGAGAGCAGCCTGCCCATTAACGAGAGTTCGATCTGGTAGACCGGGCTCGTGAACGCGTCTGTTTTTTCTATATCTATCCCCAGTCTCCTGACCGTGTCGGCCATGCAGAGCGTGACAAAGTGGGTGAGGCCCTGCACGACAGCCATCATCCGGTCATGTGCTTCCGGTGTTGTGATGGTACACTCTGCTTCCTGCTCGCGGAAAATGGTAAGGAGGTTGTGGAGCGTAAAATCGCTGGTACGGGCAGGACAGGCAATGATAGTCTGATGGCGCAATGATTTTACGGTAGGCCCAAACATCGGGTGCAGGCCGATCACTTCGGCCTTTGACCGGAGCATGGCTTCAACCGGCCGCACTTTGAGCGAAGTGAAATCGCATAGGATCTGATCCTTGTTCATGAGCGTTGCGATCTCGTCAATTACCCGCACGGTATCATGGATGGGTACCGATACGATGACGAGATCGCACTGCTCTGCGATATCTCTGTTCGTGATTTCTGTGGATCTTCCGGATACGACAACTTCGTACCCGCCTTGTTCAAAAACGGGCACAAAGAGCCTGCCCATCCTGCCGGTTCCGCCGATGATGCCTGCTTTCATGATCACTTCTCGCGGATGGTCTCTTTTATGGCCATCCCAAAATGCCTGCCGCCTTCAAGGGCACAGCCCATGATCTTGTCTCCGGGGGCAAGCTGCACAACCGAGATCGCACTCCCGTCTTCTTTTACGAGCCTTATGGTTTCTGCATTCTGGAGAACCAGGCTGACTTTTGCTTTCCCGGACGCGGCTTCGACTAACAGGAGCGGGCGGCGTTCGATCTTGGTTCTCCCGATGCACACGGTATGCGCTGTGCCCTTTGCATCGGTGACGAGCACCTGCCCGCCAATGGAAAGATCCGAGAGGTATGCGGTCTTGCCGTCCGGCAGCAGGATGTAGGCATGCACTGCACCAGCGTTCACCCGGAACGGGCGCGGGGCTACGTATGGATTTTCGAGTGTCTCGGCATGGACAAGGAGCATGGCTGATGAAGTGTTGCCCATCAACATCCCCTCGCCATCGGAAAGCATCGAGCACGTGTCCACGCAGACCCGGTCGCCCATGCCAACGGGATGGATCTTTGTGACCGTGAACGGAATGAGGCCGACGTTTCCCGTGGTGCTCTTGAGAATAGCGGCTACCGCCCTGACTACCGCAGGATCTGTTGTAGAGAGGAGGATACCGTACACTCCTTTCTCCAGCACGTGGATTGCCATCTCTGTTTCCGCTATGTTTTTTACCCGGGCGATGATATGGTCGGACTGGGCAACGAGATTTTCTAAGGGAATCACGGTCCAGTCACTCGTAGTGACAATGACCGGTTTGTCCTTGCCTAGCCGGGCTGCTTTGTTCTCGCTCTCCTTATCGGTGATAGTGCATTCGGTGACACCGGTGCCGGGTCTGATATCCCCATCCGGGGCAACGGTTGTAATCCTCCCAAGCCTTTTTACATCTTCTGCCTTGTCAACGACCAGCGCATCCGCACCGCTCTCGATTGCGGTTGTAGCAATCTCCTTGTTCCATGGGCGGATATCCACCCAGAACTGTTTCATTTGCGCTGCTCCAGCGCCTTTGCCGGGTCCACGTTGTGGTGCACCACGTTGCAGAGAGCCTGGACAAAGGACTTCGTGTCCTTGCGCTGGAAGGCGTTCCTTCCCACGCAGACCCCGGCGCCCCCGGCATTGACCGAGTCCCGGATGATCTTTAAGGATTCAAGGTCGGCGCACTTCTCCCCGCCAGCGATAAAGACCGGGACTGAACAGGCTTTCACGATCTTTCCAAACGCCTCCGGGTCATTGGGGTAGTTGGTCTTGATCAAATCTGCGCCAAGCTCCTCGGCAACGCGAACTGCATGCCCGATTGACTGCGCCGAGAAGGAGTCGATTCCCTTCCCCCGCGGGTAGCTCATGATCAGGAGCGGCATGCCCCAGCGGTTGCAGTCCCGTGCAACATTGGCACCGATCTCTAACATCTTTGACTCGTTGGGTGAGCCGAGATTGATATGAATGGAGACTGCGTCGGCGCCAAGCGCGATCGCTTCTTCCACCGTGCAGACCTGCACCTTATCGTTCGGGTCCGGGTTTAACGATGTGCTTCCCGAGAGATGGATGAACAGGCCGATGTCACGGCCGTGCTTGCGGTGCCCGCGCTTGACGAGCCCCTTGTGGAGCACGATTGCATTCGCGCCCCCGTTGCTCACGTCCGAGATCACCTGCGTCATGTCCAGCAGTCCGTCAATCTGTCCCATTGAGAACCCGTGGTCCATCGGCACGATGACAGCCCGGCCCGTGTTCCTGTCCATTATCCGTTCAATCCTGATGTCCTTTCCAATCATGATTACACCTTTAAAATTTCCAGTGCTTCTTCGACACTTTTGTTCGCATGTACAATGCAGGCTGCGGCCCGCACGAATTTTGCCGGGTTTTTGTGCTGGAAGGCGTTCCTGCCAATCGAGATACCGGCTGCCCCGCCGGCCATCGCCCCTTCAATTAATTCTAACGTTGTGCGGTCATCCGTCTTTGAACCTCCGGCCACAACGACCGGGACCGGGCAGCCCCGGGTCACTTCGCGGAAGCTCTCCGGGTCACCGGTGTAGACGGTCTTGACGATATCTGCGCCAAGCTCGGCTGCCACCCGGGCCGCGAGCTTGACCTGGTCGATGTCGTTTGCGACACTGATGTTCTTTCCCCTTGGGTACATCATCGCGAGGAGCGGCATACCCCACTCCATGCATTCCACCGCGACCATGCCGAGATCGTGGAGCATCCTTTCTTCGGACTCCGCCCCGATGTTGACATGCATCGAGACCCCGTCTGCCCCCATCTTTATGGCATTTGTCACCGAGTTGACGAGCACCTTGCTGTTCGGGTCCGGTGCAAGTTTCGTACTCGCGGACAGGTGGAGAATCAGGCCGATGTCCCGGCCACCCTGCCTATGCCCGTGAAGCGCAAGTCCCACATGGCCGATCACCGCGTTTGCCCCGCCATCCGCAACCATGTTGACGGTCTGGCCCATATCGATAAGGCCCGCAATTGGTCCCTCCGAGACCCCGTGATCCATCGGTACGATGATCGTTTTTTTCGTATTCCGGTTCATGATTCTTTCCAGACGAATTTCCTTTCCTCTCATAGTAACAACAACTCCTCCCCCTGACTTCACACACAAAATTATTGTGCAAACCAAGGGGCTTGATCAATACCAGTAATAAAACCGGTAATAAAAGCTAAAAAAACTAAAAAAGCCAAAAACGCGGGACCATGCGGTCTTCGCATTCAAAGACTGTTCAGAAACGATTTCACTGATGCAACGGGCGGGTGAACTACTGGAGATAAAGACCTTCACGGGCGAAAAAACCCTCATGAATGCTGTAGCACTCGTCCTGCATACTCTATTGTATGGAGCCCGGGGTATATATTTGTGTGTGCTACAGTGTAGCACGGTCAGGGGAGATGGGGTGGGAAGCTGGGATGGATTATTGCAAAAAAATTGGTCGTGTCACAAGATCGGCTAAGATCCCACTGATAGCAAAGATACCTAAGCGTTCAATGATATCAATCTTATCGAAAATGGATTCCGTCAAACACAACAACGAAACCAGATAAGTAGCCGCCGCGGGGGCG
>JANYBK010000176.1 GCA_025360805.1 Methanomicrobiales archaeon
GAAAACCATGGGAGGCAGTCTGGAAACTATATAAAGCTGCCGGTTTGTATCGGCAGAGTGATAATTGCTGCCTGTGGGTTCACTGCTTCACGAAAATGGGTTAGGGGTTTATATGCTAAACCCTAGATTGGACGGGCTCAAATCTCACAACGACAAATATTGCGGGCAGGCTTTGGTAGTGCCGCACTGGGTGGCGACAATCACGTTCATTTCATCGTACAAGAGCCCAAGACCATCCCGTGCACTGGCAGTCGCCCGCTCGGTTGTGTTGTTGGTCTCGCTCAAGTGTGCGAGGATCACCTGCGGGAGATCTCTTCCAAGCGACCGCAGGCAGGAAGCGGCATCCGGGTTGGAGAGATGTCCATGCTTTGAGCGTATTCTCTGCTTTAGAAATTCAGGATAAGGCCCGTTTGCGAGCATATCCGGACAGTGATTGCTCTCAAGCACAATGCCATCGCAGTGCCGGAGTTTTTCGAGCATTGGCAGCGTAAGTATGCCGGTATCGGTGCAGTAACCGAACCGCAACCCGTTCTCCTGTATAACAAAACCGCAGGGATCAACAGCATCGTGCGATGTTTTGAAAGCTTTGATTGAAAAATCCTTAACTGCAAACTCGTCATCATGCCGGCATACCCGGCAATCGATCGGCTTATCCGATGTGCGCCGGTTGTGCAAAAAATCATGCAGTGTCCCCTCTGTTGCATACACGGGGATGGTAAGTTTTTTCATGAGCACTTCCAATCCCCGGATATGATCGCCATGCTCGTGAGTGACCAGCACAGCACAGATTTTACCGGCATCAAGACCCGCAGCAGCAATGCGTCCAAGTGTCTCTTTGGCACTCAGTCCTGCATCTATGAGCAGAGCGCCACTCTCTCCCTCAATAAAAAAGCAGTTGCCTTTGCTCCCGCTGGCAAGTGTTGTGCAGCGCATCACTTAAATTATGGGTTATCCTCGTATTAACCAGCTCGGATGGGGTAAAAAAAGAGACGAATTATTTTTACTTTTTGGATTTGAGCGCTTCGTACTCTGCCAGCACAGGAGCAATGGTTTTTGTGGAGATTGAGCGGCGCAACAGCGTTGTTAGTTTGCGGCAGTAAGTGATATGTGCGATCTGAAAACTGACGATGAATCCGAAGCACAGGCAGGTGATACTGATCAAGGAGTAACTTATGATATCAACCATCTTTTTTCCTCCTTTATGTCTCCCTTGCAAGTTCGTCTACCATCGGGACTAAAGAATCCGCATCAGAACACTCTGCCGCGATAATCATAAAACGTCTGGTATAGTGCATTATCAGTAACTGGTATCCGAGGATCATGCCGATGGCAAATGTGAGGATCCCGATACCTATGTAAATCAGAAGATCTGTAAGTAGTTCAGCCATAGCGCATCTCATTGACTGTTACGGCGGCGACCAGATAAATATATTGACAAGACTCAAGCCGGATCTGAACGCACATGAATAGCAGATGCTTTGACGCTTGCAATCACAGTCATACCGGTTACAAGTCCGAGTTCGCCACAGGATCGTGTTGTGATAAGAGCAGTGATGGGTGTTCCGCAGTCTATAGTAACCCGGATGAACGGTCCGAGTGAGACCAGTTTTGTGATTATCCCTTCGAGCTGGTTTCTGGCACTTGTCTTTCCCGCTCCTGATTCATGAATTGAGACCGTGACTTCTTCGGGCCGGATATAGAGAGACACTCTTTTTCCCGGATGGCATGAAGTGACCACTTCGAAGCTGGCGTTGTCAAGCGCAACTGTAGCAAGCCCCTGCTCATTGGTCTGCACTACGCCTTTTAGGATGGTATCGATGCCGACAAACCGTGCCACTTCTTTTCCATTGGGCTGGTAGAAGATATCGTGGAGTGTGCCCACCTGCGCAAGGTGCCCGTTCATGATCACACCCATGCGGTGTGCAAGGCGCTGACCCTGGATCATGTCATGCGTGGCGAGGACAACTGTGGTGTGCATATCGTTGTTGATCCGGATGAGCAGGTCCTCGATGATCTCAGAAGAGACCGGGTCGAGGTTTGCTGTGGGCTCATCCAATAGCAGTACGTCCGGCTCGGTGACCATTGCCCGTGCGATTGCCACACGCTGCATCTCGCCACCGGACAAGGTAACTGCCCTGCGATGTTCAAACCCTGAGAGCCCGACCAGTTCAAGAGCTGATGTTACTCGCTGTGGGATCTCTGCCTGGTTTACGCCACGGAACTTTAGGCCGAATGCGACATTTTCTGCTACGGTAACATTGAGTACTGCTGGTTTTTGGAAGACCATGCCCATGCGCCTGCGGATTAAAAGTCGTTCCTTTTCTCTGACGTCAGTATCCTGCCCGTCAAAGAAGATTTTGCCGGAGGTGGGCCTGTCAAGAAGATCGATCAACCGCAGCAGCGTAGTCTTGCCGCTGCCGGAGGGTCCAATGAGCGTGAAGATTTCACCACGCCGGATTTCAAGATTGATATCATCCAGAATCTTTTGTTCTCCTGCCTTGCGTGAAAGAGCAGTTATCCTGATCATGAGCGTGGCCCTCCCATGACTTGCTGATGTTCAGATGAAAGGCCCGATGTGATGAGGTTCATGGCCACAACGATCACAAGAGCAATGGCAAGAAGGATAATACCAAGCGCGATTGAAAATCCAAAGTCACCCATACCCGTCTGGAGGGCGATTGCAGTTGTCAGTACCCGTGTCTGGCCAGCAATGTTTCCTCCTATCATCATCGCCACACCGACTTCTGATATCGCTCTTCCGAATGCGAGGATAACTGCACTAAGGATTGCGAGCCTAGCTTCTTTTACGATCTGGACGATGCTCTGGAACTCGGTAGCACCGAGCGATACAAGCGTGTCGCTGATGTTCCGGTCAACCCCGCTGAGCGCAGATATTACAAGACCCGTTGTGATGGGAATAATGAGAACCATCTGTCCGAGGATCATTCCTTCGGGAGTGAACAGAAGGCCAAAAAATCCAAGCGGCCCGCTGCGTGAGAGCAGGAGATATATTAAAAGGCCGACTACCACGGTCGGGACAGAATAGAGGGTCTGGATGATCATTTTGAGCGTTCGTTTGCCACGAAATTCGCGGAAATGGATAAGTCCCCCAAGGGGTATGGATATGCAAGCGGCAAGGATTGTTGCTGCAAGGGAAATATACACGGAAAGCGCAGCAATATGCAGGACCTCGGGATTGAGAGTAACGATCAGGTTGAATGCCTGCGTGATTCCTGTGATTATCTCATCCATTCACATCACCTTATGCTTAAAAATAGTAGGTGAGGTGCGGTAATAAGGCGTTCCCGTGAGAGAATCTCTTTTTTCTGTGTCCCGGTCCTTGTCAGTGAACACGATCCGCACAATGTTCCTGGCAATGTCCACATCCCCTGTGGTGTTGTGAAGGAAGAGGTTGTCAGGTATCAGGGCCGGATTATTGCCTGTGTACGTCACCAACGGGTTAAGAATAAATCCTGGCTGGATATCTGCTGAAACCTCTCTCTGCACTCGTGACGCGAAACTTAAATTGGACATCTGCTTATCTCGTAAAAAAAAGTTGGTTTACTTTGTACTGGCTGCCGTGGCAGCAGTGGTTACTGGTGCTGTGGTTGCAGCGGGTGCCGGTGCAATCGCTGTTGCCGGAGTGCTATAGTCGCCAACCCAGCCCGCAGTTGCGGTCGGGACCTCGACGCTCATGGGGATGAAGAGGGCCTTTCCATACTTGTCGACACCAAAGGTGCCGATATCCTTCTGGGTCTGTGGATCGATGAGGAAGTTGACGAAGTTGTTAGCCATCTGGATCTTATCAGCAGGTTGCTTGTCGTTGTAGACGGTCATCACGCTGTAGATATTGAGCAGGCTTGCACCTTTGCTGACAATCGGCACCAGATTGAGGTTGGTCTTGTAAGCTAGGTATGTTCCTTCATCGGTCAAGGTGTATGCTCCCTTCTCGCTTGCCATCTGGAGCGTCTCTCCCATTCCCTTACCTGCCTCTATGTACCAGTTCCCTGATTTCTGGACCTGTGTTGTGTAGTTGTATCCTGCCTTGGACCAGACCGTCTTTTCGGCTGAGTGGGTTCCTGAACCATCGCCTCGGGATACGAAGAAAACACCTGCCGTCTTGTTGGTGCCTTTTAAGAGCAGCGTTGTCATGGCATTCTCCGGTGTCATATCCTTAATCCCCGCGGGATCATTTGCCGGGCCTACGATAACAAACGAGTTTGAGGCAAACGAGCGCCGGTTCAGGCCATAGCCGGCTTTCATGAATGTCAGTTCCTGGCTTGGTGAGTGGACAAGTAAAACATCTGCGTCACCACGTTGAGCCAGCTCAATTGCCTTACCGGTTCCCTGGGAGGTTATCTTGAGTTGGACATTGTACTTCTTCTCAAATATTGGCTGGAGGTAGTCGAGGAGCTTGGTGTCGTACAGGCTCGTTGTCGTAGCGATGAGGAGTGACTGTGATGCAGCCGTGGTGGCGGCCACTGCCGGTGTTGTCACTGGTGTGGTTGCCGGGGTTGTCGGTGTCTGGGTAGTACATCCAGCAAAGCAGGTCACAAGGAACAGCAATACGAATACTGCTGCAATAAATCCAACATGCACATTTTTTGTCATTTTAAACCGGATTATTGTTACGTAAGAAAACTATTCAATGTTTCTTTTTGCTATTTGTAAATTAAAAAAATTAACCAGTTGATATTCAACTGATATACCAACAGATACAGAAAGCAGGATACAGAAAATTCAACTTTATTATCTGTCTTCTGTAAAGCCGTCTCCCTATTCAACTACCTGCAATTGGGATAGTTGGATGGGCATTATCCCTACAAATCAAACTTTGCGCTGATATAAGGGTAGAGAAAAATAACCAAAAAGGTACTTTTCTAAAAACGAGATTTTTCTTATGATTTATCAAAAAATTTTAAAAAGAATGGGGTGGTTTGTTCAGGCCTTCTTCACATTCGGCAGAAGGGCCGCCGGAACATCCGTTCCTGAGGCAAGTGCAGGAACAATCGGGGTCTGACCATCTGTGGTAAGGATCGCTTGTCCATTACTGCTTAACAGCAGGTTAACAAAGCCCACACCGCCATTCAGGTTCTTCGCGCTTGTTGGAGTTGTCACACCGTAAATGATCGGGGTTGCCACTTCGGTCACGGTTGTGGTTCCTGATGGGCGGATTACGACAGCTGAAGCGTAACTTTTACTCATGGCAGGATCTGAAAGATCGATCTCGACTGGAAGGATGAGATATTTCAAGCCACTCTGGATTGCAACGCTGCTGTACTCGAAGGCATAATCAACTTTACCGTCTTTTAGCAGGGGTGCGATATCAGGTCCGGTTTTTGTTATGGTCAGTTTCTTCCCATCCGGGGTGGGTTTTGTTGCATCGATCGTCCGCTTTGTACCATCATTGGTCATGGTCATTTTACTGTAGGGTTTGACCAGCGTGTCAAAGATGGTATTGTCGCCGTACTTGCGCTCGGCAAGTGCAATTGTCATGAGCGAGCGGTAGCCTGCCGGGTCAGATGTCGGGTCGCTGATTGCATAGGTTACGTCTGGTTTTTCCAGGATCGTATACCAGTTGTCTGCCGTGATCTGGTTTGCGTATTTACTCTTGTCAGAGTAGACGAGCACCATGGTGTTCTTGGCAAAGTCCACATCATAGGTGGCGTTCTTCGGGTAGAGGTTATTTGGGATCAGGGCCGAATCCGCGCTTGCGAGCACATCTGCGTACTGGTTCTGTTTGTTTACTTTGTCAATGATCGCTGCGCTTCCGCCAGACCAGAGCTGCACATCCGTGTTCGGGTTGGCCGCTTCAAAGATCTTCTTGAGTTTGGCAAACGATGTGGCAAGGCTGCCGGCATGGTAGACCTTGAGCGGCTTTACTGATGTTGCAGGTGTGGTAAAGTCTGCTGATACTCCGGGTGGAAGACCGGCAGTCATTGGAGTGAAGAGTCCTTTGCCGTATTTGTCTTTGCCATAATTTCCTATGTCTGTCAAGGTCTGCGGGGAGATCATGAAGTTGATTAAATTGTCAGCCATCTGGATCTTCTCGACCGGCTGTTTGGAGTTATATACCGCCATAACGCTGTACAGGTTCAACAGGATAGCACCCTGGGAGACCTGGGGTTCGAGATTCAGACTGCTCGTGTAGGCGAGATAAGTACCTTCATCAGTGAGCGCGTAGGCGCCTTTCTCACTTGCCATCTGGAGGGTCTCTCCCATGCCTTTACCGGCTTCTACATACCATTTGCCGGACTTCTGAACATCCTTAGCATAGGTGTATCCTGCACTCTTCCAGATGTTCTGTTCAGCAGTATGAGTTCCTGAAGCATCGCCACGGGAGACAAATGCAACCGTTGCATCGCCGGCTTTGCCTTTGGCCATGATGGTCCTGAATGCATCCTCTGGGCTCATTCCCTTGATCCCGGCGGGATCATTTTTGGGACCTACGATGATGAAGTAGTTGTAGGCAAATGTCCTGCGGTTCAGGCCATTGCCTCCTTCAAGGAATGTCATCTCCTGCGAGGGGGAGTGAACCATTAAGACATCGGCATCACCGTTTTTGGCGAGCTCTATGGCCTTGCCGGTTCCCTGTGATGTAATCAGCAGGTCAACATTGTACTGAGCCTCAAACTTGGGCTCCAGGTACGTGAGCAGCCCGGTATCGTACAGGCTCGTAGTCGTTGCCAGCAACAGTTTCTGTTTTGGCCCGGTTGCTACCGGAGCGGCGGTTGTGGCCGGTGTTGCTACCGGAGCAATGGTTACCTGTGATGCCGGTGTTGCTACAGGTTGTTGGGATGCCGGGGCAGAATTCGTGCAACCGGCAAAACAGGAGATAATCATCAGCAGTGCCAAGGCACATGCTATCAATCCTACATGCACATTTTTTGTCATAATTGAACCGGATTACCGGTAGTCCGGTACACTATTCAATGTTTCTTTTTGATATTTGTAAATAAAAAAATGTTAACCAGTGGATATACAATTGCTATATCAAGAGATATCGACGGCTTGTTAATTTTAAAAAAGGTGATTCCTTGGATCACAAAAAGAACAGAATTTAAAATCTATTTTCAATTAAAAAAATATCCGGAAATGCCGATAAATCAAATTTTTCTTAAGATTTCTTCGAAAATTGCCTGACCGAGAATGTCACTTGTTTCTTTTAAGTATTTATCCCGCATCAACTCAACCATCTTCCGGCTCCCTTTTGCTGAAGTCAGGATCCCGACTCGTTCAGCCCGGGTAACCAGTTCCTCTTGTTCCATCATGGCAAAATAGGGCAGCACGTAATAGTGCTGGACATCGAGGAACTCTGCAAGCCGCCGCGTTGTTGGGAACTTCATCCGGATGGTATTATCGGCAAATGAGATTGTGATAGAACGCTCAAGCAACTGGATGCGGACAGCGGCATCAAACAGGATATCAACAGAAAGGACAGCCATGGATCATCTTAATGAAATAATTGAACATGCTCCCATAAAGAGACTTCACCAGATCTTTTTTGCCGGAGTGTATCAATCCGTGGCAATTCCTTATTGAGCTGTGTAAAGTATTCTCATCTGTGTCTCACCAGCAGATCGGTAGCCTTTGATAATTCTCACCAGAGATCTTCATGCCCAGACACCTATCTGGAACTCCTGTTCATTTTTTTGTTACGGAGATCTAAAAAAATCCAGAACCATTCATCCCTTCCCACAATTTTTCCACTCATATCACCCCTCCCCGCGTTTATCTGAACAATGCGGCCCCCTCCACAAAAACGAGCATCCGGCTACAAATTAAACCCGCAAATATCACATTTTTTACCATTACAAGAAGTTAGCAAAAATTCAAGATAAAATGGTTGATGGAATGTTATAAGAGAAGATGCAGAAAGCGATGGCGAAACAATATTTTTACGTCACTTTATTTCGCAAACATTAGTGAAATTATCGCTAATACTGCAATTATTGGAAAAATTCTGAAAAACCATCCTATTGCCAGAGAAAAATATCCAATGATAGTAATAAATTGGTCGTGTCACAAGATCGGCTAAGATCTCATTGATAGCAAAGATACCTAAGCGTTCCATGATATCAATCTTATCGAAAACGGATTACCGCAAACCCAACAACGAAACCGGTTATGTAGCCGCCGTGGGGGCG
>JANYBK010000191.1 GCA_025360805.1 Methanomicrobiales archaeon
AGAGGCAGCCCGGTGCGGAAAGTCCACCATCGTGCAGGTAAAGATGGCAAAACTTCCCAGTGATATAAACTTAAAGATCGAGGAGTTCGCGATGCGAGCCGTAACGGATAATAACAAGAAAGTTGACGTACGGGGCCCGGTGTTCCTATCAATTCGCTCTACCATCAAAGAATAATTTCTTTTTTTCTCTGCTGAAATCCTGTTGTTCTTTTAAATTCGCCTGTTTTTCATTCACGAACATTGCCCCTGTCTCGTGCCAAAAGTCTGGCGGTGAGAGGGGGGCCCATGAATATATTTGGAATGCCAGGGTGATTCCCGAGACCCCACGGGTTATGGTGATGGATGACAAACGTCCCGGAGCATACCCGCCGGGTGTTCAATACTCTGAACGGGTATCACGCGCATATGTTAGAAATAGATAACATTAATACGAAAAAATGTTAGAAATAGATAACACACAAGATGGATAGAAATGAAATCCAGGAATCTCTACCGTATCATCATCGGAATACTTATAATCATCAGCGGTATCGCTTCCATGATCCTTACTTCGGGTGAAGCCATCATCGGGACTATCCTGCTTGTAGCAGGACTTGCCTTCCTCATCACGGGCATTACCCGACACCGGCAATATGGAGATGAGTTGGAAGCTGATGAGCGCTCAAAAAAGATTGGCGCCTATGGGCTATCCTATGCATGGCTGACCGGCCTGTTCTTTATGTTCTGCCTGTTCTGGTTGGATTATCTGGGAATACTGAGGCTGGGAACACAGATTGCGCTCGCACTGTCCATTATCGTTCTTGCACTCTCTGCCCGGCTCTACCAGATCTATCTGTTTCATAAAGGGGATGTGGAATAGGATATAATTGGAGTGCATCACAGTGCAGACCAGGATCAAAGAATACCGGGCGCGTTTTTCTTTTACACAGGATGATCTCGCAAAAAAAGTAGGTGTGCGAAGGGAGACGATTGTCTTTTTAGAACAGGGGAAATATAATCCGTCACTCAAACTTGCCCATGATGTAGCCCGGACCCTGCATACCACGATAGACGACCTGTTCATCTTTGAAGACGACGATCCTGAGCAGGAGAGCAGGGTCATTCTCGTGGACTAACAGTGGACGGTTCACGAAGAGGCTGTTTTAGAGCTTGCAGTATCCATAGAAGATTCAGCTATCACTGATTCCTGACAGAGCTCTTCCAGTATAAGTGTGGTCGCTATTTTGTCGAGCGGCTGGTTGTCATTACCGCATTTGGGTGAGTAAATGCAGGACGGACAGCCATCCTCACACCTGCAGTCCCGGACCAGTGCATGGGCAGTGGCAAACAGATCGGGCAGGAGCTCATAGGCTTTCTCCGCAAGCCCGATACCCCCTTCATAGCCATCATAAATAAATATAACCGGCTCCCCGTTCTCACCATAGGCTGATGATGACAATCCACCAACGTCCCAACGATCGCACATCACATGCAGGGGCATGAGGGCAATGATGGCATGCTCTGCACCATGCAGCCCGCCAGCGAAATCAAGATTCTCCTTCAAAATATTTTGCTCCGTATTGGAAGAGGGGACGAGCCAGAATGCTTTTGTCCTGAAGGTAAGCGGGGGAAGACTAAGGGATTCAACACCAAGGATGGTATCGCCGCGTTTGATCTTGTAACCGGTATACTGTTCCGTTACTTCCACCACCCCGAAGGCACATTTCACGCCATTCACTTCACGGGTTTCAAGAGTCTCGATGATCGCAAGATCCACTTCTTTTAAGGGTTGCGTATAGTAATCCACATCTGCTTCAGTTACCCTTACGATATGGGTTTCCAGATCCATCTCTTTGACAAGGAACATCTCTCCTTGGTGGAGAAGGATTGCACCTTTGTGCGCTTCCCGGTATGCATGTGCCCGATCCATGGTCTCAAGCACCCTTCCATGGCACATAATCCGGAATGATTCTCCAGGTACGCCCCCAAGGCTTACCAGTTCAGCTGCCCTGCCCCGCCCGGAATACACCCACCCTCGGGCAGTCTTCCGGATAAGATCAGTGGATTTTAGTTCCGGAAGCAATTGCGAGAAAGAATCCCCGAAAAATACCCGGTCTTCATCTTCGCGCAGCGGAAGTTCTGCTGCTGCGCAGAGCAGATGCCCGGATACAATATAGGGATTTTCCGTATCAACAATTGCGTGTTCGTTTGAACGCGAGAAAAACTGTTCCGGGTGATTCATGAAGTACTGGTCAAGGGGATTTGCCTGCGCAACAAGAAGAGCAAGGGATACATCTCCCTTCCTCCCGGCCCTACCGGCCTGCTGCCAGGTAGACATCATAGTGCCCGGGTAGCCTGAGATAATCACGGCGTCGAGCGATCCGATATCAATACCAAGCTCGAGCGCATTCGTCGACACGACTCCCTTCATTGTCCCATCCTTGAGACGTATCTCAATAGCACGCCGATCCTCGGGAAGATAACCAGCCCGGTACGTGCAGATCGCATCAGCAAGCTTAGCACTAGAACGCCGTGCATCCTCCCGCGCCCAGAGCGTAACGAGTTCCGCCATCTTGCGTGAGCCGGTGAAACACAATGTCTGGAGATCGTTTTTCACACAGGAAACCAGAAGATCTTTTGTTTCTTGGTGAGTAGACCGTTCACCAACACCATCGTAGAACGGGTTGTAGAGAACGAAATGTTTTCTTCCATGGGGGGAACCATTACTGTCAACCAGCTCGAATGGATGACCGGTCAGTCGACAGGAAAATTCCACCGGGTTTGCCAGTGTTGCCGTGGACAGGATGAACTGCGGTCGTGAACCGTAATGAAGGCAAAGCCGTGACAACCTCCGTATCAGCATCGCAATATGCGAACCGAATACCCCCCGGTACCGGTGTGCCTCATCGATGACAATATACCGGAGATTCGCAAACAGCGGGCGCCATTTCATGTGCCAGGACAGGACATGATGCATCTCATGAGGACTTGAGATGATTATCCTCGAGTTTTCCCGTATCGCCGCTCGCCGCGACTGGGGGGTGTCTCCGTCATAGATGGCAGGTTTTGCTGAAATGCCGGTATAGTCTGCCATTCGCTCAAGCGTTGTGAGCTGGTCGTTTGACAGCGCTTTTGTCGGGTACAGGTACATAGCACGGGCATCCGGGTCGGCTTAAAGTGATGAAAAAACCGGAATATAACACGCCAGGGTCTTGCCACTTGCCGTAGGGGTGGTGAGAATAACATTTTTTCCAGCGTGAGCGAGGTTGATGGCATCACACTGGTGCGAGTAAAGCCGGATACCATTCTGATCAAGATATGATGTGATACGATCGGAAAGAGGAGAATCAATTGTACCGTAGCGGGGGAGCCGGGGTTCAATAATTTCGGTATGCACGACACGGTGATGATAAACCGGGTTGGTAGAGAGAAGCCGGATCACATCCTCAACAGCCATAAGATTCCCCCATAAGGTGGAAAAACAACAGGGCCAGCGAAATGATATCCTGCCGGTTGTGCTCAACTATCGGTACGAGGGGGCCGCAATTACCCGTCCGCTGGTATGTTTCATAAAATTCCGGTACCATCTGGCCAGGGATATCATCCTCGCGGTGAATATGCAGGATCTCCTTTTCCAGCGCAGTGAGACGCAATGAGGAGAACTGGTCCCGCCAGCGCCTGCGGCTGAAATGAAGGACATCGAAATGCGGGATGCGGGTACTGGCCTGAGTGCTCATACCATAGTAACCGAGCCGGTCATTGATGTAGGGGAGGTCGAACGCTTTGCCGTTAAAAGTCACGAGTGCTTTTCGCTCTCCAGACAAGTGTTGGATTGTCTCATACAGGGCGGCTGCTTCTTCAGCAATATCACGGAGCAGGTACTGGTATACATTCAGGGCTCCGTTTTCAATCACACCAATGCCAAAGAGAATGATCGGTCGGGAGAACAGGCCCATCGTCTCGATATCAAGAAAGGCATAATCATTGAGTTCATGAAATCCTGCCGCTCCCAGCACCAACGTATGTGACTTCGCATGCCTTTTACCAATCAGATCCATGATATCATGCGAATCCTCACTACGCATGCAATCAATGACGGGCTGGACCTGCGATCTGTATTTGGGATGCCCCATGAGATCATACAGGGTCTGGTAACCACGGCCACGGAGTCGTTTTTCCGTTGACCGACCAATCCCCCGCACGAGAGTTAAATCGCGCATAATAGTGTCTAGGTAATGATCGAAATTGAATGCGGGCGGGTGGAGAGGGTGAGAGGTCGTTAATGAGAAGCAGGTCCCGCATTCATT
Organism: Methanomicrobiales archaeon; assembly: GCA_025360805.1. GTDB lineage: Archaea > Halobacteriota > Methanomicrobia > Methanomicrobiales > Methanospirillaceae > Methanoregula. The sequence goes on from JANYBK010000191.1 coordinate 4,287, forward strand.
GGAAACCTCATTTCCTGAAAAAACGGTTTCAAAAGATCGCTCCTTGTAACTGGAGATCAGATGACCGAGCTGCTGCCGTGCCTGATCATACTCCGATGAGAAGACAACACTGTTTGAAAAACCCGCCCCGAATATGTTACCGTCACGGACAACTTCGTATTCCTTCAGAGTCTGCATACGCTGGTGCCAGAGGGATCCGATGCGGGCAGGTGCATGTGTGGCAGCCATTATCAGAATATCAATCAGGAAATGGACATATTAACTTCTGGCCGTGCAGGGTGAAAGTGGAGGTAACGTTCATTTCCGAGGGTGCAAAGAGACGTTTAATCATTGCAGGAACACAATTCTTCTGGCATAGAGTGATGCCGTGAAAAACTTGGAATTTGGCCGAGACTGTGATGTGAATCTGGAAAACCTGAAGGTAATTAAGGGATTACTCATCGATCTTGACGGAGTTCTCTACGTAGGGGATCACCCTGTTGAAGGAGCGCAAGCCACTATCGGATCTCTTATGCAAAAAGACTACACGATCCGGTTTGTCTCAAATACAACACGAAAATGCAAAAAAACCATTGCCAACCGGTTATCCGCCATGGGGTTTTGCATACCTGAGGAATATATTTTTACTCCGCCCCTTGCAGCTGTTGCTCATATGAAAAAAAACGGCAAACGATATTGCTATCTTCTCACAACCGGAGACGTAGAACGTGATTTTGAGGAGGCTTGTGCACAGGATACCAATGCAAAAAAAGATTACGTGATTGTCGGGGATGCGGGTGAAACGATTACCTATGACAACCTCAATGCTGCTTTCCGCCACCTCATGGAGGGAGCTGAACTGATTGCACTTGAAAAAGACCGATACTGGATGGCACATGATGGCCTATCCCTTTCAGCCGGACCTTTCGTTCAGGCACTAGAATTTGCGACAGGAAAGACTGCAATGGTTATGGGAAAACCATCAAAAGCTTTCTTTGATCTTGCCCTGCGCGACATGGGTTTACATTCCGAACAGGTTGTGATGATTGGAGACAACATTAGAACTGATATACAGGGTGCTCACAATGCCGGAATGAGGAGCATTCTTGTCAGAACAGGAAAATTTCGTGAAGATGATTTAAAGATTGCTAATATAAAACCAACGCATATCATCGATTCCATCGCTCAACTGAAAAATATACTATGACCGGCACTTATCAACAATAAAACGAGGACAACTACATGACAAATAAAAATACAGTTTTTTTCATAGGTTTTATATTTGCATTTGCATTTGTCGTATCGGCAGCTTATATGGGAGGAATTCTTCTGGCCCGTGCGTCTGTTGTTTCACCACATATTGTACCTCAATCCTCTGATTTACCGCCCATCATCTCAACACATTCGTATCCTTTTGGACAGGAAATAATTATAATCACGGTACCGGTCAGTGACTCTGTGTACCGGGGTGCAAAACTTTCAGATAAGGAAGTCACCATTTATGGAAATATATCTGAACAAATCTGGGTTACGGAAAGTTATCAATCCATGGTCAATGATCCTGCGCAGGAAGATCTTTACCGTGCACTCGCAGAAGAATTTAAAAAAGTTAAAAACATCCACAGGCTCTCTGACGATGAATACCTCGAACTGATAACCACATTCGTCCAGTCACTCCGATACGAGACACATACGGACAATCCAGCGAAATTTCCGGTTGAGACGGTTGTTGATGGCTCTGGAGACTGTGATGATAAGAGTCTGCTTCTTGCCGGACTTCTTTCACGCGAGGGGTATAGGGTTGCCCTGATGTCGTTTGGGCCGGAGGCGCATATGTCAGTCGGTGTAGCTGCTGACGATTATCTCTATAAAAACACCAATTACACTTACATTGAAACCACAAATATCTCCTTTGTCGGAGTCCCCTCTGAAACATTCAGGGGAGGTCTTACACTGCAATCAAGCCCGATTATTATTCCCATCGGTAATGGAACCAAAATCTATACCAGCGGTAAAGAAACACGGTTTATAAATAATGTATTTCTTCAATCTGAACAGAAATCAAATGAACTTGAACAACAGCTAAAGAAACTTGAGTCGAATCTGGAGGATCGGCAGGAAAGAATCACTCAACTAAAGGCACAGATGAAAAATGTGAGAGGTTCGGGCAATATCCAGAGTTATAATGCACAGGTATCACTGCACAACAGTTTTGTTTCTGATTACAATGCAAATCTGAGCACGTATCGGGCACTCTTCGCCCAGTATGAAAAAACGGTCCAGGTCCACAATTTTATTCTCGAACATGAGTTTGACAGGCCGGGCGTTTATGAATATGTGAAACAGAATATGCCGGAATGACTGTAGATCTTCAGCTCATGTTTCTGTGCTCAAATCATTTAGTGTGAGGATTAATGGTGTGGGATACCCTGCTGATGATTCTGTTACCACATCTGCCCCGGCTAAACGTTTCAGTGCCATGTTGCAATACTGCTCCGAGATATCGATTCCAACAAATCGGCGCCCTTGTTTCCATGCTACGAGACTTGTAGTACCTGCACCGTTGAAAGGATCGAGTACGATATCATTTTTGTATGAAAAGAGTTTCATCAATCTCCGTGGGAGTTCTTCAGGAAACATGGCCGGATGTTCGTAATCCTTCATACGTATCTCTGAGGCAAATGTCCACTTTCCGAGCACCCACTCCTTAAACTCCTCACCCGTGATATCCATATCTTCACGTCTGCCGGTCTTCTTGTGGGTCTCCTTGTCAAAGACCTCGATGAATTCCCACGTATATTTGATATAGGGCATAGAGGGGGATTTCCAGCTTCCCCACGCTGTGAATTTTGCATTGTAGTTGTTCTTCTCCCAGAGAAACTCTGCTTTCCAGAGAAGCCCGAGCCGGGCAAGCTGTTGGGAGATGATGTGGTGGGTCGGGACATAATCAGAAAATAACGGCTGAACATTTACAGCCATACGACCGCCCGGTTTGAGCACACGCTCGCATTCCTTCCAGACCAAAAGAAGCTTGTCGAAATACTCATTCCATTCATGAGTATCATCGTGGGGATCCTGCGCATATGTGTGCCCGAAGTTGTAGGGGGGAGATGTGATGATGAGATCGATACTCCGGTCCGGCATGCGGGTAAGAACATCCTGTGCATCCCCGCATATGATACGGTTCACAAACGGGTCGATCTCCGGTGATTCAGAGGTTAGAAATTTTTGATTTGCATTTTTTGAACCCTGCCTGACTCTGGTCTTATCTTCCTTATTCTGAACTTTGTCAACCCTCAAAAAACAACAATCCCGTATGTAAATTGCCACCCGGGAGGTTAAAAGATGCCGAAATCCCTTTACCGGTTGATAATAACGTGAAAAGCGTTTAATGCAGCAATCGACATATTCTCTACGATTAACTTATGCTGCAGATCAAAAACTTGTATGTCAATGTCGGCGACAAAGAAGTTTTGCACGACATAAATCTCCATATTGACGATGGAGAAACACATGTTCTGCTGGGCCCCAATGGATCCGGAAAGACAACACTTCTCATGACCCTGATGGGATTTTCCAACTACACGGTGACAAAAGGGACAATTAACTATAATGGTGAAGATGTAACGAACATGCACGCCAACGAACGGGCAAAACGCGGGATCGGGATGCTTTTCCAGCGCCCGCCCACGATTTCGGGATTGAAACTGGGAAAAATGCTCACCGCCATCTCCCGGACCAAACAGGAAAATATTCCGGAACTGGCAAAATCGGTTCACATGGATAAATTTCTGGAACGGGATATCAATAAAGGATTTTCCGGGGGCGAGATCAAGCGCAGCGAAGTGCTACAGCTGATGATCCAGAACCCGGACTTTGTCATGCTTGATGAGCCGGAGAGTGGAGTCGATCTCGAGAATATTTCACTTATCGGTACAACGATTGGTACACTTCTTGAAAAAGATAAACATCGCGCCAACAGGAAAAAAAGCGGCCTTGTCATTACCCATACTGGCTACATTCTCGATTATCTTGACGCAGATAAAGGCCATGTAATGTGCGACGGACAAATCAGATGTCACGGAAATCCCCGTGAAATCTTAAAAGATATCAAACAGCGCGGATACAAGGAGTGTCTCGAATGCCGTCACACATAACTACCCCGGAACTCTCAAAGGTTGACCAGGAACGACTCGTCCAGTCAGGAATCGATCTCGATATGAAGAACCGGTGCGGCAGCTTCCTCCAGATGGATCAGGACGTTGTACACGCAGAGTGCTCACAGGAGGGGATCGAAGTCCTCTCATATGCCAAGGCATTTGAAAAATACGCGTGGTTGAAGGATTATAACTGGAAGATGATCTCTCCGGATAAAGATGAAGTCACAAAATACGTTGCAGCACAAAAAGACCCCAAGGGTTACGTAATTATCGCCCACAAGGGATCGAGCAATATTCTTCCCATTCAGGCATGCCTGTTTCTCGGCAAAGACCAGATCCAGCATGTACATAATATCATCATCGCTGAAGAAGGCGCTGAACTCCACATTATATCCGGTTGCACGAGCGGGGCACATGTGGGGAAAGGTGGGGCGCATTACGGTATCTCTGAATTCTACGTAAAAAAGAATGCAAAGATCAGCTTTACCATGATCCACAACTGGAGTGAAAATATCGAAGTCTACCCGAGAAGCGCTTCTGTAGTTGAGGAGAATGGGGTGTTCCTTTCAAATTATGTCTGCATGCAACCGGTAAAAAAGGTGCAGATGTACCCGACTGCAACGCTCAAAGGGGCAAACTCAGTTGCCCGGTTTAGCAGCATAGTGATCGCTACTCCGGGTTCCCTGATGGATCTCGGTTCGCGTGCGATTCTCGAAGGTGTCGGGGCAAGCGCTGAACTGATCACGCGTGCCATCACCAAGGGGGGTACGATCATCTCGCGGGGTCACATCAACGGCAAGACTGCCGGCACCCGTGGGCATCTCGAATGCAAGGGACTGATCCTGAAAGACGGGGTTATTTATGCAATTCCGGAGATTGAGGGGTCGGTTGTGGGCACCGAACTTTCCCACGAGGCAGCAGTGGGAAAACTCGCAAAAGATGAGATTGAATACCTCATGTCCCGGGGACTTGATGAAGATGAAGCAACCGCGACCATTATCCGTGGTTTTTTGGACGTGAAGATCACTGGTCTTCCCGAAGCATTACAGAAGCAGATTGATGCCTCCATTGATGAAGCGGAGAAGTCCGGGTTCTAATCGGGTAAACATGTCTCCCTATCCAAGAGCAGAAGAGCGGCAAAGGATGGTGGAACACCAGATCGAAGCCCGGGGCATCCATAACCCCCGGGTACTTGCAGTAATGCGGGATATTCCCCGCCACGTTTTTATCCCTCATCCTTACGATCAATCCGCGTATGATGATAATCCTCTTCCCATTGGGAACGGACAGACCATTTCCCAGCCATATATCGTTGCACTAATGACAGAGCTCCTCCACCCGGAAACGTCTGATAATGTACTTGAGATTGGAGCGGGAAGCGGGTATCAGGCAGCCATCCTGTCCCGGCTTGTGCAGAGGTTAACCACAATAGAACGGATTCCATCAGTAACGATTCTTGCCCGCAATAACCTGAAATCATTAGGGATTCGTAATGTCGAAGTCATTGAAGGCGATGGAACACAAGGATACCCTCCAAATGCCCCATATAACGGAATTATGGTGACCGCAGCGACACCTGAAATCCCCCGAACGCTTATCGATCAGCTGACTGACGGGGGACTGCTGGTTGCTCCGGTAGGAGGACGTGATGTCCAGCAGCTGGTGACTCTTGAAAAACAGGGAAGCATAATGATTCCGCAATACCATGGGTGGGTCAGGTTTGTTCCTCTCATCGGCAAACATGGCTGGGAGAACTGATACTATGGAAATTTTTGATGTAACACGACCACTGTCCGCTGAAACACTGGTATATCCCGGGGATGTGAAACCATCATTCAAGCAACGGGATGAGGGGAAGTATCTGATCAGTGATCTGCACATGAGTACCCATACGGGCACACATATCGATGCACCGGTACACTACCTTAAATCCGGAGATACGATTGATACCGTCCCCCTCATCAATCTGATCGGCAGATGTCGGGTGGTGGATGTAAGCAGTGCAGGAAGTAATATAACTGCAGAACATCTGGCAGGAATGACTGACAATATTACCAGACTCCTGCTCAAAACGTCTTTTTCCGGATGCAATCAGTTCGTAGAGAATTATCCATCCCTGTCTTTTGATGCGGCAAAACTCATCACCGGTACAGGTATTTGCTGTGTCGGAATTGACTCCCCATCCATCGAATCCTATCATTGCGATGGTTCGGTTCACCGGGAACTTCTCGGAAAAGGATGTATTCTTATCGAGCTACTGGACCTGTCAGCAGTACCTGAAGGGGATTACGACATGATCGCACTCCCACTGCGCCTTAAAGGACTTGACGGATCCCCGGCACGCGTTGTGCTTATGAAAACTTAGTAAACAGGGAAAATTATGGATATCCTCATTGACTCAGTCAATAAACTTGAAACGATCCTCAAACACAGCGGGTGTGAAGAGGTTGGCATACTCCTTGACGTGAATCCGGATGTGGTGAACTGCCAGTTCGACCGGGGTGCATGCATGACGGCATCATTCGGGGGAAGGAGTGCAGAGTTTGTTACCAGTGATCCAATCCGGGCGCAGACAAAAATCTCGTTTATGTTCGGAGCTCCGCTTGATACCACGGCAGTCAGGAGCGCTGCCTGCACAATCATCAATGTTGCCACGGGTTTTTTCTGCCTCTCGCGTGTTCTGCATTCATGCCCGGGTTCACGGCACGCAGACTGTAAGAGGGAACTCGGCACGGTTGTTGATGGAAAGAAAATACTCTGCATCGGCAGCATTCCGGGTATCGAAGACACATTCCATGCGTATTTTGTCACTGATCCAAAGGCTGCGGATCTGATTATTATCAACGCTGAGGGTATTATTGATGAACGGTTGGGTGACCTTATTGCAGAATTCAAAGATACTAAAAGGATTATCTGTATCGGTACTTCAACCTCCGGAGTTGCCCGGCTCCAGCAGATCGAACACTGGTGTCCTTATGGAACGGGCATGTAAAAACCCTGCACATAAAAAGGATTCGTGACCCATTATCAAACAAAAATAAGGGGAAAACTCTTGTCACCAGCATCCCTATAATTTCTTATGCTTTTTGGTTCATCGGGGATACGCAGAAAATTTGACCAGATACTGCTCGATACCGCACTAAAAACAGGGTCTGTGCTGGCCGCTCACTCTTCAGATTGTATTATCGGAATGGACACCCGCACAACAAGCCCCCTGCTTGCGCATCTGGTTGTAGCCGGCATAATGGGAAATGGTGGAACAGCACATGTTGCCGGCATTGTCCCCACACCCACAGTTGCATTCAGCACCCGCATGGCAAAAACCGGCTGCATGATCACCGCCTCCCATAATCCTGAGGAATACAATGGTCTGAAACTGTTCAATCCCGATGGCTCATCATTTACTCTTGCACAACAGGCAGAGACAGAGACACTCCTGCAAACACCACACTGGGCAGACTGGCAGCACCTGGGAACCATGCAGTCATTTGATGCCATCACACCGCATAAAAATGCAATTCTCGATAAGATTAACATCAGGACTGATCTCCCCGTTGTTGTTGATTGTGGTAACGGTGCGGGTTGCACACTTACACCCTCACTTCTTGCAGAGGCTGGTGCAAAAACCACCTGTATCAATTGCGATACCTCCGGTCATTTCTCCCGACCCTCAGAGCCACTTAAAGAACATCTGGGTTACGTTGGGGAAATGGTTAAAAAAACTCAATCCTCCTGTGCGGTCGTTCACGACGGTGATGCTGACAGGATGATGGCATTTGATAACCGTGGAAGATATATTGACGGGGATCACCTGCTCATGCTCTTTACTAACTATCTTGATGCCAAAAAAGTTGTCACAACAAGCGATGCGTCAATGATCATAGAAGGTATTGCAGAGATCAGGCGCACTCCTGTTGGGGACTCCTATGTATCTGAAGAACTCCTGAACTGGGGGGATTTTGGGGGTGAACCATCCGGCGCATGGATCTTTCCAAAGATCTCACTCTGTCCCGATGGTCCGTACGCAGCAGCACTTTTCTGCGAGATCGCATCAGAATGGGATGTAGCTTCTGAACTCGATGCAATGCCAACCTATCCTGTACTTAGGGAATCATTCGTTTGTGAAAATGCACGTGAGATTTTAACATCACTCGGTGCATCAAGCCCGACAGATGGTATCCGGGTAGCCGATGACGATGGCTGGTACCTGATCCGGGCAAGCGGTACCGAACCGAAGATCCGCATCACTGCTGAAGGAAAATCGCTTCAGAAGGCAAATGATATGCTTTCATCAGGGCGTAACAGGATTGAACTGGGGAAAACTGCTTAAATGTTGTAAGAGGAGCTGTACGTATGGAATGTGTCGTGCTTGCCGCAGGGGAAGGGAAGCGGATGCGCCCTCTCACTGCGAAGCGACCGAAGGTGATGCTCCCGCTCGCGAACCGTCCGATGATGGAACATCTCGTTCTTGCAGCTCGTGACGCAGGTATAACCGATTTTGTTTTTGTTGTCGGGTATGGAGAACGTGAGATCCGGAAATATTTTGGTAACGGATCTGAATGGGGGATCCATATTTCATATGCTGCACAACGAAACCAGCACGGGACTGCGGATGCTGTTCGATCTGCCCGTGATCTTGTTACAGGGCCATTTCTTCTAATGAACGGCGATATGATTCTAAAAGCCGGTGATATTGCAAACCTGTGCAGTCAGCCTGCTCCTTGTATGGGTATAAGTACAACCGATCATCCCGGGGATTATGGGGTGATTCTCGAGGATGGGGGTTTTGTGACTTCACTTGAAGAGAAATCAAAAAAACCCAAATCCAACCTGATCAATGCCGGGGCATATCTTTTCACTCAGGAGATTTTCGATCTCATCGATCAGGTGCACCCGTCTCCTCGCGGAGAACTTGAACTCACCGATGCACTTGCAGGATTAATTGCGGAAAAGAAGTTAAAAGCCTACCACATGTCATACTGGATGGACGTCGGGCATCCATGGGATATGCTTGATGCCAATACTACATTAATGGGATCTCTTGATGCAAAAAATGCCGGCACGGTTGAAGAGGGCGTATTCCTTCAGGGCTCAGTGGATATCGGAAAAGGAAGCGTAATAAAATCGGGAACGTATATTGAAGGGCCCTGTGTCATAGGGAAAAATTGCCGTATCGGACCTCACGCATATATTCGTGGGGCTACAAGCATAGGTGATGATTGCCATATAGGGCATTGCTCTGAGATCAAAAATTCAATTATTATGAATGGAACAAAAATTCCCCATTTCAACTATATCGGGGATTCCGTTATTGGATCCGGATGTAACTTTGGTGCAGGAACCAAACTCGCAAACCTCCGGCATGATCATCAGAACGTCAAAGTGTGTGGCAAAGATACACGAAGGAAAAAATTTGGGGCTGTCATTGGAGATGATGTTTCATTTGGAATCAATTGTTCCATCAACGTAGGCTCGATGATTGGGAGCGGGGCACAGTTTGCGCCCAATTCCTCGATTGAGGGATGTACCGGGGATAAAGCAACAATCCGTTAGGTGAGAAGATGCAGGCAGTTATTTTAGCAGCAGGAGAGGGAAAACGGGTGCGCCCGCTCACAAGGGGCCGACCTAAAGCGATGATCCCGGTAGCGAACCGGCCAATCATCGAATATGTTATTGAAGCATTATTGAAAAATGGGATACGCGATATTGTAGTCGTTGTCGGGTACAGAAAAGAGCAGGTAACCCGTTTTTTGAACCAGTTAAATATTCCCATAGAAGTGGTGGTTCAGACCAAGCAACTGGGCACTGCACACGCTCTTTTATGTGCAGAGTCAAAAATTTTTGGGGATTTCCTCGTACTGCCCGGTGATAATTACATCGACCCCCAATCAATTGCACACATTAAAGATATCCCCAATTCGATGTTGGTAAAAGAGCATCCCAACCCCTCTAATTTCGGGGTTGTGATGTTAGAAGACGGTTGTGTAACGCAGATTATTGAAAAACCGGAACATGCCCCCAGCTTCATTGTGAGTACCGGCATTTATTCCTTAAAAAAAGATTTCTTCTCCAAAATACAAGGAAATGACATCACGGATGCGATCTCCTTAATGATAGATGAAGGTGAGCAAATTCGGGCAATTCCCGCTGATGACTGGCAGGATGCAATCTTTGCATGGGATCTCCTCAAGATGAACCGTCGCCTTTTGAGCAACCTCTCCCCCGCCCGGGAGGGTACTGTAAGCCGGCAGACCATCATTCAGGGTGCTGCAAAAATAGGGAAGGGCACAACAATAGGTCCCAACACAATCATCACCGGACCGGTTATTATCGGAAATGATTGCACAATAGGTCCGAACTGTTGCATACTACCTAACACAAGCATCGGTTCACGAGTCACGATTGAACCATTCACATCCATTGGAAATACCTTAATCATGGACGATTCCATGATTGGATCACATTCCCTGATCAAAGATACAGTACTTGGGGAGCGATGTACTCTTGCGGATCATACCTCTGCAAGCCCGGCGAATGGTCTTTTAGAGATTGAAGGTTGTGTAACCAAATCGGAATTCGGTGCTATTTTTGGAGATAATGTTAAAGGTGGGTCCTTTTCCCTTTATCACAACTGCATTATCGGAAACAATGTAACAATTGAGGAACAGGGCTGTCTGAAATCCCGGAATATTCCGGACAGCTCTATGGTGATGTAACGTGTGCGGTATTGTCGGGTATGTAGGCAGGAGAGATGCAGCACCACTAATAGTTGAAGGGTTGAAAAAACTTGAGTATCGGGGATACGATTCATTCGGTGTGGCAACAATAGGAAAGTCCCTTGAATTTGATAAACACAAGGGAAGAATATCTGAGAATGCCCGTTCGGCTATACAGTTAAAAGGAAAGATCGGTATAGGCCATACACGATGGGCAACCCATGGTATTCCAAATGATGCAAATGCACATCCCCATATGGACTGTTCAGGAACGATCGCCATTGTCCACAACGGGATCATTGAAAATTATGCAGAATTAAAAAGACAACTCAAAGCCCGGGGGCATACGTTCCGTTCGGACACAGATACTGAAGTTGTCGTTCACCTTATAGAGGAGGAATATGGAAAGAGAAAAGACCTCCTCGATGCAGTCCGGACAGTTATCCCTAAACTTGAAGGATCCTATGCCCTGATAGTCATCGCTGATAAGGAAGAAAGGATGATCGTGGCACGAAACGCAAGTCCGCTTGTGATTGGCATTGGTGACGGGGAAATATTTGCTGCATCGGATATGACACCAATACTCGAACACACTGAACGCGCTATGTTTCTTGAGGATGGGGATATTGCCACAATAAGCCGGGAGGAAGTGACCATATTTAACAAGGGTAAGGTTGTAAAAAGGCAGCTGGAACTCATAGACTGGTCACTTGAAGATGTTAAAAAAGGAGGGTTTGCGCACTATATGCTCAAAGAGATCTACGAGCAGCCACAGGCATTCTATAATACCATCCGTGCAGTAAATTTAGAGACCGTTTCGGAGTTTGTCCGCCATCCATTATCAGTTACCGTTGTGGCTTGTGGCTCCTCATATCATGCAGGACTCATATTCAAGTATCTGCTTGAGGAATCCTGCAGGGTTCCCGTGCGAATTGAATTTGCATCAGAGTTCAAATATTATCCACCCCCAATCGAAGGGCTTGTTGTAGGGATCACCCAATCGGGTGAGACTGCCGATACAATCACAGCGCTTAAACAGGCAAAGACACATAATTGCCGAACCCTTGCAATCACAAATATTTTAGGAAGTAGTGTGAGCCGGCTAGCCGATGCAACCATATTCATGAGGGCAGGACCTGAGATCAGCGTAGCTGCAACAAAATCGTTTATCGCCCAGCTTGCTGTGCTGATGCAGATCGTCAACAATATTTCCGGCACGAAGTGCAATGATATGCTTCTCCATGCCCACCAGTCAATTGAGGAGATTCTGCTGATCAATCTTACTGATGCGGTCTCAGTTTGTGCAGGGGCAAAAGACCTTTTTTATGTGGGTCGCGGTCCGTTCTATGCGGTTGCACTTGAAGGGGCGCTGAAGATGAAGGAGATCTCGTACATCCATGCCGAGGGATATGCAGCAGGAGAACTCAAACACGGCCCGTTTGCCCTGCTCTCATCAGAAACACCGGTCATTGCACTCTGCACACCGGGGGATACGTATGGGGTGATGATCTCCAACATAAAGGAGATGAAAGCAAGAGGTGCCCCGGTGATTGCAATTGGAAGCGAAGGAGATAGTGAACTTCCGGACATTGTTGATATTTTTATACCAATTCCCCGGACAACCCCTTTTGTTCAGGTGCTCACCAGCCTTGTGACTCTCCAGCTTCTCGCTTATTATACAGCGGTTGCATTAGGACGGGATGTTGATAAACCCAGAAATCTTGCAAAGAGCGTGACTGTTGAATGATAGAATATGGCATTAATTGTCTTGGCCCTGATGCACAGATATTCGAACCGGTGACACTTGGTTTTCCATCACGGGACAATATGCAGAAAACCGGTTTTGCCGGGACTACAATCGGAAAAAATTCTGTGATCCGCTCAGGTACGATCCTCTATTGCGATGTGATCACGGGTGATTTTTTCCAGACCGGCCATAACGTCGTGATTCGCGAAGAAACCCGTATAGGGGACCGGGTTTCCATTGGTACAGCAACAGTGATAGATGGTCACACTACGATAGGAAACGATGTAAGCCTCCAGAGCCGGGTATATTTACCGACAAATACCCGAATAGGAAATCACGTTTTCATAGGACCAAATGCAATCTTCACAAACGACCGGTATCCTCCAAGCCGTATTGGCGGACTCGATGGCCCACGAGTCATGGATGGTGCAGCAATCGGGGCAAATGCTACCTTATTACCCGGAGTGTGTATTGGAGAGGGCGCACTCGTTGCCGCAGGTGCTATTGTGACCCGCGATGTTCCAGATCATATGATGGCGATTGGCACACCCGCAAAGATCAGGGAATTACCAAAGATAATGAAACCTGATAACAGGTAAAACTGTCAAACTGCTAATCATATCAATTAAAAAAAATCCAGGATGTCTCATGAAGATTCTTCTTGTATCAACACAGGACTATATCCACCATCCCATACCTTCGCGCCATCATTACATATTCGAAGAACTGGCCCGTCGCCATGAGGTACACGTTGCCCACTTTCATGTCAGCCGTGGGGAAACGCGCCCTACCCGCCTCATCGTAGAAGAGGCTACACAGTTCCCCTTTACAAAGCCACTGTTACATTATACATTCAACACCCCATATCATTTCTACATATTCAACAATATTATCCGTGACCTGGGAATTGATGTGGTAGTTGCTGCCCATGTGCTTGCCGGCACAGCAGTCATCCATGCAGCAAAAAAATACCATGTACCGGTCGTATTTGATCTCAAGGACTGGTTTCCGGACTCTGCAGCTGCATATTTTAATACCAGCGTAGTACAGGAGGCAGTCAGAAGAAGTGTCTGGGCTATTACGAAAAGAAACCTGGCTCACAGCGATAAAATTACCACAGTCTCACCGTCACTTGTCGAAAAACTAAAAAGACATGGATTTTCGGCCGATCTGATCACAAATGGCGTGGATACGGATATTTTCAAACCGTTGAACGGGAGAGAAAAAAGAAAGAAACTTGGTCTTAATTCAGATGATTTTGTCATCGGGTTCTGCGGGAGTATCGAACGCTGGTATGCTATTGATGAGATGTTTAAGGCTCTTCCGGAATTGATCCGATACCATCCTTCCACAAAAATGCTGGTGGTTGGAGGTTCTCTGTTCACAAATTACGAATTAGAACTAAAAAAACTGGTTGCGGATCTTGGTATTTCAGATCATGTGATTTTTACCGGGACCAAACCCTACGCCGAACTCCCCGGATACATCGCCTGCATGGATGTCTGTACCATCCCCCTCTCACCACCCCAATGGGGAGATATTGCACTGCCCAACAAATTCTTTGAATATTCAGCCTGTGGAAAACCGATCCTGATGCGACCAATTCCTGATGTCACCCGTATCGGAGGGCCCAATTTGTCAGTCTACCGGACGCAGGAAGAATATATCGCAGAGATTAAGAACCTGATAGGTAAGCCGGTCACTTTTTCCATTAATCTTGAAGAATACAGTTGGAAAGAAAAAGCACGCCAGTTTGAGACTCTTTTACAGTCGATCCTCTGATATTTTCATCCAAATTTATTAATGATCTCAACTTTATACTTTGTACCCACGAAAGGTTGACTTTATGGTAATTTCAAATCTAAAAAACCGCCGAACGTATCTGATCATCGGTCTAGTAACCCTGTTCTCACTCTTCGCTCTCTGGCTCCGTCTGATTCCTATGTTCACGATGGGAAAGATGGACATTCTGATGATCGTTGGAAGCGATGACCCGCTCTTTAACCTGCGCCAGGTTGAACAGATGCTTGCCAATAATCTTGGATATGCCTGGTTTGATCCAATGACCCTTTATCCCTCTGGTTCGACAATCTACTGGGGCCCCCTCTTCCCCATGATTATCGCTATTGGCTGTATGATCACCGGCGCAACAACACGACCGGAGATCATTGCAGTTGGTCTTGTTATTCCAGCTATAATGGCAGCAGCAATTGTTGTAATCATGTACTGGTTGGGTAAGACCTGCGGGGACTGGAAGACCGGACTGCTGGCATCCGGTTTTACGGCCATAGTTACAGGACAATTTTTCTACCGATCATTATATGGCTATATGGATCACCATATCGGAGAGGTTCTCTTTTCCACCCTCTTCTGCTTATTCTATATGTATGCTCTTCTTTCTGAGAAAGAGAAGATAATTGATCTGAAAAATATCCATACTTACAAAAAAACGGTCATATTCTCCGCATTGGCGGGCATTGCATACCTGCTTGGCCTCTTTGTGATGCCGACAATGATCCTCTTTGCGATGATTGCAGGAATATTTACGGTGATACAATTCATCATCGATGTTCACAAAAAGCGGACGAGCGAGTATCTTGTCATCATCAACTTTGTTGTATTTGCCATTGCATCTTTGGGACTTGTTTTATTTGGTTTCAAAGACTTTAGCATGGGTCTTTCCACCTACTCGATTGGACACATATTCGCATATATCAGCCTGATCGGAGGTACGTTTGCGCTTTATCTTATTGCACGCTACCTCAAAGGAAAAGAATGGTATTTCTATCCTGCTACGCTTCTCGGATGTGGAATCATATTTGCCCTGGTACTGTTTGTCATCAGCCCGGCCCTATTTAACCTGCTCATCGGTAATCTTTTCGCGTTTTTCGGGCAGGTAGCGGTCACCAACACAGTCCAGGAAGCACGAGGGTGGGGGATGGACATGGCATGGATGACCTTTAACTACGGTCTGATTCTGATGGTTGGGGGTATTCTAGTCATGGCGTATAACAACCTGCGGGATGAACATCCTGAACAGGTATTTGCACTTGTCTGGTCGCTTATCATGCTGTTATCTACCTGGCAGCATGTCAGGTACGAATATTACCTTGCCATAAACATCGCCCTGCTATCAGCAGTTTGTGTAAGTTTTGTCTGGACAAGAGGGCGGGATGATCTCTACCGGCTTGTATCCAGTATCTCTACTAATACACACTCCGATGAACCAGTGGATGATACTATCACACGTGGCAAAAAATCGAAAAAATCCATTAAAAAGAATGCTGGACATACACGGTCCAATTATCTGATGGTGGGATTGATTGTTATAACAGCGGGATTGGGAATATTATTTGCTTATACTTCAGTTTCATATAGTTATTCCAATGCTGCAAGCATGCCGACCCAGATGAATCCCGACTGGCGTGAGTCCCTCGACTGGTTAGGGAATAATACTCCCGATACAGGAGTGAATTATTTCACAATCTTCGATCCAAAGACTTTCAAATACCCGGAAGGGTCGTATGGTGTTATGTCATGGTGGGATTACGGGCATATGATTACCTATATCTCAAAGCGGATCCCCAATGCTAACCCATTCCAGCAGGGTGTTGCGGGAGGGACTGGAGCAGCTGACTATTTCATGTCCACTTCCGAGGACACAGCAAATAGCATTCTTGATCATCTTGGCACCCGTTACATAATTACGGATATTGAGATGGACACCGGGAAGTTCTGGGCGATGTCAACATGGTATAACAGCTCGCTTGCCACTGCCCCTTACCAGATGACACTGCTTACATCCGGTCAGAACAATCCCAATGGTTATGAGTCCGTCCTGATGAACAAGCAGTCATATTATCTTACAACAGTATCCCGGCTCCACAACTTTGACGGTTCAATGACACCCGCTTCGAGTGTTTACTACATCGAGTATGCAGATCCGGAGATTACTAAAGTCACTCTGCCGGTAATCACTGGAGCAGAAGCGATGAATGCCTCTGATGCAATACGTCGCGTTGATGCGTATAACCTCAAAGCACCTGCCGGATATCATGCAATTGCACTTAGCCCTGCAATCACACTACCAATCGATACCGTGCCGGCACTGAGTCACTACCGGCTCGTACATGAATCTCCCAGCAATGTCTTCAATGCAAAGACACCGAATGTGAAGTACGTGAAAGTCTTTGAATATGTCAAAGGAGCGCACATACCGGGAGAAGGAATTATCGAAGTCCCTGTTATCTCCAACACTGGGAGGGGGTACACCTACAGGCAGGAAAGTGTCAACGGGGAGTTCATTGTGCCATACTCCACTTCCGGCAATCCTTATGATGTCAAGACTACCGGAAAATACAAGGTCGTTTCAAGCGGGAAGCAATACGAGGTACCTGAATCTGCAGTAATGCAGGGAACAATTATCCAGTAATTTCTTACTTCTTTTTTTACATTTTAAAAAGCCAATCATTTTCAAAGATTGGAAATAATAGTATCGAACAGCAATTATGGTTAAATGTTCAGCAATCACCGGGGGTATTTTCTCACGGCATGATATAAAAAACCATGATGAGAGCAGCGCACGCCTCTATGCAGCATGTGCAGGCATACCTGATGGAATACCAATCATTGAACCTGAAATTGCAAAAGAAGAAGATCTCCTCCGCGTCCACACCAGTTCACATGTACACATGATACGCGAGTTTTCCTCCCATGGAGGACAACATTATATTGACCAGAATACCTATGTCGACGGTGAATCATTCGAAGTTGCTTCCTTTGCGGCCGGTTCTGCAATTGATGCTGTGCACCGTTCAATCGATGGCGAACATTGCTTTGCCCTTGTCCGCCCTCCGGGACACCACGCAGAACCAGACAGGGCAATGGGATTCTGTCTTTTTAATAATGCTGCGATTGCAGCAGCAGAGGCACTTGATCGAGTTGACCGGGTTGCGATTATTGACTGGGATCTTCATCACGGAAACGGAACCCAGAAAATCTTTTACCGGGATGACCGGGTGCTCTATTGTTCCATACACCAGGGAAATATATACCCACACACCGGCTGGGTTGATGAGATCGGCATGGGAAAAGGGAAGGGTTATACCATAAATGCACCCATGCGCCCGGGATCCACCATTACCGATTATCGTTTCGTCTTTGAGCAGGCATTCATTCCCGCACTGGAACAGTTCAGTCCGGATGCAGTGATTGTCTCTGCAGGTCAGGACGCACTTTCTGATGATCCCAAAAGCGGCATGCTGCTATTTCCGAAAGATTTCAGCACACTTACAAGGATGTTACAGGATGCAACTGATCATCCACTAGCACTTATTCTTGAAGGGGGATATGGCCCATCGCATGGAGATGCTATCGCTGCAATATTCTCTGCACTCAGTGGGTCTTCTGATCTTCCAGAACCGGAAGGAGAACCCCATAGAACGACACAGGATATTGTCGCTGCAATCAGTAAGATGACAACCTGACCAAGCATTGTGCCTGCAGAGTGCGCACACGAAAAACACATTTATAGATTGGAAGTACTCATTCTCCGGTATGTTAGCCGAAGAGGTTGTCCAGGGAATGCGAGTGCGATACCCACGGACCGGGACATCTGGCAAAATACTGCTCATAGAGCACATTCGAGGAGACGTGTTTGCCGAGCTGGACACTACAAATCTCCTGTACCGTGTTGACCAGCTGATCCCGTCATCCGGTTCTGACAAATCAACAGTCACCATCCGGGAGGATGCGAAAAAAGTCATTGAGAGGGAACTGGCGTTTGCTGCGGGAAATGAAATGGTTGAAGCGTTAAAAAATATCGACCAGAGCTGTGAGGGCGGGGGTTAAGAAGCTAATTCAATAGTTAACAGGTTCCAATTCAATCTTTTTTATAGAACTCTGGTTTTTATTATTTTCTTACGATTTCCGGAACTGCGGGATTGTATTTATGTATCAAGCGATCTATATGATAATCAGCTATGCGTCTGTATTTGGTGGGATCTGGTATTTCTACGGGATCTCACGCGGCGGCGCATAATTAAACATTCGTAATAAAGTTGTCAGGTTGGCAACTTTTTATAGAATAAGGAGGTTCGATTTCATTTGCATGATGTGACAGTTCCCAGTGTCAATATAGGAGTTGTGGGTCATGTCGACCATGGCAAAACCACACTCGTCAATGC
>JANYBK010000199.1 GCA_025360805.1 Methanomicrobiales archaeon
TTTATCAAAAAAGAATTGTCCCATCTCAGTATGGCGGACTGAATAACGATGATCATGGGTGTAACCCTTCAATTCGTTCATAAGATCGGGTATACGATTTTGAAACCGATCAGAAAATTTTCCAATGTCATGAAGAGCAAGGAGAAATATAATTACACCAACACACCATTGTTCGCGCTCGGGTTCGTCCTTAAAAACATCTGAAGGAATAATTTTTCGCAACAGGTTAGGATCGTGCAATAACAGCTGCTGCCCAACAGCCGCGACATCGAGACAATGGTATGCAAGCAGATGGTACGATCGCTCATTGGTATTATCTGTGAGAGGAGCCGCCTTTCCCCAATAGTGAAAATAATTCTCTGAATGGTCAGTCATGATTGATCAGCCGGATAGTTTCTTCATTCACTTAAAACACGAAAAGGTTTCACAATTGATTTTCAGAGAATTCCTCTTTTCTTCAATTCAAAAAAACATCTCATACAGGTACGGGCATCACCCAGCGCCCGGTGGCTATCAGAAGACGACAATCCAAACAAAAAATAGTGGAGTTCGGCAAGCGTCGGATTTTTGTATCTTGCGCCATGTTTCAGTTTACATAATCTGACTGAAGCTCTCATGGTGCATTTTTTCTGATATGATTGAATAGGCAATGCCATCCCAGCCCGAAGAGATTCTGCGGCGACAACATTTGCATCAAATTCAATGTTATGCCCGACAATCAACGAACAATGTCCTAAGGATGCATGGAATTGTTCCAATATCAAAACCAGAGATTGTCCTTTGTCCTGCGCCTCTTTTGTCGTGATTCCATGAATCGCTGAAGCGGTATCAGGAATGTTAAAAGTATCGGGCCTGATAATTGAACTGTACTCAGCGATCAAAGTCCCGTCATTCTCGCACTCAATCCATGCCAGCTCCACCAGGCGAGGCCAGTACGCAGACGAGTTACTTAATGAATATTTTTTCTTTGGAAGTCCTGTCGTTTCAGTATCAATAAAAAGGATCATGTGCTCGAATCTGCACGAAACAAATGCATGGATCGGTTTCCGTCAACAGAAATCTTAGTCTCCTGAATGATTCATTTCCTCGTACCTCAATAACTTTTCTTATCTCACCGCGAAAGTGAGACCTCCTCAGACCTCGTCCCTGAAAACCTTCCCGCCCCAATTCCGGATATCCCCAATATCTTCCCTCCTGACCGGTGATCTGATAAATGGCAGCATCAAAGATCAAACCCTGCTTGAAAATTTCAATCAAATATCACTTTATAATATTTAACCGGATCTTGCCAGAAATTTTTCAATCAAACTTCGATTTTTAAATTTCAATCGACCCCACTACACCTGCTTGAAAAATTTCAATCGCGATCACGATCGCGTTTGAAAACAATTCACTGATCAACCGCATCTTGATTTTCATTTTTCAATCGCGATCACTTTTGTGGGTGATCAAAAGCAAAAATCAATCCGAAAAAAAATATTTTATGACGTGAACCCGCAATAATCTTTCAATCACGCACTGCTTGAAAACGATCAGCAGACCAATCAAACCTTGATTTTAATTTTCAAACGACTCCACTACCCTCGCTTAAAAATTATTCATCGCGATCACAATCACGTTCGAAAATTGTTTCCGGATCAATCAAGCTTTGATTTCAGCATTTCAACCGGACCATGCTCGAAATATTTTCACCAGACATTGATGCAAAATTTTCACCCGGACCTTGATAGCAAAATAGTAACCAGACTCTAAATTGAAATTATATCCGGATCCTGCCAAACCTTCTTCCACTCCAGTTCCCACTTTTCACCGACGGTTACCGATTTGACTTCCCTCTACAAATCCCCTCTTAGATAGTGTAGATCCGGCCGTACAATCTATCCCGTAACTTTGGACCTCAAAACCGTGAATTCACCGTCGAAGCCCGGCACATCACCGATAGAGAATCCCTTTCATAACGCTCCCTCCGGGTCATTCTCCGACGTGAAAACAACGAGCCCATACCCCTTCTCAATGTCCAGCACCCTGTTTATTCACGAGATCCTCCCACCGGAAGCGGATAAACGCGTCTTTTCACCCAGTGATTTTCTTACCGATCTATCAGGAAAATCCAAAACCGGTTTCCGGGTAATCTTCCAACCAAATGGCACTAAATGCAGTTTCCCGCCAGGTTCACCCTGGGATCAATCCTCCATTATATCGAACATCCAATACTTATAATGGACAATTTTATCTACTTTCATCTATTATACTAATCAGGAAGTGCATATTATGACCATTCGCGACATAATCCTTGTCCAGCAGCGGGACCTGGAACATACTCTTGCCGAACCCTACATTGAACGGGTGACTTCGATGACCGGGCAAAAAAGTCCTCTCATCAAGGTGATCATCGGTCCGCGCCGGGCAGGAAAATCGTTTTTTGCCATCCACCATCTTTCCCGCAACCGGAATTTCGGATATGTTAATTTCGATGATGAACGGCTGGGTGATCTTCCGGACTACGATGAGATCCTTGCTGCTGTGGACTCGGTATACGGGAACCCTAAAGTACTGCTCCTTGATGAAATCCAGAATCTTCCGAAATGGGAGCTCTTTGTCAACCGTCTCGCCCGCATGGGCTATGATCTCGTCATCACTGGCAGCAACTCGCACCTGCTGAGTTCCGAGCTTGCAACTCACCTCACCGGGCGGTACCTCCAGACAACAATCCTGCCCTTCTCGTTCCGCGAATACCTCCGGCTCTTCCCGCAGGAACGTACCACGCAGGAAAAAATATCTGCCGTGTACCAGTATGCACAGGATGGCGGATTTCCCGAACCGCTGGCGAAAAAATTTCCCGCACGCGACTATCTTGCCACGCTCTTTGACTCCATCGTGTACAAAGATATAGTGAGGCGGTTCCACATCCGCTCGGTACAGGGAATCGAAGACCTTACCCGCTATCTCCTTGCCAATATCGCTACCGAATATTCCTATGGATCGCTTGCCCGGATCACCCAAAGCAAAAGCCCGATGACCGTCCGGAAATATCTCGGGTATCTTGAAGAAGCATTCCTCTTCTTCTCCCTTCCCCGGTTCTCGTTCAAGGTGCGGGATCAGGTTGCAGCAAACAAGAAGATCTACTGCATGGACACCGGATTTGTTGCTGCAAAAGCATTCCGCTTTTCGGAAAATCGCAAGAAACTCTATGAAAACCTTGTTGCCATCGAGCTCTTCCGGCAGCAGAACGGGACTTCCATCTTTTACTGGAAGAATGTCCAGCAAGAGGAAGTGGATTTTGTCGTGCAGAAGGAAAACCGGGTTACGGTGCTCATCCAGGTCTGTGCTGATCTGAATGATGAAAAGACGAAGTCCCGCGAGATCCGGGCGTTGGTGAAGGCATCACGAGAGCTGCATTGCAATAATCTCCTCATCCTTTCTGAACAGGAAGAGAAGACCGGGGAGACCGAATGGTTCGGGATGAGGGGAACGATCCGGTATGTGCCTCTCTGGAAATGGCTGGAGAATCCGGATATCGGGGATACTACTGGACAGGCAACCGGTGAGTCTTTCCCACCCTCTCCGGTATAACGAACCCTCCCCCGGGTCCGACAACGATACCCTTTATGGTTTTTTAGGATCACACTGGAGAGTAACAATGGCAATCGACCAGATCCCGATAGGTAAGTTCTCCTTAATCATCCGGCTCCAGCCACTTGTCAATCTCTCCGAACTCCATGGCGTTGACAAGCTGAAAGATTCCGGCACAATGCTCAAAGAGTTACGCAGGGAATGGGATGATTCGCTTGAAAAGAAAACTGTTCTTTGATACCCAACACGTTCCTCGCTTTTTTCAACCGCGAGGATGGATCGGAAACCATCAGGAACCACATGGATGCGATCCAGAATAGAGACGCAGAAAGATTTGTTGCAACGATCACGTTAACGGAACTTGCGTACATTTATTCCCGGAAACTGGATGTGGCATCGGGTACTCTTCGGGTAATGCAGATCCAGCACTCAAAGATGAACCTCATCCCGCTCAGTGCGGAGATCGCCATCCGGGCCGGAACCCTCAAGCGTTCGGGAATTTCCATTGCTGATGCGATCATCGCGGCATCAGCATTGTCGGTTGATGCCTCGGTTGTCACAAACGATCCGCATTTTTCTCAAATGGGAGTAGAGATAACCAGATACCGATAATTTTTTGTATCCGTTCAGCCCGATCGGTGAGGCGCAGATAAAAATGAACGGAGAATCATTCATTGCACCCACGAGCGAAGCTAAAACCGGTTGGGCATTCTTTTTTTTAATACCACATCTGCATTGATGTAATCCGGAGAAAAGGGTCGCAGAAAACCCGGAGCGTTGGGATGCTAATCGGCATGCCGGAATGCAAAAAATACTGGGTAAAGGGTTTCTAAGACCGGTCACCCCGGCAGGATCTCTCATATGGCTTCGTCCCGTTACCGGACCTTTTTCTCAGCCGGTTTCCGGCGGTATGTCACATAAACCAGATTCATCCACATAAGGGCACCCTGGGTTTCTTGCCAGACCCTTTCACTATCGAGGGCATAAACGACTGCTTCGGTATCGTCACTAATACTTATGTACTCAGGAGAGCGTGCGGGAAAACGCTTCTTCCCGAGAAGATAGAGCGGGACAAACCGGTTTTGTTCAAATGCTTCAATCAGGCACGCGTCTCCCGCAGGTGTCCGTCCTTCCTGCCGGTATTTTATGAGGGCCCGGGAATAGAACCACACCGCAGAATACTCATCAGGATACTCATCCAGAAGTTTTCCAAGTGCCTCCAGATTCCCTTCTTCCAGCAGGCAGACCGCCAGTTCATGGCGGACACCCTGGTTGTCACCGGGATTGAGCCGGAGAAGATCCTGCATATGGATAATCCCCTCTGCCCGTTTCCCTGAAAGACAGAAAAGATGGGCAAGATCAAAACGGGCCCGCATGTAGGGGCGGGTCTCAAGGATCCCCCAGAAATTTCCGGCCTCCTCCTCAAACATCTTCTGTCCCAGGGCCCGCTCACCGGCCCGCACCCCCTCTTCGAGAAACCGTATTGCCTCTGCTACATTGGTTGCTGCTTCGTGGGAAAGGAGCACATATGCATCCGCACAGTCATCTGATACCGACAATGCATTGTACGCCAGCTCAATCCGTTCATTTCCCTGTGCGTCCCAGGCATCGTACATGATATCCTGTGCTTTCTCAAGCGGTGTGGCACCCTTTTTATTTAAGGGAGGGAAACCTCCGGAAGCAAGCTGTGCTTTGAGAAATGCATTCACCTCTTCGATGCTCTCAAACTGCTGTCCCGCGAGCGCAGCATGGATACCGGAAAGTGCCCGCTCGTTCGCCCGCATATTAGAGATGGGGGGCAGATGCGGCCCGGGTTTTCCGCGTCCTTTTTTCACATGTGGCCTTGGCATCGTTACACACGATCCTTTAGTAACGGAGTGTATTGCACGGGTATAACTGTTATCATTCGGTTTTACCCAGACACAACCATTTTTTTTTAAAAGGCGTCCGGAATCCCGGTAATAACCCCCAAAGGTTTCTTAATGAAACATATGCTTTGCAGTACAGGGTGACAGAATCCAGACATTTCCCGTTACGGTGCCACCCGTGCCTCACTAAAAAACGCAGATGCACTTACAACTTCATAATTTTCTTTCCTTCCATGACATCAAGCATTCCCAGGAACTTCTTTTTTCGGAAATGCTCGTTCCGTAACGCGGCAAGATACACCACCCAATCCACATTACGGCCCTGCTCCTCCATAAGGACATGGATCTTTTTTAAGTACCTGATAGCATTTTCGTACCCTTTCGGCTGAGCGGTTCGCGCCTGCTGCTCCGCATATTCCATCCAGAACCTGAGCGCACGTTCCGGGAACCGGTCTGCGGCTGCGTCCCAGAGTTTGTCTTCGGAGTAAAAATACCACCCAGGACCTGTCCGCTCCTTCCTGAACCTGTCGAACCACATGACGGCTTCATCCGGCTGCTGGTTCGCTATCGCACGATCGATCAGGATAGTAAAAAAAGGCGTCTTCTGTGTTTTCCATGAAACCTGATCGATAAGACCGGATACGGGAAGGACACCAAAGATGAGTGGAGCTCCGGCTATCCCATCCCGTTTAACGGCAGAAACAGATCCGGACGTGAGGTACTGCATGACCGGCTCCTCCACGGTATCCCACACGCCTGCCTTCTCTGCATCCGATTTCAGCTGGCAACAGGTACCATAGGACGGATCGCACAGGAACTCCTCGGCCCGTAAACCCGCAACATGAAGCAGGTCGCCCTCCGACTCCCAAATCTCCCTCTGGAGGTCCTGCAGATCGCGTGCAATACCGGGATGGGTTTTTCTGGTAGAGTCGATGCCCTGCCTGATCCACCTGACCGCCTCATCTCTCTGCCCCAGCCGGATAAGACGATTGACCATCCGTACGTAATTATCCGTCAGTCCAACTTCCGCGATGCAGAGTGCGGTTGCCTCATCCTCCCGGCCCGCATTATCCAGGGCGGTTACAATCCAACCGGTAAACCTGTCGCAACGGTATTTCTCTGAAAAGTTATCTTTACCCAGCGTGATCCTGCACGTATCAAGCTCGCGGAGCAGACAGTCTGCAACGAGACACCACCCGGTTGCAGGCCATGTCTCGTCCAGAAAATCCTCTGCACCTTCACACAGGCCGAACTCATCATCGAGAGTTGCATGGATGGCAAAGAGCATCCGTTCATGCGCGGGGCGGGAAGATTTTCTGAGCGCATCAAAAACGATATCCATACACGACGAGATCTCCGAGTCGGTCTCTCCTTCCTTCGTCACCGCCCGTCTCAATCTGGGCAGTGCCTTTCTTAAGGAGGATCCCTCCGGCATCGACAACCATATCGGGCTTGCCCATCGCAAGGAGGATCTCCATCCTTTTCAGAACCGGGGAATAATCCGGGATCTGTGACTCTCCGGTCCAGGAATCGCTCCAGACTTCCTCTTCCGTCAGGTCATCAATATCAGCAAGCAGGGCTTCAAAGATTGGCTCGGCATCAGCACCAGCAACGGCTCTCCGGTCAGAAATCTCCTGCTCCACTTCCGGAAATTCCTCCATGAGCTCTTGAATGAGACTGATCAGTTCCTCTTTTTTCATCTTTTCAAGATAGTGCCGGAGCGGGACTGCCGTTTTTTTAGATTTGCCGAAGCCGGCATCCGGGAGCGGTGAGCGGGTCGGCACCGGATGGATGGGAGTCCCGGGCTGAACCTGTGCAGGGTTGTTCTCTGTCAGGATGCTAAGGATCATGCGGCGGGTGTCACTAGCCGGAAGGGTGGGAACAGCAATTTTCTTCTCGCAGAGGGCAAGATATTCAAGAACAACCGCAACGGCATGCTTACAGGAATCCCCTACCGGGCATGTGCATTCCGAGACAAGCCCGTCATCGAAGTACACCGCAGTTGCGTACCTTTCTGTTCCGTCAACCCAGGCAACAATAGCCCCATTCGCACTGCGTACCAGATCACGCACCCGTCCGTCGTGCTGGTACTGTTTTCCCCGTGACAGGGTTTTTGTCCCAGCCCAGTTTTCAAGCATTGCCCAGTCAAGGTCACGGAACGGATCGTTCTCTTCGGGTTCTGTCATGATGAGATCTCCTTGATAAAAACTTACACCATGGAGTGATGAATTCATCGGAATTGTCTTTCAGTTCCGGGACGGGAACATACACCGGAGTGCCTCACTCTGGAAAATCAGGACTCTAAAAAACCCCTTTTCTATTTGCCACACCTTCGCCCCGCACCCCCACACTCATAAAACCCACCAGCGCCAATACGTGTACCAATGGACAGCATCGACACCTACTTTCCCTACAGCGAATACCGGCCGGGCCAGCGTCACATGCTCGAAGTTGCAGCGCAGGTTGCCCGCGAGGGGGGAATTGTCATGATCGATGCCCCCACCGGCAGCGGGAAGTCAAGCGTTGTTGCCTCACTATTAGCCGAACGGAAGAAAAAGAAGATCGTGATTGCTGTGAGGACTGTCAGCCAGCTCACCACGTTCATCCGCGAACTCGAACTGGTAAAAAAGAAACAGCCGCAGATAAAGACCGTGTACCTGGTCGGCAAGAAGAGCATGTGTCCTCTTGGCGGCGAGGGGGATATTTACCGCAAATGCGAAGGGGTCAAGGCGTTATCATCCTCCCTCATGCGGGATCGTGCGGATAAAGGAGCGCTCGTTCCGTCAAAAGATCCGTTCATCACCCAGCAACTCCGAAAAATGGACAAGGAACACCCGCTTCTCTGCCCGTATTATATCGCGAGCAAAATGTTCGTGCCCGCAGAGACTATGGGGGTCAAGATGGTCGCCTCAACCGAACTCCGGTCAAAAGCCGACCGGGTGATCGCACACTCTGTACCCCCCCGGGAACTCACGGAATTCTCCGGAGCCTGCTGCCCGTACGAGCTGATGATGCAGGCTGCCCGGAATACCGATGTGGTGATCCTCAACTACCATCACCTCTTTAACCGCGACATCCGCGAGCAGCTCTATGCCAATCTCGGTGTTGAACCGCAGGATGTCCTGCTGCTCATCGACGAAGCGCATAACTGTGGCGATGTGATCACCGGCATTGAGAGCGTGACTTTAGAAGAGCGCGACCTCGAACAGGCATCCCGTGAACTCTCAGGTATGCGAAAAAGGCACAAGGGAGCAGAGGCAGTCCAGCATGTACTGCCCCGGCTCACTGAATTCATACGGGGTCTTACAAATTCTGTAGAAGCCGAAGACTGGTTTGATCCTGCAATCTTTGACCGGATGATAGTCCGGGAATCCCTGTATAAAGAGATGGATGAGATTGTAGATGACTTAATGGGCCTCTCAGAAACGATGAGGGAGAAGAACATCAAAGAAGGGATATTCCGGGAAACCGCAATCGAACGGCTGACAGAATTTTTAGTCCGGCTTTCTCATTCTTCAACAGATCCTGCCTACCTTACAGTATATCGTAGAACAGAAACCGGGATCACTTTAGAAGTGCGCAACATCGATCCGGCAGCCTCGTTATCGGAAGTCTGCGGATCCCATTCCTGCTGTGTCCTGATTTCAGGTACACTATCTCCGGTTGACAGTTTCCGCCACTACTATTTCGGTGACGCGACGGTGACAACGCTATCACTTCCCAATGCCTTTCCAAAAGAGAACCGGCTGATCGCGTGCGCTAATGACATCACTACTGCATTTTCCATGCGGCAGAACAAGGACAATACAAGCAGGATCTGCGATTACATCAAAGCTTTCAGTGCGCTCAAAGGGAACCGGGCCTGCTATTTTCCCAGTTACCAGATCCTTGAATCGTATGCCAGTCTCACCGTGCCACACATGCGGGGTAAAAAGACCTACATCGAACCCCGCGATGCCGCAAATGCAAGTGCCGCCTTAAATGAATTCCTCTCATTGCCCACACGCGGCGAATCCGGAGTAATGTTTGCAGTCTGCGGCGGGAAATGGAGCGAGGGGCTCGATTACCGGGGCGAGATGCTGAACGGCGCGATGGTAATCGGTCTCCCGCTTGCCCCGTTCAACCGGGTCAGGAAGATGACAATAGAATATTTCCGGCACAAGTTTGGTGAAGAAGGAGAGTTCATCTGCTACACCCTGCCCGCCGTCAACCGCTCCCTTCAGGCATTGGGAAGGGTTCTGCGCACACCCGAAGATCGCGGTGTGCTGGTGCTGGGCGAAAAACGGTTTTTGGAAAGAAGAGTACGAAACGCACTTCCCGGCTGGATCAAAGAAGAGATGATCGAATGTGATGTCACGCGATTCCGTGAGATGATCGGGAAATGGAAATCGTAAGCGGTTCATGCCGGTTCGGGCTCTGGTATGTCCATGTCTGGTGGAACGATAACGCAGTGCAGCGGTTGCGTTTTTCAACAACCGGACTTGTCGGAGAAGTCCCCCCGCTCATCAGGAAATACTGCGCAGGACAACCGGTCGATTGTTCAGCCCTTGACAGTTTCGCACTCCATGAAGAGTCCATGTACAGCCGGATTTACCGGGCTGTACGGGACGTACCCTACGGGAAAATTGCAACCTATGGTGAGATTGCAGAAAAGGTCAGCACTTCGCCAAGAGTGGTGGGTCAGGCAATGGCCCGCAACCCGACACCGCTGGTCATCCCCTGTCACCGTATTGTAGCAGCGCATGGCATTGGGGGATTCTCACCATCAGTTGAGATCAAGGAAGCACTGCTGGCAATGGAGAGGAAAGGCCTGCACAAATTACAATTGGGACAAAAATAAAAGTAGTTGATAAGGAGCCATTCCAACATACGGAGAGCCGGTCTTGAAGTCAGCAGTTATCCTTGTCGGGGGAGAGGCAAGACGCGCCAACGGTCAGGAGAAATATTTTTTCACCTACGAAGGAAAGACCTTCATCGATCGGTTGATTGAATCTCTTACGCGAGTGGTTGACGAGATCATTCTCGTAGCCCGGGACCCCGAACAATGCAAACGTTTCAGCGCGATAAAAGGTGTAAGGTGCATAACAGACATCCGTCCGGGAACAGGACCCATCGGAGGACTCCATGCCGGAACCCTTGCAGCACACGGGGACCTGATTTTTGTATCCGCATGCGATATGCCGTGTGTTGATCCCCAGGTCATCGCCCACCTGTTCAACCGGATCGATAGTTACGATGCCGCCATTCCCCGCTGGAACCCGGAGATGCTCGAACCCCTGCACGCAGTGTACCGGAGAACCGCACTGATCGGGTATCTGGAAGACCACGATTCCCTCTCCCTGCGTACCATGGTCAAGGGGTTGAACACACTCTATGTGCCTATCGAAGAAATACAGGCAATTGATCACGAACTGAAAACCTTTACCAATATTAACAAAATTGAAGATCTTGAACGAATTAACAACGCCCGGAAATAAGATCGGTGCTGTTTTTTAATTAAAAAAAAGATGACCATTTCTCGTGCATGGACTGCAACAGTGCTCAAATCTTCTTCTTCCTGCCGCTCGCATCCCGCATATAATTCCCAAACTCGCTTTTTAGGAGTTTGTCCCCGGAAAAGACCGGGCCGTCCCGGCATACCCTGAGCCCGGATGGATCCACGCAGCACGAACCGCAGACGCCAACTCCGCACTTCATGTACCTGTGCAGGGAGAACTCAGTTTTATGTGCAATCCCTTTCTCATCGACTTTCGAGAGCACAGAACGCATCATCACTTCCGGGCCGCAGACCGCTATCCTGTCATACGCCCCAAGGTTGAGATCGTCCATGAGTGCGGTCACAAATCCTTTCTGACCAAGCGAACCGTCATCAGTTGCGATCAGCACATCCGTGCACTCATCCAGCTGATCGACAAAGAGCAGTTCAGTCTCGTTCCGTGCGCCTAGAAGCATGGTCATGACGCAGTCCGCCCGGGCAAGAGGCAGGAGCGGGGCAGCACCTACACCTCCGCCTATTGCCAGCATCTTCTCACCTTTGGTAAACCCATTTCCAAGCGGGCCGCGTATCCCCAGTTTTGCACCGGGGTTAAGATCAAAGAGGGCTGTAGTGGCATCACCAACTTTCTGGACCGTGATACTGTTCTCTGACGACAATGCCATCGGGATCTCGTCCACGCCCGGCACCCAGACCATCACGAACTGTCCGGGAGCATGGACAAAGGATTCCTCGAATATGAAGGTCCGGATACTGGGTGTTTCTTTTTTAACACGGGCAATCGTGACCGGCACAGGAACCCGTTCTTTCCGGTCACTCATGGGCACACCCCACAATCTCTTCTGCGGCAATCCCGTTCTTTGAATACAATTCCTTTGCGATCGTCTCAAAGATCTTTACATCATCATGAACCGCACTGCCGATCTCAACAGCCCGGGCTCCTGCCATCATCATCTCGATCACGTTGTCGGCAGTCGCAATGCCCCCGCAACCGATGATCGGAATTTTACAGGAAGCATAGAGTTCGTACACGCACCTGACTGCAACAGGAAAGATTGCACTGCCGGAAAGCCCGCCGAACCGGTTGCCCAGCACCGGGCGCTTTAAGCCGGTTGAAATGCGCATCGCTTTTAGGGTATTAATCGCAACGATCGCAGTTGCACCGCCTCGTTCGGCTGCCTTTCCAATCGCTGTGATGTCAGTTACGTTGGGGGTGAGTTTCACCCATGTCGGAACACCGGTCCGGCTCACTGCGCGGGTGCAGGCTTCCACAAGCGCCGGGTCGCTTCCAATAGCAGCACCATATCCCTCGGCATGCGGGCAGGAGAGATTCAGTTCAAACCCGGAAACTTTACCTTTAAACCATCCGGCAACCGTAGCAAATTCCTCGGGATTTCCCCCAAATATGCTTGCAACAACCGGTTGTTTTGAAAGAGTCCCTAGTTCTTCAATAAAATCCTGTGACGGGTTGGGAAGACCCATAGCATTCAAGAGCCCGTCTTCCAGTACCACAAGGCAGGGTCCGGCATGACCCTCCTTGGGGACAGGGCCGATTGATTTGGTCACAACCCCGCCAGCTCCTAAAGAGAGCATCCGCGCAAGCGATGTGCCCGTAGTTCCCAGTACTCCGGCTGCGAGTAAGAGGTGATTGTTGAGGGTAATTCCCCCCACATTTACCGGTCCAGGTTTTAACGAAACCATTGATCAGGAAATGGTTGTTAATTTAATATTAGCATACCCATACTGTTACCAGATGGCGCGCCTTGCAGTAGTGGGAGTTGGCAGGATTGGTGGCGAGGTCGCTTATCTCGCATCTTCGTTAGGGATCGCCGAAGAGCTCGTCTTGTATGACAGTGCACCTGAACTGCTCAAAGCGCAGGTTCTTGATCTTCAGCACACCGGACTTGCAACCGATATCAGCACCGATAAAAAGGCAATTCGTGACGCGGATGTCTGCATCTTTTCTGCGGGACTACCCCGCAATCCCTCAGTAAAAACACGCGCAGATCTGCTCAAAGTCAATTCTGCCGCAGTCAACGAATGCGCTAACCTGCTCAAAGGGTTCAATGGTATTGTGATCACGGTGACAAACCCCATGGATGCCAACAACTACCTGCTCTGCGCCCGCACGGGAATTCCGAGGGAGCGGTGCATAGGATTTGGCGGCCAGCTCGACAGCGCACGGTTCGCGCTCTCCCTCAGTAACCGTGGAATCACCGGGTTTTCCTTTGTGTTAGGAGAGCATGGCGAGCACCAGGTGCCGGTATTCTCTACGCTCTCACGCGAGATCCCTGTACCCGTGCGAGAAGAGATCCTCGCTGAACTGCGGGGTGCAAGTATGGATGTGATCAAAGGTAAGGGCGGGACGGTTTTTGGCCCGGCCCTGCATATTGTTAACCTCGCCCGCATGGTGCTCTCAGATGCCCGCGAGATGGTGATCTGCTCATCGGTGCTTGAAGGGGAATATGGAATTTCCGGTTGTTCTTTAGGGGTGCCGGTCCGGATTGGAAAAGCCGGGATATTGTCAATCGAGGAATGGCAACTCGACAGCTGGGAACAGGAGAAGATGAACAAGGCAGGAACATTTGTTACAGAACTCTGCCAGAAGGCGATCTCCTGATATGGTATCAGACCCCCTTCGCACCGATACCTGCATAAATTCCACGTGCACCCTCGACCATTTTTCAGGTATCCGCCTTGCGATTAACCAGGTGGAGTACAGCCGGGCACCGGACGGCCCAGTCATCCACATCTTCGGGCGCAATGCACAGGGAAAAGCAGTCCGGCTCGATGTGACGGGGTTCAGACCGTATTTTTATATACCCGCAGATCAGGCCGACGGGGCTGCACCTCCACTTCAGGCAACGCTAGAGGAGGGGACTGAATTCCGCTCAATCCGGAATGAGCCGCTTCGCAGGATGTATGTCCAGCAACCGGGCGATGTGCGGGAGGTGCGCGAACGATATCGTCACTTTGAAGCAGATATCCCGTTTGCCACCCGGTTCATGATTGACTGTGGATTGACCGGAGGGGTATCAGCCCCCGCAACAACTGCCGATTACCACGATCTTTCTCCAGCAAAGGTGGATGCACCAGCCCGCTCCTGTATTATCGATATCGAATGCGAAGACGAGCGGGGATTTCCTGATCCCCAGCGGGATGCGATCATCTGCATCACCTGCTACGATTCGTTTGATAACGACTATACCACGTTCCTTTTCCGTAAAGAAGGCAAGTCCAAAGAGATTACTGATAAAGAGGCCGAAGGAGGGCTTGCCAACGGGTGTTTCTGTAAAGACACTCACACCATAACTACCTACACCGATGAAGTCTCGATGCTCCGGGCATTCTCTGCGTATATCGTTTCACGGGATCCTGATGTGCTCTCCGGCTGGAACTTTGTGGAGTTCGATATGCCGTATATCGCCGGCAGGATGGAAAAACTCGGGCTCTCTGCCACACATCTCGCCCGCCTGCCGGGCCAGACTGAGAGAAACGCCCTGAGAGGGCGGGCGCTCTTCGATCTCCTGATGGGATACAAGAAGATGCACCTCACCCAGAAGGAATCATACCGGCTCGATGCAGTTGCTCTTGACGAAGTCGGCGAGCACAAAGTACGCTACACCGGCACCATCTCGGATCTCTGGAGAGATCAACCGGCACTTCTGGTAGAGTACAACTTCAAGGATGTGGAACTCTGCGTTGCTATCAATAAGAAGAATAATATCATCGAGTTCTACCGCGAGATCGCCCGCTATGTTGGCTGCCCGCTTGACAGGACGCTGAACTCATCGAGTGTGATTGATGTCTACATCCTAAGAAAGGCATCCGGAAAATACGTGCTCCCCTCCAAAGGGTTTGCCAATGCAGAGGAGTTCGAAGGGGCGACTGTTTTTGAGCCGAGCAGGGGGGTCAGAGAGAACGTAGTTGTGCTCGATTTAAAATCGCTCTATCCTATGGCGATGATGACGATCAACGCATCCATGGAGACAAAAGATCCCGCAGGCGAACTGGTGGCACCCAATGGGATCCGGTTCAAAAAACAGCCGGACGGGCTGACAAGGAGCATCATATCCGAACTGTTGAAAGAGCGTGACGATAAAAAAGCGCTGCGCAACAAGTATGAATTCGGATCGCCGAATTACATTCTCTACGACATGCAGCAGAACGTGCTCAAGGTGATTATGAACACGTACTACGGGGTCTCCGGCTATAACCGCTTCCGGCTTTTCGATCGCGAGATCGGGTCAGCAGTCACATCTGTGGGCCGGGCCATCATCGAGCACACCCGGCGCGTGATCGAACAGCAGGGCTACACCGTCATCTATGGTGACACCGATTCGTGCATGGTGCATCTGCCACCGGGTCTTGACCGGAACGCGACCATTGCAACGGCACGGGAAATCGAAAAACGCCTCAATGAGAGTTACAAAGAATTTGCCCACAAGGAACTGAATGCTGACGTCCACTATTTCTCCATCAAGTTTGAGAAGATCTATGAACGGTTTTTCCAGGCCGGTAAAAAGAAGCGGTATGCGGGACACCTTGTCTGGAAAGAGGGAAAAGATGTCGATGAAGTGGACATTGTGGGATTTGAGATTAAAAGAAGCGATACACCGCAGATCACAAAAGTCGTGCAGCAACGAGTGATGGAGATGATCCTTAAGGGAGAAGAATATGCAGGGATCAAGTCTTTCCTCTCTGAAGTGATCACCAAGTACCGGGCGGGAAAATATACTCTTGACGAGATCGGCATCCCCGGGGGTATCGGAAAATCCCTTGATGATTACGGGACCGATGATGTGCAGGTGCGGGGGGCAAAATATGCCAACCAGCATCTCCATACCGAATTTGGCAAGGGCAGCAAACCCAAGCGGATCTATATCCGGACCGTGACTTCGAAATACCCAAAGACGGATGTGCTCTGCTTCGAGTACGGGGACCAGGTGCCACCCGAGTTTGTTGTTGACCTGGAACTGATGCTGGACAAGACCATCGAACAGCCCATTTCAAGGATTATTGAGGCGCTCGGCTGGAGCTGGGATGATGTCGATCCCTCGCGGACTACCCTTTCCCAGTGGGGAATCGGCTGACACAACACAGCGATACTGCGCAGCTACCGTGTCAGGGTTTTTTGATCCAGCAGCTGGTCTGCTTCTTTAATCACATTTGTTTTTCTCAATCCGACATTCCGCAGATCTCTCTTTCATACATAACAATTCTTACAACTTGGCCCCAGTATCCCAACAATTTTCTCCACCGACTCGTTAACGTGTGAAATTTGCCGATGTATTGTACCGTCGATATCAGCAAACACCACCG
>JANYBK010000216.1 GCA_025360805.1 Methanomicrobiales archaeon
CAATCGGGCATCTCGGCATAGTAGCTGGTGTGTTTGATACTCTGGAGATCGGACAGTACATTGATGAAGTCATCCCCAAAACCCGTCATCATCACATAACCCACGGGATTGGAGTAAAAGCCCTCGGTCTGAATGGACTCGTTTACTTATTTTTTGTTTTATCGAACAGTTGCTCAGCCGGACAACCAATCTCTCGCTGCTTACAATACCTGCAGGCCAGTTTTCCTCGCACAAGAGCATTACCGAAGAAACCCAGAACGAACAGGGCAATGATGAGGATGAGGATCGTCAATGAAAACTCCAGTATCAGAAGTAAGATGCCTGCGAGAACGGGAACAATAAACCCCAGAAAATCCGGGACAATATCTTTCCATGTGATCTTCATCAGGTTGAACCGCTCCGGTTGGCCCCTCGAAAAAAACCGGGAACTCAACCGGCCTTTACCAAAGGCACAGGTTTTGCCGTAATAGTAACAATCCACGCAATGTCCGCTCAACAGCCGGAACTCAAGGAGAAGAATGAAAAGAACATAACAGATGACCCAGATAAGGCTGAACCTGTAGAGGATAAATGCACCAATCACATAGATCAGGAATGACAAAAGATTTGATCCGATAACAATCATCGATGGATAATTTTCATAGCAGCCCGGTTCCTGCATAAAGGAATAAACGAATTAAAAATATAATAAAAGTTCCTCAACTCCCAACCTTTATTTTCACCCAGCACCGCCTCCTATCCACTAATGGAGTAGCCCGATGCATCGAATCGCTGAGGGGGTGACAAGAAACAAGTGAGATCGTAAGCAACACCCGGGCTCATGTCGATCATTCCGGTCACCCCCCACACCTTACGGTATCATGGTGGGGGCAATCATCCAATCTGCACAATCACAGAAACCGGAAACGTTTCAGCGTTTCCAGACTTCCATGCTGGACATGTTCTTGCCGTGATACGTGATCTCGCTTGCGGTGAACACGAGCACGACGAAATCTGGATTTTCAGGAGTTTTGAAATACTGCTCAAACATCGGGTTCCAGTACTTCTTCTTTATCGCAATATCCTCATGGATCTTCGCCTTTGCCCGAATCTCGACATACGGGTCGGAGAACTCCTTTCCCGACCAGACCGACAGGGCAGTGTCAGGGTTTTTCTTCAGCTGCTCTACCTTCTTTGAGGACTTCATGGTTGCTCCGACAAATGTCATGTCGGGAAAACCTGCAAGCACCATGAACCGGACTGCGGGTAGCTTTTTGTCCAGTGTAGCAACAGCGTGGACATGAGGCCCGCCGATCACTTCCATAATCTGCTCTTTGAGTGCCATGAGGAGCATTGTGTACGGTGATCCTATTAAACATAATGATTGGAGTAATAAGGATCAAAAGAGATCATGAGTGACCCCTCGGCCCCTTTTGATAATTATTTTTAAAATATCTCACTTTCACCCCCCGCCTGCCATGCCCTCATCTCCCGGCACCAGCCATTTTGATCCTGGTGAAATTATGCGAAAGATGCAGCTGGATGAAGTAATCCTGCGGTGGAAGAAGACCACGCGGGCGTTAAAGATCTACGAACAGGAATACGGAAAAACAATAACGGATTGCCTTGAGAAGCGGACCGATGCAGAACTGATCCACTTCCATGACCCGTTAGAAGCCGCAGTATTCTTCTGCCTGATTGAACTGATGAAAACAAAAACCCTGAAATAATCTTCTGTTAATTATCCGCATTCACAACCGACCTGCAAAAAAAAGCGTTCCAAAAAAAAGTTGAGTCTGGTTTTTAAGAAATTCTGTTCTTTTCAGAATAGAAAAAATACAGATAATCAAAAACATTTTTTACAGGGATGTTTTACCTTAATAGAACAAAATTATGTTCCATAAGAGGGTGAGATAATGAAAAATATTGCAATCCTTTTTATTACGGTTTGTGTACTGCTTGTTGCCGGTTGTACAACCGCTCCGTCAACAACAACACCATCAGGACAGGTCACTCCGGTCCCGACATTTCCCGGAAAAGCACCGTTGGATCCGGTATTGCCCATGAATGGAACGGTCACACTCGGAAGCGGCAACAATACAATGGAAATATCTCTTGATAGCATTGAAGTTGATCCGTCAACCGAGAGTGGTAACAAGACCATTACCATCTATGTACTTGCAAGAAATACCGGAACAACTCCCCGCCAGTTTATCTGGTTCAGTAAACTTACAAATATTTACGGGAATTCCTTTGGGGGAATCGGGATATCCCACCAGGGCAACGGTGCAAGGACCCGGGAGATCTTACCCGAAAATGGAGAAGCTGCACGGGATTATATTGTAATTCGTTCGGCTGAGTCTTTTGCTACCTTATCAAAAGGTGCTGTCCTTGATGTGTACTTCATGGACAGGACATCTGGTAAGATCAGCATGGAACCGGATTACCATGTTGCCTGGACAATCAATCCGGAAATTATCAGATAACCTATTTTTCGAACATTCTTAAATTAATGGACCGATATGCCTTTTTTCGGATCAACTCTGCCATAAAATATCCTGTTGATCAAAAAAGAAAGAAATAACAAAAACTCCCCATAATCATGAGCTGAGATCATGCGACTTGCATATGTTGGACTATCCATTGCACTGGCACTTTTTATCATTGCACAGGGTGTCAATAAACCGGAACTTTTCTATGCGCTGGCTATTCCGGTAATCATTTTTATTTATGGAATTGTGGCAAAAGAGACATTGCCTGAAATAAAAAAGGATGATGATGATGATGAGGAAACAGAAAAAAGCCAGAACGATGATTGAACCGGTATCCTGCAGGAAACAGGGTTTCCGTATAAAAGAAGTTTTGTTTTAAAACCTTGCAGAGTGCCTGTATTTTCACTCTTTCTCTGCAGGTTCGTTATCCCACGGGTGCAGCATTTTTCCTTTGTGAATTACGATATCGGGCGCTTTTGTGCTCATGTCCCATAAGGGTTCGTCGAGTGATGGGTCTGCCTCAGCTTCAATTGTATAAACGGCCGAATCCGGCAGTTCGTCCGGACGCAGCGGGGGCATAACAACCGGCCGTTCCAGAAACGCGATCTCATCTATGGTCATCTTCTCGTCTGGAATTGCGAACTCTTCGGGTTCCGGTTCGATATCCAGTACAGTTGCAGGAAAATCCGGCATCTCATATGGTCGCAGCGGGGCCATCCTGATCGCCCGGGACTCTTCCATCAGGGACACTCCGACATGGGAAAAAGATAGTCTTACGAGAAATTAATAGTTCTGCATATCTTAAAAATCGACATACCGGAAAGCGAATGTGGATAATGGATCCCCGTCCAAATGAAAAATGGACATAATGAATTATTTCTTTCCGTACACAGTTTCCGGATCAAAAACCTTCGTTCCGATAACTTTCCCGTCAAGTGTCCGGTAAAAACAGGATTCATATCCCGTGTGGCATGCAGCACCGGTCTGCACCACTTCATAGATCAGGCAATCCTCATCGCAGTCCGTTAAGACACGTTTCACTTTCTGGAAGTGCCCGCTCTCTTCGCCTTTTTTCCAGAGTTTTTTCCGGCTGCGGCTGTAATAATGCGCAAAGCCCGTCTCCTGTGTAAGCCGGACTGCCTCATCGTTGGCATAGGCCATCATCAGCACTTTAAGACTCTTTTTATCCTGCACAATTACCGGAATCAGTCCGTCAACAAATTTAAGGTTCAGCATGCTTTAAGCCCCCGATACAAATAATCTCATAATTGCAAGTAGGAAATCACCAAAGACAATAGCCGTAATGAGTCCGGCCGTGATTGGTATAATGAACGGGACTGCATAGGAGATCCAGACTGTGTCGGCTTTTTTGTATATTGCCAGTTCTGTTATGAACTCTTCTGGATGCTCCCGCAGGTCCTTGGTATAGACCCGGCCAACCCCTTCATACATTCTCTTAATGGACTCCCAAAACCCGATAAACTTCCGGTTCACGACCCCTTTTTTCTCTTCAAAATCTTCCATCACAAATCCCCATTCCTGCTGGATGGTGTCTCCCTTTACCGGGAAACCAAAGAACATGTACATAAGCGGAGCACGGTTCCCCCGTAATATGTT
This sequence comes from Methanomicrobiales archaeon, assembly GCA_025360805.1. Lineage (GTDB taxonomy): Archaea > Halobacteriota > Methanomicrobia > Methanomicrobiales > Methanospirillaceae > Methanoregula. The sequence goes on from JANYBK010000216.1 coordinate 4,089, forward strand.
AATGGCAAATATGCAGATCGGTGCCATAAGATTGAGCAGCAGGGCATTGATCAGAACCGAAAACGCCAAAAATCCAATCGGAGTATCCCCAAGCAACGGTGTGAACGGGAAGGTCGGGACACAGAACGATATGAAGATGAGCGCCCATGCATCCGCCCCCCCAAAGAGGTGCATCCTCCCAAACAGGTAAAACACTCCGCAGAAGACTGCAGGGAGCAGGACAAAGAGGGCCGGAGTTCCCCAGCTGCCAAAAAAGAGAATCAGTGATGTGATTGCAAATATCATGACAATCAGGATGAAGTACCAGCGGCTGAGTGCTTCTTCAATATTAGACTCCTGTCTCTTTTTCTTTAATTTGATCTTTCCTTCCGGTTTCTGTTTGTAAGTAATGTACGAAATATATGCAAAAATTCCGGCAAACATTGCGTACCATGGCACAATAGTCAGCGTGAATGGTGCGGGCAATACCAGCCATGCCAGTGCGGGCAGTATTAAGGTGATTGCAAGGTATTCGAACCTGAACTTTTCACCGGGTTCGTGATTGTCGAGATAATTGACAAAAAAGAAACTCACGATCAGGGACAGGTATCCTGCAATCAGACTGAAATTTCCGGTCTTTATGTACAGGAGCCAGACAGATGCCGGAATCCCTACAATGAGCATGGGATACCATGTCTTAAATGGCACCCGTCTGTCCTTGATATCGAGATATGACGCATAGATCAGGGTGGCAAGAACCGCAACTGCCGAGATCACCATCGGGTACAATAGTTCCATAAATCCAGTACATGCTTTTTTTTCAGAACACTTATGTATGGCGCTGGCAGAGGCAGACAATTGCGCAACTCTCTAATATACGGGTTGCGAATAACTGCCATACAAAGCAGCAGATCCAATCTTACCGTTTAATAGTAAGCAGAAATACCGGGGGATGGTTTTTTTATGAAAATCCAGGACATGATTGATACAATCCTTATGAAGTCTCAAATCTTAGGAACATTCCAGCTAACTGAACTGTTCCGGTTTGCAGAAAAAGGTAGGATTAATGGGATTGCTGTATCAAGAGAGGACGAGAAGCTGCAATATCTTGCAATCCTTGACGGTGAAGCTGAAGGTGCAATCTTCATTGATGAAAAAGGAACGCTCTTTGGTGACAATGCCGTGATGCTGATTGCAGGTGCCGGGTTGTTTGTGCTGTATGATGTAAATCCAGAACTTGTCAATCCTGTGGTTGCCGGATGCCGGATCTTTGAAAAGTCTCACCTTAAAAAAGGGAACCGTTATGAAATTACGGAATTCGGCAAAAAAAATGCCGGATTAGGTGTGTTCACACTTACACTCCAGCGGAATAATGAACCCCAGAACGGGGTCCGGGTATCTATCAGAAAGGAAGGCAAAGTTGTCGGTAGTGATGTAACCACACAGGATGGCAGTGTGGGTTTTAAACTGATGCATGGCAAGTACGCTGTGATTGTGCAGGACCGTAACCAGCAGCTCACCACGTTCCATGTGGTGTTTGAAGAGTCAAGCTCACACACGATCCTGCAGATGAAATAAAAACCGATGTTTTTGTTTTGAAAAAAATCTCTCCATTATCAACTTATACGAGTAAAAATTTTTTAATACTCTGAAAATGAATAAATCATAATAATAAATTTTTCATATTTTTCACGTTCATGGCAAAAATCCCACGGGTTCTAATTGTTGAGGATGATGAGATCATCGCTAATCTCATTACCCTGATGCTGGAGACGAAAGGTTACGCTGTTGCCGGAAAGACCGGTTCGGGTGAAGAGGCAATACGTAAAGCAGCCGAGCTGGATCCGGATCTCATTCTAATGGACATCAACCTCAATGGGCAGATGGATGGAGTAACCGCAGCCTTGTACATTTTTAAGCTCTTTCACTATCCGATTATCTTTCTTACTGCCATATGTGATGACAATCTTATTGAACGAGCCAAGAATGCGCAGCCGTATGGATATATCTTAAAACCATTTTCGGATCGCGATCTGACATCAAATGTCAAAATTGCTCTTTATAACCACGATATAAAAAAGAAGTATCTGGACAATTATCCAATCGGAACCCCCCAAAAAATTATGGACCTTCTCGATGTTATCATTATGACAGATACAAAGGGAAGAATCATCTTTTTCAATCCCTATGCCGGGCACTTTTTGGATCTTCCCGACAACCAGATCCTGATGACCCACTGGCGGGAAGTGATGATGTTCATCAACGACCAGACTGATGAGCAGCTCGAGGATCCCATACCGGAAGTGGTAAAACAGCAACTGGTGGTCACGTACGAATTTAATGCAGCGGTAGTCAACCGGGCTGGCAAACGCCGGAAGGCAAGTATCACAGCCCGGCCTGTTAAGGATGATAATAACAATTTGCTGGGTATTTTTTTATATATCAGGGAAAAGACACCCCAGCAGATCAAAATGGCAAATCTGAAGTGATCCATTACTCATCAAATTGGTGTAAAAAAACCTGTTTATAGTTCCATTAGCAAAAAAATCTCTCTGTGCCAAATTGGTCTGACCAGACCGGATATTTTGGATTATCGGCCCATTCTGGTTGGGTTCGAAATCCAGGATTTGCTGTGATTCTTTAATTACACTGGAATTGTCGGGATGCAATGCTCCGTATGCGTATAAAAAAAAAAGGTTTTTGTCTGTTACAAGATGGATGGAGACTCACATCTATGATTTCTTTTTAAAGAGGGCTTTTGATAACCGGTCAATAAAACCGTCTCTCTTTCCAGCAACTGTCTCTTCTTTGTAGACAACGCCAACCAGATCGGATGCAATGCGTTTGATTGCTTTTGAGGCCGGTGAGTCGGGGAACTTGATCACGATCGGGACCTTTGCAGATGAAGCCCGGCGCACATTTGCGTCTTCAGGAATAATACCGAGAACCTTAACTCCGAGCACTCTCTCCATCTTTTTTGTGAGGATCTCAGAATCCTCCTGATCGACACGATTGATGATCGAACCGAGCACATGTCCGCCAACAACTTCGGTTAAAATTTTGATCTTGAGCGCATCGACAATGGAGGCGAGTTCAGGATTAACAACAAGGATCACTTCATCAGCAACTGCAAGAGGAACGACACCGTCCTTGCTGATTCCAGCAGGTGCATCAATTAACAGGAACTCGCAGCGTTTGACAACTTCGCTCATCACGTCCCGCATTTTGTCCTGGTCAGCCTGCTGGAATCCCTGGAGTGAGATCCCACTTGGTATTACTTTGAGTCCGGACGGGCCTTCGTATATTGCATCGTTGATATTGCATTTACCTGCAAGAATTTCATGCAGGGTGACCGGGACATCCTGTAAGCCAAGGATAAGACCTACATTTGCCATGCCGATATCGGCATCCATGAGATAGGTCTCTTTACCAAGTTGGGCAAGCACGGTTCCGAGATTGACAGAAACGGTTGTTTTTCCCGTACCCCCTTTTCCCGAAGCGATTGTGTAAACCTTGACCATCGAACACCTTAAGGTGATAGGTATTTCTGTTTTATTGATATAAGATTACGCCGAAACTCTCACTTTTGTGTTATATCCATCAGTTTAAAATAACTTTTGTATCTTTCATCGATCTTTTTTAAGATCTAAAAAAAGGGTGGTGTCTTTTCTCTGACAATTTATTAACCGTTCTGCACCTTTAGAGTGTAAAACCTAGCTCAACCGGGTGTTCCGGTGAATGATCGTTTGTAAAAAATCCTGCTATATGTTGTGGCATCTGTATGAGGATATTCAAATGTTCATCAGGATATTTGATCCTTTACAGTTGCAATGATGAAATGTTCATGATCCAACCATTTTTCTTGTTGTTACTGCTCCATGAGGTGTTCGAGATTCAGTTGTCTGACTATGGTTTTGCAGTCATTGCGGATCTTATCAGTCACATTGTCAATATCCAGCGTGTCGAACGTGTCAATATCCTGTTCAAAACTGCTGGAATCCTGCGGGGGTTCTTCTCTATGAGCTGATTTTTCCGGTTCCTGCGGCTGTTGAACCGGGATTTGGGTGGCAGCATCTGCAGGTGCTGTGAATTTTTGCGGCTGTTGTTCTGCTGAAGGGATCGTACTTCCGGCATTAATAATCCCGCATTCCTTGTTAAGTTCCAGAACCCCCAGTACTTGTGCATCATCCAGGTTCGAGAACTCAGCGTCGACTTTATAATTGCTCATTTTCAGGAGCTCATTCCAGGCTTCATCTCCTGATTTATGCTGGATCTCAGCAAGTATGCATTTACCGGATTCGAAAATAACAGTCCCGCTCACCATGCCGGATGAGATGTAACAGATCCCGGAAAATTTCGTGCGCTCTATCTCACAGAGGATCGAAGAGATCAGTCCAGCCGTTTTAATTTCGCGCAAATTACCCCTTGGTAGTTGCATCCTGTTCTTATGTAATTGCACTCGCGTATGTAATGAGGATATCTTCCTGTTCATTTTTACCACTTAATATGTCCCGCTCGTGCTTATAGAACTTGAAAAAAAAAGTGTCCGTTACGAAATTACCGTTTGATTACGGTTGGCAGAAAAATACAAAGGATCCTGCATATTTTATTATTCCGTCTGAATTTGTTTAATGTAATCATCCACTGGATAGATATACTCACAGGCAAAATTATCTTTTAGCCTGCTATATGCAAACTAATCTAATATCTTTTAAGCTTGGGGGATGTCTGGATTGAACAAGGATACTGACGAAGTCCTTAAAGATACCAACTCGCTTTTAAAATTGATTGGTGGGATTAATAAAAAAGAAGAGCGTTCCAGAAAAAAAGATCCGGTTTTTCCTCTAGGTTCTCCTCTCGCGGAGATAGATGCAGCAGAAGCGGGTGATTTTTCAGCACTGTTAAAAAAACTGGAAATGGAAAAAAAAGAGGCACTTGAAAAAACAATCCCCTCTCCTGAACAACCTGCTCTTAAAATTCAATCCGATCCGCAAAAGCCCGATGAGTTCTCCCCTTTTAAATTAGAGGACCTGTTTGAAGACATTCCAAAAACCCATACAGAAGCTCATTCCCCTGATTTGGTAATGCAGAGCCCGGATATGAATGGAAAAGACATTCGTGCGATTTCTGGAAAACTGCTCAATAATTCAGCTGCCAGTCAGGCTCCTTATCGGGCAGCACCCCGGGCAACTCACTGGTCTGTCACTGAAAAGGATGGAGATGGAAAACCTGTAGTTGAGATTATCGATGAGGACAAAAAGGCATCCATCAGGAAAAGGTTAGCTAAAAAAGGGACTCCCTCTGAACTGACAGAAACTGCAACCGACACAGAATCTGATGAAAAAATCATCTCTGTGGACCAGATAACAGATCTCTCCGGGCTTATTCTTCCAAAAGGTACCACGTTTAAGATTGAAGATCTCAATCTGCACGGGCGCATTAATGCGTTTGATATTACCAGGTCCGGTACCCTGCCGGAGGAGTTTAATGAGATCTGGAAACGGGAATTCTCTGAAGCCGGTTTCAAGGATCTCGATATAGACGGAGAGATCGAAAAGGAAAAACCTACGGAAGTTTCAAAGAAGTTCAGTCTATCCTCCCTTTTCAAGGCGATCTCTTCAGACCACGAGGCGTACGATCCAAAGAAACACGGGCCGCTTGTCGATATTGTTTTCCAGCCTGAACCCGGTATTGAAGAGATGGAGATGTATCCGGTCAATGAACCCTATGCATATATCCGGATCACGTACGATCATTCAACCCATGAGTACACTTACCATGTGCTCGAACCGATCCTCACAGAACCTGAAAAGGAGTTATTAGTCGAGCTTAAAGAGCGTCTCTTCGATACGCTTGACATCAACACAAAAGACCTCTTAAAAGATGAAGCCCGGCGCAAACTCAGGGCTTCTGCTGATGATATTATTGTCGACTTCGGGATCAAACTCGCACCGGAACAACGCGAGAAGATTCACTATAACATGTACAAGGACTTCCTCGGTGATGGCCTGATCGATCCAATCATGCACGATAAATATATCGAGGATATCTCGTGCGATGGAGTCAATGTCCCCCTCTTTGCGTTTCACGCCAGCTATGAGTCGATGAAGACAACGCTTGCCTACACTAAATCAGATGAACTTGATTCCTTTGTAACAAAGCTCGCCCAGCGGGCTGGCAAGTACATATCGATTGCAGAACCGATTCTTGATGCAACCATGCAGGATGGTTCCCGTATCCAGATGACACTGGGTCAGGAAGTCACTGCACACGGTTCAACGTTTACCATCCGTAAGTTTAAGGATGAACCAATCACACCAACGGATCTTATTGAATGGCGCACCTTCTCCCCACTTGCAATCGCGTATATCTGGCTGTGTGTTGAAAACGGCAAATCTGCCATTCTTGCAGGTGGGACTGCATCCGGTAAGACTACGGCTCTTAACGCCATTTCCCTGTTCATCCCACCCATGTCAAAGATCATTTCGTTAGAAGATACGCGTGAACTGAAACTGCCCCACCCGAACTGGATCCCCAGCGTTACAAGGGATTCGTTTGACACAGCAGGCAGGGGCGAGATCAACATGTACGAACTCTTGCGGGCTGCGATGCGTCAACGTCCTGAATATATCATTGTTGGGGAGGTTCGTGGGAAGGAAAGCCAGACCCTCTTCCAGGCAATGAGCACCGGTCATATCACGTATTCCACAATACATGCAGATTCTGTTGCCAGTGTAGTACACCGTGTCGAAAATCCCCCTATGGATGTCCCGCGAAACATGCTCTCTGCGCTAGACTTCATTGCTATACAGGTGCAGGCGCGTGTCGGCGGAAAACGCATACGGCGGAACAAACAGATCGTTGAGATTCTTGATATTGATCCGAGGACCAACGAGCTGATCACAAACGAGGTCTTCAAATGGCGGTCAGCAACTGATGAACACACCTACTCCGGGAAATCCTATCTTCTCGAAGAGATCATGGAGGCAAAAGGGTGGAATGAAACCCGGATGCGTGAAGAGCTAAAGCGCCGCCAGGAAGTGCTGGAATGGATGAGGATCAAAAAAATCCGGCACTACAAGGATGTAGCAAAGATACTCATATCCTATCACCGGGATCCTGAAGTGGTTATCGAGAAAGTAAGGAAAGATCTCTATGAATAGTTTTGAGCGGTTCTGCTTCAACCTGCTCGGCAACCGGATGAAGGGAAAGCGCGACGAGTATGCGCAACTAAGAAGCGATCTTATATCCGCGCGGTTCAAGACCTCATTTGAAGCATATCTTTCCACTGCATTTGTCAGCTCCATTCTTGTCGGGTTCTCAGCTGCTGTAATAATGGGCCTCTTTACCTGGATTTTAAAACTGCCCACACTGATCAAGTACAAGGGTGCAGGCCCTGATCCGCTTCTTGTGCTGTACACTCACAGCCTTGTTCTCGGAACTATATTCATTACGATCTTTTCCCTGCTGGTGTTTGGGGGACTTACGTATGTTGCGTTCATCCTGTATCCTGGCATTGAGGCGGGGAACCGGCGAAGGAATATCGATGCCAGTCTGCCCTATGCAATCAATTATGTGACATCGATGTCCACTGCAGGGATCACTCCTGCTGAAGTATTCCGGTTGCTGGGGAACAGTCCCATCTATGGGCAGAGTTCAGTTGAGGCGCGGTACATTGCTCGTGAGATCGATATTTTCGGCCGTGATCTGATCGATGCGCTCCGGCTGGTATCAGCTACTACCCCCAGTAAACGGATGAAAGAGTTCTTACAAGGAGCTATGGCAAGTATCTCGAGCGGCGGTAACCTGACACAATATTTCCGGACAAAAGCCGACCAGTATGCACTCGAGAATCGGCAGACGCAGAAACTGTTTTTAGATACGCTCGGTCTGATCGCAGAATCATATGTTACAGCAATGGTTGCAGGCACATTGTTTTTGATCATCCTGCAATCGATCATGTCTGTGCTTTCCGGGGACAACAAGCCGATGTTCCTGTATGCAATCATCAATATTATGATCCCTCTTGGGAGTATCGCTTTTGTGATTATGATCAGTTCCATGACCCCGGAGTCCTGAAATGGGAATCATAGATCGTATCAATAATATCGTATCTCGCGGCATTGACACCACCCCACCTATTGCACCCGCTGAAGTGAGTACTGGAACTGGAAGGAAGAATCGTTTAATAAAACTCTTCAATCGTAGCACTGATACCCCGCCTTTGTTAAACTCCGCTGATTTAAGTTTAGTTGAGGCAGATTTCCAGGAGATTACCAAAAAACTGGAGCATGAACGCCAGACCCGGGCGGGAATCGGGAAGTTTATCAGACACCCTCTTAAGGTGCTTTTAGAAAAACCGGTCAACATTCTGGCTGTCAGTATCCCGCTGGCTTTGATTGTCTTTGTCGGCGGTTTTATCTTAAGTGTGAGATCCTCTGGTATTTCAGTAATCTTCAAATCCACGGTTGTGGATGATTTTGCCGTCTTTGCCGTACTTATCGCTATTGTACCTCTCGCCATTCTCGATCTTAAGGAACAATTGCGGGTTTCAAGCCTGGAAGATGGTCTCCCGAACTTTTTTCGGGATCTCGCAGGTATGAACGATTCCGGTATGACGTTACCTAACGCAGTGCATCTCGTGGCTGCTGCTGAATACGGCACACTCACCCCCCATATCAGAAAACTTGACAACGAGATGTCATGGGGTATAGGTTTTGTTGAGGCACTGTACCGTTTTGGTAAAAGCCTTGGAACCCCCCTTGCAGATCGAAGTGTCGATCTTATAGCAAAGGCAAGCAAGGCTGGTGGTGATGTGAGCGAAGTATTGCGTGCAGCAGCTAAAGATACCTATGAAGTTGTCAACCTCCAGCAGGAACGCAATAACAACATGATGATCTATGTTGTTATCGTGCTCGTCTCTTTTGCTGTGTTCCTGTTTGTTATTGCAATCCTTGTCACATCGTTTCTTACTACGATGGCAACAGCAGGAGCAACTGCCGTTGCTTCCGGGGCAGCGGGGTTTGGGGCTACAATTGATATCTTTGTTTACAAGCGGCTCTTCTCTCACGCTGCAATGCTCCAGGGATTCTTCTCGGGACTTGTGGCCGGCCAGATGGGTGAAGCGCGTTTTATATCCGGCCTGAAGTACTCTGCGATCATGCTGCTGATTGCGTGGGTTACGTTTCGGTTTTTCATGTGAACTTCAATTTAAGAAAATCGTAACCTGCTGACGATCGATAAGACAAAAAGAAAAATGTTTTTGGGTGAAAAATTTTCATAGACTAAAAAGCGGGGTCTTTTGTCCTGATACGCTTTTTATTGGAATATGGGCTTATATGAGATCCGGTTTTCCAAACCTTTCCGCGTTTGTAAAAAATAAAAAAAACATGCAGTTAACAAAAGATCCGCAGAGCAATTGCTATTGAGAAAAATACACGGTATTGGCAAAAAAATAAAAAAAATCAGGAAATATTCTCGAGGCTGTACCCTTTTAACGATAGCAGCTCTTTGACCCGGTCACGGTGATTTCCCTGGAGTTCTATGGAGGTTCCTTTGACCGTTCCCCCACAGGCCAGTTTTCCTTTCAGATATTTTGAAAGAAAGTCAAGATCAATATCAGTTGGATCAAGTCCTTCAATAACAGTCACTTCTTTTCCGTAGCGCCGTTTGTTCACTTTGACATTGATCCTTTGCTGTTCCTTTGCTACCTCTTCACAGATGCAGAGTTCATTAGGTAGTCCACACGTCGGGCAAATCCCACCAATCATTACATGTATTTTTAAGGTTCTGGTTATTTATTACTTGGCATTGCCGGCAGAATTTCAACTCATTTTTAAAAATAAAAGATTTTAAACTGTGTACTAAACCCGGATGCACACAATAACAGCCTCTGTTTTTATGTTCTGCACAGGCCAAGTACAGATAAGAATATGTCGTTGTTTGTGATGGGATCAGCGTCCCATGTGGGAAAGAGCGTAACTGTTGCAGCGATCTGTCGCTGTCTGGTGAGGCGAGGGGTTACTGTTGCCCCTTTCAAATCACAGAACATGAGCCTCAATTCGTATGTTACTCCTGATGGTGGTGAGATTGGTATGGCTCAGGCAATGCAGGCAATTGCTGCACGACAGTCACCTCACACCGATATGAACCCAATCCTCCTCAAGCCAAAAGGCGACTGCATCTCGCAGGTGGTACTCAATGGTCGTCCTTACAAGGATGTTCCGATTGTGGAGTATTATAAAGAGACACCGGAACTTCTTAAAACCGCACTTGAATCGTACCACCGTCTGAAATCTACATACGGAGAAGTTGTTGTCGAAGGAGCGGGTGGAGCTGCCGAACTCAATCTTTATGATCGGGATATTGCAAATACCCTGCTTGCAAAAAACCTTTTGATCCCTGTCATTCTTGTTGTCGATATCGAGAGGGGGGGTGTATTTGCCCAGATCTATGGGACACTCATGCTCCTGCCAAAAGAAATAAAACCGCTAGTAAAAGGCATTATTGTCAACAAATTCCGTGGGGACTTAACAATCTTTGAAACCGGTGTGAAGATTATTGAGGAATTGACCGGTGTGCCGGTGCTTGGGGTTGTTCCATACTTCAGCCTGCCCCTGCCAAGCGAGGACTCGCTCTCTATTGGCGATAAAAAACCCGGGCAAAATGGTGTAAGGATTGCTGTTATCCGTCTACCCCGTATCTCCAACTTCACTGATTTTGAGCTGCTTGAACAGCATGCAGCAGTTGATTATGTCACGCCCGGTTCATCGCTTGCCGGGTACGACTGCATCATTATACCCGGCACGAAGAACACGATCGAAGATCTTTTAGTCCTTTTTAAGACCGGTATGGATGGCGAGATCAAAAAGGCCCGGAAACAGGGTGTTCCAGTGATCGGGATCTGCGGGGGGTACCAGATGCTTGGCCGGCAACTCATGGATGAAGGTTTTGAGTCATCTGCTGGCACGTATGAAGGTCTCGGTTTGCTTGACGGGATCACACGCTTTTCTTCCTATGAAAAGACAACAACACAGGTAACCCGAATTGCCTGTGCGGTACCCCCTATCCTTTCAGCCATGGGAGAAGTGACGGGTTATGAAATCCATATGGGAATGACCGAACCCGGCAGTGAGAAGGAAGCATTGCACGGGGATGGACGGGTGAGTGCCGATGGTCTTGTTTTTGGAACCTACCTGCACGGGTTGTTCCAGAACCCGTCTGCGGCAAATGCGCTCCTTACGTATCTTTACAAAAAGAAGAAAATGCCATTTGAACCGATACCGCTCTGTAATGAGGATCCTTATGAGGTTTTGGCCGATCTGTTCGAAAAGCATGTGGATATGGATGCCGTATCGGCACTATTGACCGGATAATTGCTGGCGTTAAAAAAACCCTGATGAACCATTCTGGTTCAGGTTCAACAAAAAAAAGTCGGTTATACGGCTTTCATGCCAAATCAACTGATGATATTGGTGATGCTGTGAAATCCCCCTCCCTGCCGGTCAGCACATTTTACTGCTTTTGCCTTAGTAAAATCAACTTTTTCTGTTACCCGGCACTTTGTGCAGTACGCGAGCGCAGGTGATGTTATAAACCGGTCCTGCACCTGGAACTCCCGGCTGTGCACACAGAAACCGCAGTTCTCCACCGGCTCTTTCTTGTCGGCAAGACACTGAACGTTTCCCTTAATAACCGGAATAATCCGGTAATCTGCATCAGTCATAAAAACATATCTCCATGAATTATGGTTATTGTCCTCTTTCAGATATAATACGATAGAATGCAGGAAGACTTGGTTTTTAAAACCAAATAATTCAAAATGACGTCTCACTAAAAAGATACTCTTACCGTGTTCTAACCACAAGAATCCCGAATTGTAAAATCACTTGACAGATTTATGGTGCAAATTCGGAAAAAATCCGCAGTCAATCACTATCCTTAAAACACTCAAGCGCCAAAAATGTGCTATGAAGGTGTGCATTATGTGCGGAGGCGAAGGCACCCGACTCCGCCCGCTAACGTTTGAACGGCCAAAACCCTGTATTCCTATTGTTAACCGCCCGTCAATTCATCATCTTGTTTCACACCTGTCGAACATGGGCTTTAGGGAAGTAGTGCTCACTCTTGGCTATATGGGTAACGCTATTGAAGAAGCCTTGGGGGACGGCTCGCTCTTTGGTGTCGAGATTACGTACGTACATGAACAGTCCAAGCTGGGAACTGCCGGGAGTGTGAAAAACGCCCAGAAGCATCTCGATGGTCAGGATTTCTTAGTTGTCGGTGGCGACCATGTCACTGACTTGAACGTGCTTGAATTTTACCGCTCGCACCAGAAACAGAAGGCTACAACATCGATCGGTCTGATCTCGATTGACGACCCGGGTGAATATGGTATCGCCGAGATTGATGTAAGCTATGAAATAAAGAGGTTCAAGGAAAAACCTGCGCCCGGTGAGATCTTCTCGAACCTTGCCAGTACCGGTATGTATGTGTGCAGTCCTGATGTTTTTGATCATATCCCTTCAGGAACCCGGTATGATTTTGCCCGGGACCTCTTTCCCACACTTATGGATGAAGGATATGTGATCAAAGGCTGGCTTGCACGCGGAAACTGGACTGATGTGGGAAGCCCGCACTCGCTTAGGCAGGCAGAACGCTGGAAACTGCAGGATCTCACATTCAGTGACATTATTGGGAACCTCTCGATGCACGGCGCACAGGTGCAGGGTCCCGTTCAGCTGGGTGATTCTATTACGCTGGGTAAGAACACCAAGGTTATCGGCCCTGTCTCTATCGGCCCGGGTACGACGATTGGAGATAATGTGCTTATAGGCCCGTATACCAGCATCGGTGACAAGTGTATCATCCGGAATAATTCCAGGATCTTCTCATCCTCACTATACAATCGTGTCATAGTTGGGGCAAACAGCACCATCTCGGGAAGTATCATCGATAATGACACGCACATCGGGGAATACTGCAGCATTGAAAATGACACCGTGATCGGTCCCCGCGTGGTGCTGCGGGATCGCATTGTTGTCCACTCCAAGACACGCCTCTGGCCTGAGGTAGTTATCCCTGATGGGATGATTGTAAAAGAGCACGTGCTCAATGACAAGTATGACCTGAGGTATGATGGATCATAGAAAAACCCGGCTGCAACAGTCTGATTCACTCAGGAAAAATCCTCCACATTTAAAAAAAATCTGTGGATTGCCTCATTTTTAAAAGATTAAACTCTTTTTACCAGCCTGTGCGTGATTGCAACCAGCGGGTGGCGGGCGTAATCAAGCACCTGCACATCGTTGAGCGTCTTTAAGTTCATCGCATGTGCAGTCCGTTCCATACCGAGTTCCATATCCTCTTTAATCTCTATGATATAGGCATCAAGAGCCGTAATCCCCAGTCGTTTTGCTGCTATCGCGCGGTGATGACCATCAACAAGGATAATCTTTCCCGGGCGCCTGACAACAATGATCGGCTCGGCTAAACCCTTTTGAATTTCATATATTCTCCCTTCCAGTTCATCTTCATAGATTTTTGACTGGGTTGGCAGTAGATCACAAACCGGTACCGTGCCCCGGTCCAGCGAAGGATCAACCCCGTAGAGTTTTTTTAACGTGGTGATGAAATTAAAAACTTTTTCAGGAGATACGTGCTCGATTTGTGATCGTATCACATCTGAGTTGGAGATGATACCCAGCAGGTGGTTCTTCTCATCAACAACAGGCAGCTTCTGGATGCCGGACCTGAATATCACCCGGGCTGCATCGTTGATGTCCATCTCAGGGTCAGCTACTATCAGGTTATCGGTCATAACCTCTTCAACCATTGCCTCCGGCTGGATAAAGAGGAGATCGCGGGCAGCGATATACCCCACAACCACGTCCCTGTCCATTACCGGGAACCCGTCATGCTGGGTTTTTTGGATCTTGTCGATCACCTCTTTTGCAGTGCTATGAATATCGACACTGACAACATCGTAGGTCATATAGTTCTTGACCTTTTTTTTATCCATCACTACAGGTTCTGGCGAGAGAGTATAAAAAAGACACCGGAAAAATGGGACCATAAAGTGAGACTCTCAAATTAGCCCAAACCAACCGATTTCTAATTTGATGGACCTATCCCCGCCGTTAACCGGCACGAGATAAAAATGGATAGGCAAAGCTAATGGCAGGAATTATATTTTTCCTTGTCGATTCTGTCAGTATGAGTGGAGAGAAAAAACCTAAAAGTAAAATCTGAAAGCGTTCACTGGTTT
>JANYBK010000240.1 GCA_025360805.1 Methanomicrobiales archaeon
TCATCGTGACCCCCCACCTCGGGGCAAGCACGGTTGAGGCACAGGTCAATGTGGCCGTATCCGTTGCAAAGCAGTGCGTAGAAGTCTTAAAAGGCGGAGCTGCGAAATACGTAGTAAACGCTCCCATGGTCCCCCCCGAACATGCCGAAGTGCTCGCACCCTTTGCCCAGCTTGCCGAGAAGATGGGACGGTTCGTCACCCAGATCGCGGGCGGCAGGCTCTCTTCTGTTGAGCTCATCTATGGCGGCGAACTCTCTGCCTATGCCGGCAGCATGAAGTATGTGACCCGTCTTGCCCTCAAGGGGCTTCTCGACCCGGTCCTCCAGCAGCCGGTCAATATCGTGAACGCGGATTTCATTGCAAAGGAACGTGGCATCTCGGTATCGGAGACCGTCACGCAGGAGTCTAGCGGGTTTAAGAATCTCATCACCATCCGGATCAAGACCGACAAGGGAGAAGAGACAGTCAGCGGCACAGTGTTTTTCAAGGGCCGCAGCCGAATTGTCGCTGTCGGGGGATACACGATGGATATGATCCCCGAAGGTTACGTGATCGTATCACGCCATCTGGACAAGCCGGGCGTTATCGGGCGTGCATCCACCATCCTTGGGAAGAACCACATCAACATTGCCGGCATGCAGGTCGGTCGGATTAATCCCGGTGAGCATGCGATCATGGTGCTGAACGTGGACAGCGATGTTCCCGACAGTGTGATGGAAGAGATACGAGGGATGCCCGGGATCTTCACCGCAACGTGTGCCAGGATATCGAACGAGAAGATTTAAGGATTCATTTTTTTTGTGCGGGCCGGGATAAGCGTTTTGTCTTGCCACGTTGTGCGTAAGAGCGTGAGCAGGTTGTCGATTATGTTGTTGTTTTGGTTGTCGATAACCGGAAAGCAGGGCATGCCACCACCATCATTTGGCAATCACAAAAAAAGAGAATGGTTCCTGATGCTCCCCATACAGGTCTTTAATTTACAGCCGTCGGGAAGGTGTTACCCGTGGGTAACGGGAGTGCCGTAGTTGTCATATACGAGGTTATGAAGTAGGCTCCAATGAGTATTATGAGGATGAGCGGGATGATGATCGCAATCGCAACGGCAAGGATTGCTTTACCCGTACTGATTTCCTGAAGTTCGCGGATTCCTAAAATCCCAAGGACCAGCGACCAGAGCATGAAGATGAACCCGATAAAGGGGATCCACCCGAGAAGCAGGCGGGGTGTGTGCCCGTAGATAATCGCTTTGAAGGTCTGCATGATCCCCTTGCGCCCGCCCAAAATATACACCCACAGGTGAAGCCATGCGGCAAAGATGAGTGTTACGATAAACCCGCCGGCCAGCGCCATAAGAAAAACTATGACCGGAATTGCAATCCCCGATGGCATTCCTGGATACACCGGCATTTTCTCTATCCCGATAGCCACGATGATAGCCGAGAGGATTGCATGGATCAGGAGAAGTGCGGCAAAATACGTGAATACAACACCCGGTTCATCGTTTTTGGACTGTTGGAATGTTGCAACAGGACTCATGAGGAATCCTTTCACCTTGTCAACAATTGTATCAATCATATAGTTCAATGGTTGTCACGAGTGGAATATAAATGGGTGCCAGCGGATTTTAAAAAAATCATCTCTATCCTGTTAATGACCCGGATTGAAAAACTGTAATTTTGTCTCATGCCCGGAAAATTATTTTTCGGATTTTTCCAATCGAAAAAATTCTCACATGTTTTTTGACCGGCAGTAAATTATTTCCTCACAAACAGGTTCCCCGCTTTACTCTCCACAGTTGTACCCTCGGATGCCGATGTTTTCTTCCATTTGCTGATATTTTTACAATCATGTTCACAGGGAAGGCGGTGTTTGCCGCAAAAATACCGGTTGCAGTAATCGCAATGGAACGGAAGGTACACCCGCTCCCCACAGAATGAACAGTTCTCATAGACCGGGATCTTTTTCTTCCCGAAATATTTCGAAAAGAATGAAACGATTGTTGCGAGAATTCCCACAGATTTGTTATTGCCTTTACTTGGTTAAAAGCTTTGAACCAATGGTTGATTCTTGAGATGGAATTTTATAATGCAGATCTGGACGTGGGGGATATGAACCGATACGATGGTCATGTAACATGACTTCAACCATGGATCTTCGCTGAAAGAAAAAAAAGGGTTGACCCTTTCGGTCAGGATTTCTTCTACTCTTTGTAAATTCTGACCGGTGTGGGGAAGATCTCCGGGCGCGTATCGGTCATGATATACGTGTAACTCATGACGTTCACCAGATATTCGAGATACCCTTTGGCAAAGTTCGAGAGCCACTCGTTCCTTCTGCCGAGAATCAGGATATGGAACCACTGAATGAACAGGCAGATAAAAGCGATTATGCCATAGACCCAGAGGACGATTCCGATCAGGATCCAATACAGGATGCGGACGAGCAGTTCAAGACGGCCTGCGTCATGCTCGTACGTGAAGAGTTGTCGTTTAGTGTCAGTGCTTTCAGACATACAATCACCATTTCAGATTATGCGGGTGTGCGTATTATAGTTCACGGGCACCCTGACATGGCCCGTTTTGGACAATTGAGTACACTAATTTTTAATAATACCAGCACAGATGTTATAGAGCATCATATTTTAAGAGGGCTCGTGGTCTAGTTGGCTATGACGTCGCCTTGACATGGCGGAGGTCCTGAGTTCGAATCTCAGCGGGCCCATCTCTCCTTTTATTTTTCTCTCATTATCAGCCATACTGCGATTGAGCATCGCGACATTTGCAGCAAGGAACAACGACATATCAACTCAGGCAACGGATTGGACCATAACCCTCCGCCAA
This sequence comes from Methanomicrobiales archaeon, assembly GCA_025360805.1. Taxonomy (GTDB): domain Archaea; phylum Halobacteriota; class Methanomicrobia; order Methanomicrobiales; family Methanospirillaceae; genus Methanoregula. The sequence continues at coordinate 2,841 of JANYBK010000240.1, forward strand.
AGGTTGGAGCACACGTTGAGAACAAATGTGGCAACAAAGAGTCAAGCCATACTCTTTTTTCTTTTTTTTAGTCAGATATTCAATGACCCCATTGTTGGGATTATTATCATGTTCAATCACTTTTAATGTCGCAGACTTCCTTACATATTGGTATGAGACGTCTGTACCGCTCAAAAACCCAGCGCATGCTTGGCGGGGTATGTGGCGGGATTGGAGAACATCTTGATGTCGATCCCACAGTCATCCGGCTTGTATGGGCTGTGCTGACCCTGTTGTCGGTAGGGATTGGCATAATTGCCTATATCATCGCTTGGATCATCGTTCCGGAAGAAGGAACCGATGATGACGGAACTATTATCCCAAAACCGTGAGTACGAAAACCGGGAATTATAGAACAGCCGTAAATTGTTAACGGAAGGTTTCATGAAGATCCTATTTGTCGTCTGTGGTGAAGGACTCGGGCATGCATCTCGCTGCCTCCATCTCGGGCATTACATGCAGCAGCAGGGACACAACATCCACTTTGCCGGCTATGGCAAATCCTACGATTTCATGGAGCAGCATGGATGTACCAACCTGCACAAAATCCACCGTGAAGTATGTCTCGAAGGAGATGAAGGGTTCTTCAGCCTCAAAAAGACGCTCTTGTTCTCTAAATGGATCCCGTATAACCTGTTAAAATCTGCTGCCCGAGTACGCAGGCTGTTGAGAGTTCACTTGTTTGACTGCGTTGTGTGTGATACCATGTTTGGGGGGGTCATATCCGCAAAATTCCGGAGAGTCCCGTGCATTTTTATCACAAACCAGAACCACTTCAGCGGGAGGGATGGAAAGACAAATCCTGTCTGGATCATCCTAAACCTCCTGCTACGGCAATACTTACGCCTAGCAACCCACATCATCATCCCGGATTATCCTGAGCCTGATACGATAAGTGAGTATAATATCAGTATCCCTCCTAACGATAAAGACCGCTTCAGTTTCACCGGCCCGTTTTATGAATTTGATCCCACCCGGTACAGTTCTGAAAAGACAACAATCTTCACCAGTTTTGGCGGTGAACCCTACAAACTCCACTTGTATTCGATGTTAAAGACCATCGCAGACCAGCGCAAGGATTTGATCTTCGACGCTTTTTATACAGGACCGGATCTTCCGGATTCTTCTGATAATTTTTTCTCGCATGGATACGTCCCCAATATCTATGAGCATCTGGCAAAGGCACAGATTGCCATTGTTCACGGCGGCCTTACAACCCTTCACGAAGCCATGTTGTTTGAAAAACCCGTGCTTATCATCATGGACCCGAACCACCCGGAGCAGCAGAACAATGCCCGGAAGATTGTGAACATGGGCGCAGGCACGTTTGTTAACGGAAAGACCGTTACAAAAGAGGAACTCGAACAGAAAATTGTTACAACCGCGGCCCTCACACCGCCCCCTTTCCAAAAGGTTCACGCTGCGATCAACGGGAGGAAGAATGCCACTGATATCATTGTAGCAGCAGCGAATCGCAGGAAATTATAATATCAGGTTCAGACCGTAATGTTCCGGTAAGATTTTCTATGACGGATCTTGGTGAAATAACGTTTCTCACAGTTGAAGATGAACTCCATATCTGCCCGGCCTGCGGCTATGATCACGGGTTTCACACCTCGTTTCTCAACTCGAATGCTGTCAAAGACAATCATATCAAATCCACACGGGAAGTCTACCGGGTGATCCTCATCTGCCCGGAGTGCGGAGCCCGGTATGATGTGGGCTGGCGGATCTCATTTACCGAGCCTGAGGCAAAAATTGTAAAGACCCTGGCTGTTTAACCTGCGACCGAATGCTCTGGCTTCAGGAGAACCTGTGTTATTGCTGACTGATTTAAAGAGATGCGCATGATGCGGTGCGCTGAGTGTAAGGGAAAAGGCCTGTGCGGTCTCCCCCGCTGTCCGATCACGAGCCGCTTCCATGCCCAGCTAGCAATAAAGCCCGGCCTTGATTACCAGGGCAGTTCCCCTTCGGTCTTCATAGGCAGTTATGGTTACCCTGATATGCAGGGCGGACCCCTGTTGATCAATGATTCTGATAATCCTCCCGACTGGATCAACCGCAACCTTGGGATGGAAGATATCGTCAGCATCCGTGCCCGAACAATCCGTGGGAATTCCGGACTGCACGCCGTTGCCGGTAACCTGCAGGAGATTGCCATCTCCTCCACCCCGCTCGATGTCGATGTGGCGTTTTTTAAACCGGTTGCGTTTAACCTGAACTTCGATGGCACGGTTGCCCCGGTCGGCCTCACCGGCCCTGTGAAACATATGGACGTGATCGGCAGTGCACGTGTGGAGCGGGCCGTTGACCGGATCACGTCAGACTCAGATGTGATGGCAACCGATGCCTGCGTCGCCCTCATGGATGCGGATATCGATGTGTACCAGATAACAAAACTGATGACGGCCGGGCTTCTTGGCAAGCGTCGGAAATTTGTTCCCACCCGCTGGGCGATCACCGCAGTTGATGATACCCTGTCAACACAATTGAAAAAAGAGATTGCCCGCTTCCCCCCGCTTGAAGAGATCCGCCTTTTTGATGGGGAAATCTACGGCAACCGGATTCTTTGCATTCTTGTCCCGGGTGACTGGAAGTACGAGATGATCGAGTGCTGGGGAAAACAGACCCTCTGGGCAGGAGATGAGGAGGTGATCGTGCAGGACCGGGAGGGTATGAACAAGAAGGGCTACTCACCGATATCCGGAGCGTACTATTCTGCACGGCTTGCGGCTTGTGAATACCTCAAAAGCATACGGCGCTGCGCAAGAGTGATCGTCATTCGCAGAATATCGAGCGATTACTGGGCGCCGCTCGGTACATGGGTGATCCGTGAGGCTACAAGAAAAGCGATGAACACACCGCCCGTGGTCTGCCCGTCACTCGATGTGGCTGTCACTTTAGTATCGGCCCGGCTTGGATCAGGGACGTGGTTCGGACATAGCACGCTCATTCCCGAACTTAAAACACAGAGAACGCTCTTTTAGGCCTTGTATGCCTGTGCGGAATTTGCCTGCCGTTTGTACCGGTCGCGGATGCTCTCCAGCGTTTCAATATCGGGGAGATCCTTGTCATCGCGGATCCGGATAAAGCGGGGGAACCGCAAGGCAAACCCGCCATTATAGTTTGTACTGGCCTGCAGTTCTGCATATCCCACTTCAAAGACCAGCGACGGTTCAAACGTCACTTCCTTTCCGCTCTTTGCAATGACTGTATCCTTGAGCAACCCGTAAACTTCGGCCAGCTGCTCATCGGAAAAACCGGTGGCAACCCGGCTCAAAGGTATGAGTTTTCCCTCGTCCTGGCACGCGACAAGGAACGAACCGAACGCATGAGCACGCTTTCCCTCGCCCCACTCAGCACCAATCACTGCAAGATCGAGCGTGTCCACTTCGGGTTTAATCTTGATCCAGTTTTTGCCCCTCTGGCCCGGTGAATACGGTGAAGCGGGCACCTTGATCATGATCCCTTCGTGCCCGGCAGCAATGGCATCGGCATAGACATTTTCAATCACTGCGGCATCGCTGCTCACCACCTGCGGGGCGATGAACATCTTCACAAAGCTCTCTAATTTTTTCCTTCGTTCCGTAAGTGGGAGATCGATAAGTGTCTCGCCATCGAGCCAGAGAATATCAAAGACATTTGGCACCAGCTCGATTGCCACTGTTGCCTCTGCCACATCATGGCGGCGCCGGAAACGGCGGAGAACGGACTGGAACGGCATCGGCTTTCCGTCTTTGATCGCAATGACTTCCCCATCAAGGATCACGTCATGATCGGTTGAGCCGAGCAGCTGCTCTATCACATCCGGCAGAGCACCTGTAACATCCTCAAGCCGCCTCGAATACATCCGTGCCCAGTTGCCCTTTTTATGGAACTGAAAACGGGAACCATCGTATTTGTACTCTGCTGCAATCTGGCCGTGCTCTGCGATCATATCCGAAATAGCGCCCTGCTGGGCGAGCATCATCCGTACCGGGTGGAATGGTGTGATATGGACATCTATGAGTGCATCAGGCCCGATCTTTGCAAGACGGGCAACCTCTCCGGAATCGTTCAAGGCCTGCATAGCATGTTCGACTAGGGTTGACTCTACAGAAAATGCCTTTGCGATCGCTTCCCTCACGCTCCCTTCCCCGACACCGATGCGGAGCTCTTCGAGCATAATCCGTGCGAGATACCTGCCTTCGAGCGGGTGGGCATTGCCCAGGAGTCGGCGGACGGCGAGGATTTTTTCCCGCTGGGATTTTTTCCCTTCCATCTCCGCGATACCGACAAGTTCATGGTAGACCCGGACGAGGTCCAGTTCTTCGTGGAAGAACGTAGTCATTGATTTTTCCATTAAGAGTTCTTCAACAGCCTGCCCGACATCCCCGGTCTGGTTGATCTTCTCGATCACCTGCTCTTTTTTAATGCCAGCTACATACCCAATCGCTTCGTTAAGAAGGTTAGGTCCGATCCCCAGTTTCTGTGCACTCCAGTCAGGAAAGATTCTCCCCATGACAAATCGTACAAAGATTGGGAGCTCTTCAGGAGCGAGATTGGGGAGCACGGTGCTAATGAGATCGATCATCTCCAATCGACCGGAGATACCCTCCAGTTTCTCGCAGGATTTTGAAAATTCCATAAAGAGCATGTGCGTTTCTCGTCCTGATGTTTGGCCGGGACAAAGGATTAAGATTGTGTTTTTTAAACTGAATTGATCGCGGGGTATGGTTTTTTTAAAACTATTGCACAACTGACTGTGGATTAATCAGGATTTTTTTTGCATCCCCGTTTTAAGTATTGTTGCCAAAATAAAAGCACATTTACGGACTCTTACTCTAATGCTGGATGCTGCATAATCACATGAGTTATAATTTGTTTTAACCTCTAAAAAATCGCTGGCACTGTCGTTAAGTTTATTAACAAATTTAATAACAATCTAACGTGATGTACGTATATGGTTCAAGAGTGGCAGCCTGATGCGATTGTCAGGATTAAGCTCGACCAGATAAAAAGAGATTTTTTTGATTATATTGAAAAAAATATTGATAAAATTGATTCCAATATCCCTGTTTTTTACGGTCAGATTGCTTCAGCCATAGAAAAGACCCTGCCGGATATCGATGACGATCAATTTGACCGGTTCATCGATACAATTACTGCCAGAGTACTCGATGCCAGTAAAAGATCATCAGAGACTTCCTTTGTTGAGAAATTGATCGAACACGCCATCCGGAACAAGCGCAAGCGGAAGGGACGGACCATTTATGATATTCTGCTGGGCATGAAGATGATCAACACCGGGAAATATTCCGAAGCGATCGAGCAGCTCAAACCTCACCGGGTTGTTGATGCGATCATCTGCCCTGCTATATCTTATTGTTATTTTGTCCTCTCCACCCAGCAGGGTGATGATTCTGATGCTGCCGGAAAAACCGTCCGCGGCCCAAACCCGATGGCGCTTGCTGCCCGAGAGCAGATGATTGAGCTAGTACGTTTAAATCCCCCGGTAAACCGGCTTAAGGATCTCGAAGTGATTGACGATCCCCGGCTCAACAAGATTTTCTGGTTCATGATCAAGCAGTCAATAGAGTGGTTCCCGAGCGAAAGGGAGATTATCAGGATCGGGCTTGACAAGGCCGCCCGTGATGGTACGAGCGATATCAAAGAAGAACTGCTCAGTATTGGGATTGAGCGGTTCCCCGGTGATATGTATTTCCTGCGGGGATTTTACAAACTCAAACTCGAAAAGCGTGATGCCGGGGGTGTGGCTGGCGTGGTCAAGCAGATGACACAGCAGTACCCGGAGGAACTCGAGCCGCTCTATTACGGTATGAAACTCTCAGTGATCACTGCCAGAGTTGAGACCTATTACCGCTTCCGGAAGCTGGCGCTCATAAAGAAAATGCCTCAGAACGTTCTTGTGCTTCTTGATTTTGCGTTCGAACTGATGAGCGGCAAACAGTATGAGGCACTGGCCTGTCTTGAGGAGATCAAGGTGAAGTTAGGTCAACGTCACTACTATGTGACCCTGCTTGAGTATGTTGCGCATGACTTTCTCTCTGAAGATGAAAAGAAGGTCAAACAGGCAAAGAGGGCGATGATCGATTCGATCGACCAGTATTGCCTGAAACTGTTAAAAATCAAGGATCAATAAAGGGGTGCAATGAATGAAAAACGGATCTGGAATGTGTTTTAAAAGAATGGAGCGGGCATTGGCAGGTGAGTGCTTATGACCAAAACTTCAGTGATAATGGTCAGTGATAACCCTGCACTTGCAATCGAACTTTCAGCCATGCTAAAAAAGAATGGTTATACGGTATCTGCCACGGTATCCAGCGGAGAAGATGCGCTGAAGTGTGAGACACACGGGCACCCCGCAATCGTACTCATTGATCTGTCGATACCCGGCAGGCTGGATGGAATTGCAACGGCAGAAAAGATCCAAGCGAAACAGAATAGTCCGGTAATTTTTATTGTATCTTCTGACGATAAAGCAAAACATGCAATGTCAAAGCACCCTCAATACGGCTATATCTCAAAACCCTTCGATGAAAGGGAACTCAGAATCGCATTGGAATCCGCACGCTACCGGCAGGAAGCAGAGCAAAAAATCCGTGTGTCTGAGGAAGAACTCAAAAAATACCGGGCCCATATTGAAAAGGTTATTTCACGGCGTATTGCAGAACTCAAAAAGACCAATGCACAACTGCACCGGCTCCTGCACTTTATAGAACTGACCGAACGCAAACTTGCCACAGATTCGTTAGAAATCAATCTTCATGATGAGAATGAGATTCCGATCAGCATAGAAGAAGGAGTGATCACAGCAGATACGGATCTTAAGATCGTCTTGATCAATGAAGCCGCCCTGCAGCAGCTCGGCTTGGCGGAAGATGATGCAATCGGGACCGGTATCTGTGAAGTTTTTACAAGCACCGATGCGTCAGTAGCTAAAAATCTAAAAACCTCCTTAAAATCCATGGCCACTTCTGGCACTCATGGAGAGTCACTTGGAAATATTCAGGTACTATCCCGGACAGGAGATAGCCCGGTATTTGTGAGCTATGCCGAACCCATCCTTGACAGCGATGGTGAGCGGGTGGGAGTTGTTCTTACCTTCCGTAACGCAACAGAGAACCGGAAAAAGGAGTACGAGGCAGTGCGTACCCGGAAACTCGAGTCGCTCAATTTAATGGTGCGGGGTATAGCCCATGATTTCAATAATATCCTCTCATCGGTGCTTGCAAATATTCAGCTGGCAAGGATGGAGTTGGATGAGGCAGGCAACGGGTACGGGCGCCTGATTCGTGCCGAAGACAGCCTGCTTAAGGCACGCGGGTTATCAGATCAGCTCTTAACCTACTCCAGTGGGGAGACCCCGCAGGGAAAAACTACAGACCTTGTGGAACTCATTAAGAGTGTGGGAACATTTTCTGTGCGGGGCACAAATGTGAGCTGCGAGTTTTTGGTTCCCGCAGATCTCTGGAGTGTGCCGCTCGATGAGGATCTTGTGCGAATGATGCTTAACGATCTCTTCTTATTTCTCGATAGTTCCATGGCAGAGGGAGGGACAATTCAGGTTTCTGCCCGAAACATCCTTGCCGGCACAGAAGAGGTTCGGGCAACCCGGCCGGGTGATTATATCCGGATAACATTAGTTGCGCCAAATCTGGTTATCCCTAATGAAGCACTGGAAGATATCTTCAAGCCCGGTTCATCCCTTGCCTTTGCGCTTGATCTTTCTGTTGTCGAATCAACGATCCGGAAGTGCGGGGGGGTTCTGGATGTCCGGTCCGGTACAGGGCACGGCACAGAAATACTCCTGCACCTTCCAGCCCGATACGCTCCTGCCGGTAAAAAACCTGACGGGAAAGCTGCCATTCCTGTAAAAAAGAAAGAGCCTGCACAGAAGAAGGTTCTTTTGATGGATGACGAAGAAGCCATCCTTTCTGCAACCAGTGAGATGCTCAGGTTCCTCGGGTATGAAGTTGAAGTTGCCAGTCATGGTGAAGCAGCTATAGAAGTATTTGAAAAAGCGCTGAATGCAAAGACACCCTTTGATGCGGTGATCCTCGATATCACTATCCCAGGGGGGATGGGTGCGCAGGAGACCCTGCCAAAATTAGTTGCCCTCGATCCTGCTGTAAAGGGAATCATCTCCAGCGGGTACTCCACCAATCCGATGATCGTGGACTGCCGCTCATTCGGGTATGCAGCAGCGATCGTCAAGCCGTACGGATTTAAGGAACTCAATGAGGCGCTCGATATAGCATTCAAATAGTTTTTCACTATTTTTGGATTTATTGCAAATACATTGGGAATTTTTTTGCGCTGCTTTTCACAACCGGGTAGCCCTTAGGCAACTTAAAGATTGACACCTTATCCCCTCCCCCTCAGCCATATTAGATGGCAGAATCTCATGGGTTTTTTCTGTGAAAAACGATTGCAGAGCATTGTCATTGTACTTTTAAACCTGCATTCCCGTGAACCCATAACGAGGCCAATCTAATCTCCTTGTATCTTGCCTGAATTTCTAAACAGCCCTTATTTTTCAGACCAAAAGATATATCATCGTTATGTGTCATATATTACACATAACGAGGATCAAATTT
>JANYBK010000002.1 GCA_025360805.1 Methanomicrobiales archaeon
GCTGGTATGAGTCGAAACGTTCGATTTCTCGAACAGCAACTTCCTTCTTTATCTCGAAACCAACTTTCTAATTCGATTCTTTTTTGCTAAAGTTATAACGGAAGTTTCTCGATTCTGACTCTGTCAACCGCGTAAGTCCTATTTAATAATACATTGGTGACGGGGATTTTAAAAGATATTGTAACGATTAACGGTAAGAAACACGTTGTGACGTATCATCTCCTACGGTGCCTTGGTAAACCGGTATCACCCTTCCGGTACTGATATTTCGAACCGGGCGCCTTTCCCGGGCTCGCCATTTTCCACGATTGTAATGTTTGTGATCGAAAGGATCTCCCGGGCAAGGAAGAGGCTGTTGCTCACCCCTTTCTGCGGGTTTTCCCGGGAGAAAATCTTCTCCTTCTGCTCTGCTGTGATGCCGGGGCCATTGTCCTCAATGAGGATGGTGATACTATCCGGGTTTTTCTGGTACCGGATGCAGACTTCCGTGGCGCCAGTCCCGTACTGGAGGACATTTTCCATCAGGGTTACAAAGACATCCTCAAGAAGGGGATCTGCATAGATCTCAAGATCCGATAATTCAACAATCCGGCGGATCCGGGAAAAGTCAAGGTGGGAGATCGCGGCGAGCAGGACATAATTCATATTCTGCCACCGGGGCTGTTGAATTCCAAGATTCTGGTATTTCCTTGCAAATATGAGCGATTCCGAAAGAGAATGGAGTATCCTCTCACCCTTTTTGACGTGGGCCTGTGCGGTATCTAACTGTTTTGCGTCTTTTGCAAGCTGGACGAAGCCGGTGAGGGAGAAGATCCCACTCTGGATATCCTGAAATGTGAGCGTGTTCGGCAGGCTGAGTTTTGATCGTGCCTGCATGAGCGCCTGTTCGCTCCTGCCTAACTCCTGGTATTTTATCCTGAGTTCCATGCCGGTTGCGGAGAGCTGCTCGTAGGCGGCATGGAGTTCCTCGTTCTTTGAGACAAGTTCTGATTCAGCTTGTTTACGGCAGGCAATTTCTTTCTGGAGTTCTTCGTTCTGCCGTGACAGCTCCGCAGTTTTGCGCCGGACTTCCCGGCGGAGGAAAAAACTCATCCCGATAAAGACGATTGCAACAAAAGCGATCATCACGAGGCCCTCAAAAAGCCAGGGGGGAAGGTCGGGCTTGCCTTGATCCCAAACCACCGTTGCATTGCCTGGCTGTATGGTGACGAGGGATCGTTCTTTCCTTTTGCAAGGTAGTGGTCAACGGCGATAAGGAGATCCTTGTTCTTTCCTTTCTGTACTGCAAACCGAACTGGGTGGGATTGAACATCACGGGAGTTGCAACAAGGCCGTATGTAACAGAATCCGCCTGGCCAGCCGTGTTGTAGACAACAAGGGCATCTGCTTCTCCCGAAGCAGTTGCAGAAAAGACCTCCGCCGGAGTATTCTTTTCAATGTACATGGTATTGATACCGAACTTCCGCGCGTAATCCTGGAATGCAATCCCGCTTTGCGCTCCCTTGACAATTACTATCCGTTTTCCCTCAAGGTCAAGGATCGTATTGATGCCGGATCCAGGGCGTGCATATACCTGAGACCATACGGAAAGTGCTGACTCATGGCTGAAATCAATACGATTTTCCCGCTCTGCTGTACTAGCAACTCCCGGCAGAAGGTCGATTTCCCCTGTCGACAAACGATCCCAGCTCTCGGAGAGCGACCCGCGGACCCAGATAATATTCCAGTCTTCCTGTGCAGCGGTATCGGTGATAAGATCAACAAAAAATCCGGCCGGCTTTCCCTGGTCATCGGTATACAGGGTGGGTTTGAGTTCCGTAAGAGCCACTTTTACATCGCGGGTGGCAGCAGCAGGGCAGCAGAGTGCGGCAACAAGGGTAATGATTGCCAGAATGCAAAGTCCCCTCTTCAGATACAGCGGATTCCGGTTTTTTCTATCGGCAGGCAGAATCATAGGTGGGACCGACCCCTACATTTTCAGGAAGTGCGACTCCCGAAGCGGTTACTCAGAAAATCGGTTGTTGTGTGATATCCTGTCTGATAACTTATTCTTTTGGGAAGGGAGACAGGTCCGAAAGAAAATTCTGTAAAACTACTTTGACATGGCGGGCCGGGGATATTTCCCAGGAACGGTTCAGGAAATATCTCTGGCAGTGCGTGAAAAACCGTACTCTGGTAGAAATTAAAGAACGCTATGGGTGGATGGATATGGTATTTACGGCCCGGATAGTTTCTCTCCGCACTCCCACCCCCTTATATCCCATTACATGCCAAATAAAAATCAACGGAAATGTTTGATACCGGATATCACGATGCAATCAGAGAGACTACAGGCAGGATACGGAAGGTAACTTAATGGACATCCGTACTTCCTACCAAGAGTCTGTCAACGCAGCACTCCAACAGATCGCTAACCATATCCCAGAAGATCTTGTCCAAAAATTCGCAGAAAAAAGCGGCATAACCAAAGCCGACATCCACCCCATTACTCCCGGCCCTGCCGGCATCGTGAGCGCAGTCGACGGGAGCAATGCAATGATCGCCGAAGGGGGCTGCATCTCGCTTGCCGCCATCCGGGCAGCCCGGACCACCTTCATCGGCAATGAACGCGAGAACCGCTCCGTCACGCCCCTCACGCTCGTCACCATCGGTCCCGGCCACCGGAATGAGGATTTCGACAAGCTGTTCGAGGAGTGCTTCGGCAACCCGCCACACAAGGGCCTCGACAACGCCGATCCGGAGCGGGCATCGGCCATCCTCCGCGACACGCTGGAATACTGGGTCACGCTCCAGACCGCAAAAACTCTCACGGCAGGTGCCCTCCTTCTCATGGACGGGGCGCTCCGGGTTTCCAGCCAGAACCACGAACCGGTGCTGGCCGATATTATAAAAACGGCGCGCGAACGAAACCTCCTGCTGGCGGCCATAGCGAAGCGGACCCGGGCCACCTGGGGCGGCGGACATCCGCTCCTTCCCGCGCTCAGCGGGCTCGTTGCAAAGCTTGGCATCACCGGCCCTTGGTGGGCAAAGATTGATGGACACCTTCTCGATCACGCCGAGTACCGGCAGGGCCGGCACGGGGAGATCTACGTGGCCTCGCTCCACCCGCAGTACAGCCGGCCACTCAAGATGGAGCTGCCGAAGGGGACTGGTATCGATACCGCAGGAAAAACATTTGCAGCCTTGGCCGCGTGTGCCGATGACGGGAGAATCCCCGGGTATCCGTACCCGCTCCTCGACGCCCACCGCACAGTCGTGATCGATGAGGCGCTCGTGCAGCAGATACAGCAGGACATAAAAGCCGGGCTCTCAAAACAAGGAATACAGAACAAGACATATGAAGTGCTCTTTGGTGATTTACATGGTGACTTTGAACGATATTGACACAACTGATGCAACTAAATTCCGGCTGATCGGCAGGAGCGTGCTCTCGTACCGGTTTATCATCCCCCATGCGGCAAAACTTTTCGTGGGCGATATCCTCAAGATCACCGATACTGCCAAGGGGTACTCGTTCTATGCCAAGGTCAACGATCTCGTTCACGAGAGCAACTTTGCCGATGAGAACTGGGACACCCGCCCGTTCGCCGAACACTTCTATGGCTTGGGCGAGGATGTCTTCATCGGGGTTGAAGCAGTCCCGCTTGGATTTGTCGATGAGCACGGGGTCTTTAAAAAACCCCGCACGCTTCCTACCAAGTTCTCGGAAGTAAAGATCCCCGAGACCGAGGACTTAGCGTTTCTCACAAAAGTCATGGGCGATATTGAGGTCGGCGTTATGCGAACCGGCCAGGGAGTGCTCAAGGATATCCACGTCAAGATCCCAAGCAAAGTGCTCCCGCAGCACATGGGTGTGTTCGCCACCACCGGCATGGGCAAGTCTAATTTCATGAAAACCTTCTGCGCATCCTGTATGAAGATGCAGAAGTTCGGCCTTCTGGTCGTTGACCCCCATGGCGAATATGTCCGTGGCGGGCAGTCCAGCACCGGGGAGCGGACGCTTGGCCTCGTGCACTACAGTGCCGGCATGGACGGCCTTGTGGTCTTTACCATCAGCGAGACCGACCGGAAAAAATACTCGCTCAACAGCCTCTGGCTCGACTACGACGATTTCCGGATGACAGACCTCAACTTACTCTATGATCTCTCGCAGGCCCAGCGGGACGTGGTGGAGTCGCTTGAGGATTTCTCCGGCACCGAGATTATACCGTTCTTCCTTAAAGCCAACGTCGACACGCTCCAGGACGAGGTGAAGCAGAACCGTTACACCGGGCAGTTCCCGCACATTGCCGAACGGCTCGGGGCATTTCACCCGGGCACCCTGCAGGTGATCCAGCGCCGTTTAAGAAACATCGTGGATGGCAACCGGAAATTCTTCCGCGAATCCGGGTCAGCGGTGAAAGAGATCCTCTCCCACCTGCATGACAACAAGGTGGTCCTGATCGATATCCCCCGGATGGGCGAGCGCAGTGAACTCTTCATCCTGTCGATGATCACGAGACGCATCATGCAGGCCCACCGTAAGTCAGCCGAGGAGTTCGGGGTCGAGACCGAAGCCATGGAGCAGAAAAAAGTCCTCATTACGATCGAGGAAGCCCAGCGGGTGTTGGGGGCCGGAGGTTCAAGCACCCAGGTCTTCCGCGAGTGTGCAATGGAAGGCCGAAAGTTTGGAGTTGGACTCTGTGTCGTCACGCAACAGCCAAAGAACATCGACCAGAAGGTGCTGGCCCAGATCAACACATTTGTCGTGATGGGGCTCGGTGACCGTGGCGATCGTGATATCATCATGGGAAGTGCCAAGCAGGATCTGAGTAAGATGGAGATCGAGATTCAGACCCTTGATCAGGGTGAAGCCATCATATCGACCATCGGTATCCCATTCCCTGTCAGCACTCGTATCCACTACTACGAGGACTATATCGCAGGCCTCAACCGAGAGCCGAAAAAGAATATCCGGGACGGACTTGAGACCGGGTTCTGATACCTGCGATATATCTGAAGAGATTTGAAAAATATTTCATGTCTTGAAGAGTGAAAAAGATATGATAAATCTCGGGACATGTCGCGCCGCATGAAGGATGGCAGATGACGCAGAGCAACCAACAATAGGTTCCCGTAATGGGATGACAACACAATGCCAAACTGTCCTTTCTGTTCCAGCGAAATGGTGTACCCTCTTCTCAATACCTGGCGGTGCAAGAATATCTGGAAAGAGGGAGAAGGCACGGACCTGACCGTCACCAACGGATCCTCCCAGCCTGCCACATCACGGGAAACCCGGAAAAAAACCGAGCCATTAGAAACAAGACTGGAGAAAAAACTTGAAGAGATCCTCACCCGGTCCGGGGGGAAATTCTGCATCGCCACCATGACGTGGCAGGCCGGGGATATCTCTCAGGAAATGTTCAGGATATACCTGGAGCGATGCGTAAAAAACCAGGCCCTGGCAAAAACAAAGGATCGTTATGGACGGATATGGTATTCCCGGTGAGGAAAAAGAAATTTGATCTGTCATGAAACCTGGACCCCTGAGAAAACAACCAAAATTTTCCCTCAACTGCGAAGATGAGCCAATGGCAGAACTGGTGAAAACGACTGACAAGCGAATATTAGCAGTATGGGCAATTGACTGTGTTGAGCGTGTCCTGCCCTGCTTTGAGGAAAAATATCCGGATGATCCCCGCTCTCGTAATGCTCTCGAAACACTCCATACATGGATAGATACGGGAATATTTCGAATGGCTGAAATACGCGGGACTTCGCTTGCAGCCCACGCCGCTGCCCGGGAGGTTGGAGAAGATAAAGCCGCCCGCTCTGCTGCACGTGCCGCAGGTCAGGCAGTGGCAACTGCCCATGTCTTCATGCATTCCCTTGGTGCTGCAATGTATGCGCAACAGGCAGTCGGGAGAGCTGCAAACCCGCCCGATGCTGATGCAGCCGTAGCAACAGAACATGACTGGCAATACCGGCACTTGCTCGTATTGAGAGATAAATCAGTTCCAGACAAATAATTATTACAGCATGTCGGATTTTTTCTGACACATCGTCACCCAGCAACCAAAGAACATCAACCAGGAAGTGCTCGCCTAGATCAACATGTTTGTCATCATGGGTTTGGGTGAATGGGGAAACCGTGACATCATCATGGGGAGCACCAGGCAGGATCTATAGAAAATGGAGATCGAGATCCAGAACCCTGACCAGGGTGAGACGATCATATCCACCATTGACATACCGTTTTCGGTCAGCACCCGCATCCACTATTACGAGGACTATATCGCCCGGCTTAACAAGGAGCCAAAAAAGAATATCCGGGATGGGCTTGAGACCGGGTTTTCATAGTTTTTTCTGAGACTAATTGCCCGTACCTGCTGAGCAGAAACGTATACACACCTTTTTTTATCATGAGTCAGAAATTAAAAAAATAGACAGGGCCCTGACCATGATGGAAACCTTCGTTCCAACAATACAGGCAGTGATTGTCATGATCGGCCTGATAATAATCTGTCTTTTCTTAAAACAAAAAGGCATTATCAATGACCAGTACCGGCCCCTGTTCGGGAGACTTGTCACAGATTTTGCTCTTCCCGCACTGATCTTTTCCGCTTTAGCTGTCCAGGAGCCTCGGGTTGAAATCCTGCTTGCGGTTCTGGTCATGACATTTGCCGTCTTCTGCCACCTGGGCCTCTCCTATGGTATCGGCAGGCTCCTGCACCTGGAACGTCGCCAGTTGGGCGCATTCATGCTTGTCGCTGCGTTTGGCAGTTCTGCTACGCTCGGTTATGCCCTCGTGTCCCAAATCTTTCCCGGGAACAGCAGTGCTGTCACGGATGCGGTGATGATCAGCGAACTTGGTATCGGCATCCCGCTCTTTTTTGCAGGCGTCCTGGTTGCGATGCATTTCGGCAATAAGGGTGGAGGCTCGGCCATTTCCAGTATCCGGGCGTACTTTACCTCGCCAATCTTCATCGCCCTGCTGGCCGGATTTGCAGCTTCATTTTTCTTAACCGGGATAAAAAACCCGGTATGGGAGATTGTGCTCTCCATTTTTTCCATGATCTCGCTCTCCCTCGTTATTTTCGTTGCCATTGGGATTGCACTGATGTTGCGATGGATTCCGCTCCGGACTATAGGTCTTCTTGCCGGCATTACCATCGTGTTGTCTCTCATCATCCAGCCGCTCGTAGCACTCTTTTTATCGGGTCTTATTCATCTACCCGCTATTGAGACCGATATCCTGCTTCTCGAGACGGCAATGCCGTCTGGTATGATCGCCGCCGTCCTTTCCGACCGATATGGTTGTGATGGGGAACTTGCTTCAGTCCTTGTTATTATCACTTACCTATTCTCCGTCTTCACACTCCCGCTCATCATGCTTCTTGCTCCTTAGATAATTCCGGAAACACCCGTTTTGGCTGTCTTCAACAGGTCCAGGGAAATATTCTCCCCCCCTTCAGCAATGAATCCCATCGAATCTCCAGATCTAATCCGGCACCGTTTTTCCCTACTCCGTCCAACTATCTTGTAACTCAGGGAGCACAATGTCTGAAGAACCCATTGTTCCACTACGCCGCATTCCGCTCGACCGCGTCAGTGTAGTGATCGATTCTGTATACGCATTTGCCATGACCCTTCTCGTCCTGACGATCGATATTCCCTCAAAATACGAGCATCTCAAGGATGTTGAACCGGTCCACAAGATCCTAATTGCCGTCCTGCCTGATCTGGTCCATTACTTTATCGCCTTCTTAATACTCGCTATACTCTGGTATTTCGAGCACCAGCGTTTCCGGGCCCTGCGGTTCCTCGACCGCCCGCTTCTTTGCTTAAACATCGCCAGCCTCGCGTTTGTATGCCTTATCCCATTCTCTACAAACGTTGCGGGTGACTATCCATTAGATCATCTCGGCGCAATCATTTTCGAGCTCAACATTTTTATTGTCGGTATGATCGCCTTTATCCAGTGGATATATCTCAGGCAAAAAAGAAGGGACCTCATTCCGGACTTGACCCCTCCACAAATCTCCCGTGAGATAACCTGGTCTATGGTCTTTCCCGCACTTTCGCTTATTGGGATCTTACTTGCTATCCTTTTGGTTCCGTACAGCCTCACCATCTATATTCTTATCCCGTTCATCATGGCATTCCTCTTCTGGAAAGATCCTGTACAGGCTTGACAAATTGCCTTTCTTGTCCATGAAATTTAACTAAAGGAACCAACTGGCGTGAAGTTGGAGAATCTCACAGCAGGAAAAGTAAATTCTGATAACTTTTAACAGGATAAATTACTATCGGGCTGGGTTGATTCCGATTAAAGCATCAGTCAGCCAAATGCAAAAAAATTGATGATTTCTGTTGTATTTATTACTGCATAATGATACAATCGCAAAGAGATTATTTTTCCCGCAATAAAAAACTCATTCGAGTAATTTCAGCATAAATGTCTGGCATGTGAGGAGGTGGGAGCGATCGGCTTCTGAGGTATTCCATGCAGCACTAAATAGCAGGAGCATCGCGTTGTCAAATATGGTATCGAACTTCCGGTCTTCGCTATACTCCGGGTTCAGAGGTTTTGCGAGCAGTTCCTCATCTTCTGGCAGGAAGTTAAGATACGGTTCCGGACGGGGCAGGGAAAGTTCGAGATTGATTGCATGCTCGTGCACGATTGCAAATGCCCTGGTCAGTACACCCGGAAGTTCTGCGGATTGTTCCATGATCATACCTGCGCTCCGTGCTGCCAGCGCATATTCACCGTTGGATACCTGGCTTATCACCAGCGCTGCCTGGTGGGCATCAGATGGAGAAATACCAGTGACCGCATTGTGCGTCTCTGTAAGGTAGGCTTTGATGGAAGGCGAGAGTTCTTTTCCCAGCGATACTGCCGTATGAGTAGCTCCGAAACGGTATTTCAGGCGAACAAGGAGCAGCGTGAGACTTACTGCGTAGAGTAACTGAAGGGTTAAGCCCGACATATAGTCCGTAGGTACAACAAAGAAAATGAATGCATAGATCGGTGTTGATAATGCAACGATATCCTTCCGTGGTCGGATATACGCAAGGTATGCTAAAAGACAGGATCCAATTACACACCCAATCGAAAAATACTGGAAATCAATTTGAAAGCCCATCTTCCATAGAAGGACCCCTGCAAGCGTTGCACCGAAAGAGAGAAGGGGGATGGCGAGTTCAAGGTATTGATGCTTTTTAAGGTCTGATAGTATAGGGGTCTCTGAAAGAGTCATGCCTGCCGGGTCCTGTAAGTTAATAAACCTGATTTTTATATCTGCAATCGATAACTCCCAATAAAGGGAATTTTTTATTCATCCTTTGCTGGTGCCGCTTTTTTCCGGATCGATACACAGTTAACAACGGGTTCGCCAGTCACTATATACCTGCGGATAACCTGACCGAGTACCTCAACGACATCGTTTACTTTGATATTCTCATCCGGGCTCGTAAACATCTTAACCGATATAGCTCCAGACCGATCAGCCACAGAATACTGGGGTCGGTTCAGGAACTGAAAATGAACGCGTTCCACTACACCATTGATCCGCACAATCTTTCCTATCATATTCTCATTGATCAGCTTCACCCGTACAGCTTTTGCCTCACGCTCATACTCCGGTTCAAGTTCCGCGTACTGGCTGCGGCTCATGTAATTGAGTGCAACGGGAATGACCAGAAGCATGAAGAGTACAGGGATCAACCAGATAAGGTTTGATCGAACCTCAGGACTGTAGAGGGAAGCAAGAATGAGAAAAATTGTGAAGAACGCAAACACCCCGATTGAGATGATTGAGACCTTCACTTCGATATTTCCGATCTTCATCGGAAAAAATATTGGCTGTTAATCTACTTCAGTGCTGCGATCTCTTTGCGGAACGCAACCCAGTAGATGACACCGACAAAGAATATACCTCCGACGATGTTACCAAGAGTTACCGGGATGATGTTTGCAGTCCACATGGTAACCCAGTTGATGCTGGCATTGATCTTTGTTGGGTCCGTAATGAATCCCTGGGTAAAGATACCTGCCGGGATAAAGTACATGTTTGCGATCGAGTGTTCGAATCCGCTGGAAACGAAGGCCATGATCGGGAACCAGATACCAAAGAACTTACCTACAGCGTCATCTGCACAAATTCCGAGCAGAATTGCGAGGTTGACTAACCAGTTGCAGGCAATGGCTTTGAGGAATGCAGAATAGAATCCCATGATTCCAACATAACCAACCTTAGCGCCGGCAATGGCAATCGCCCGAGAGCCGAACGCAGTCACAGTTCCTACACCAGCTGCATCGAACGAGACAAATGGACCGTATGCACAGATATATGCAAATACAACAGACCCGATGAAGTTTCCGATGTAGACAAAGACCCACAGGTTTGCGACCTGGGCCCAGCTGACCTTGTGGATGAATGCAGCCATTGGGGCAAGCATTGCGTCACCAGTGAAGAGCTCAGCGCCCGTAAGTACGGTGATGATAAGCCCAACCGGGAAGACCGCTCCCAGAATTAACTGGGAAAAACCTGGGCTGGCAGTGCCAAAGCGTAATGCTACGTCAGTTGCCATTATTCCTGTGGAACAAACCGTTGCAAGAGCGGCACCCATAGCGATATATGCGCCGGACATGAATCCACGAAGGACCATGTTCCATGCGGGTAAGCCAACTTTGTACTTACCTGCATCTCCTGCCTTTGCAGTAATTGCTACCGGAGGATGAAACACCATTTTTTACACACCTCTAAATATCCACCTATACCAGCAACGTATTAAATCACTTTTCCGTATAGGTCATTTTAAACTCTCTTGTGTGGATATTAATAATTTTCTAATTGTTTGTCGATTAGACCCGTTTACAGCAATGAATGGGAAAAAAAAAGTTTCATTTTGGTTAATACATTATGTTATACTTATTTGCATTATTAATAAATTTTTTTATTGCCTTAAATAAGATAATATTCAAAAAAAAAAGGATTGGTAGAAAAAGACATGTTTTTTTATGACGCGCAGTCGGGGATAAACAGGAGATACATTATTAATGTCTGTTTCATCCCGAATATTTTCTTATTCAATCGTTAAATGGAAAAATTTTAAAAAGAAAGTGTAGTATTTTGGCACAGGAATAATTTTTTTTAAAAGATAAACCGTTAAACAAAAAAGGTGAGGAGCATAACTATCATTATGGATAAAAAAACTCAAATCGTTCTGGTTTTGGGCATTGCCATAACCATCATTCTTCTTCAATTCAATATTTATCTGGCAGGAATTGTCTTTATTCTGGCAATAACGTTATTTATTTCACTCCTGATTATGCAGGACAGCGTGTGCCATCCCAATGTGGAGGTAAGTCTTTCGGAAGATGCCAAATCAGTGATCCTGATAAATTCAGGAAACGCCCCGGCTATGAATATCCATATAGCTCTTGTACCCATGAATATCGAGTATGATGTACGATCTCTTGCCATTGATGAGACTCATAACCGTCTGTTCGATACGATGATTCCGGAAGTCAAAGCCATAATCACATTTGAAAATGAAGAAAAAAATGTTTTTTCAAAGACCTATACACTATCTGCATTAGGTGCGTATGACCCACTAAAACCAATGATTCCGATGTTCAAATGGAAATAAACGTGCCGTGACCGTATCGTATAATACGATCTTTTTCTTTTTTACAATCTTACAAATTGCGGTATTATCATGGTAATTTTTTTTGCCAGGACCGAACAAAAATTTCTGAAAATTTTGCTTGCCCTATTACCCGGTTTTGATGAATATCCGTGGGCATTTATACGATTATGGAGTAGTAATCATAATAACAAGACATCAATCTGGCAGCAATCTTACTGCACAGCACAGATATTGTGCACTTGAGCGAACCTCATGAGAAAACCACGGTTTCCCCCAATGGTAACTGACATTGTCCAGACAGCACTATTAGCCTGCGACGGGATTGAATTCTCTGATCTGGCAGCCTGTCCATCATGTGGCGGGGAAGTCTGCGGATATGACACCCGGAAAAAACAGTTTGCTGTAATTATTGAAAATGATAAGAAGCGAATCATTCACATACAGGTAAAACGGTTTTACTGTAAATCCTGCAGTAAACTCTGTTACGCTGACGAGCCATTCTATCCGGATACCCGTATCGGATCACCAGTAATCGATCTCTGCAAAACATTTGCAGTAACGCTTCCCTTCAGCCGCACAGCCACCTACCTCTCACTGATGGGAATCGTAATCGATCGTGGCAGTGTCCGGAACTATGCACAGAGGACATTTGGAGTGATCCCGACTGCCGATATATTTGGTATGCATCTTCCACTTTCAATATTATCAATATCTTCGCTCGCTGCCAATATCGGAGAAGGTAGTAGCATCAAAGGGTCAGACGTTCTCGCTTCCTGTGGTTTTCCATCCGCACACCGGGCAGCGCTTATGCCATTGTTGACCGAAAAAGATAGATAGATGCGTCATGATTAGGATTAAAAAATAACCGGATGACTCGCTTTCAATCGCACAGCGGTGATCTGTATAGAGCAGAGGTTCAGGATCATGTTCAATTTCCACAAGTTAATAGGATCATTTATTTTTCATAGGAATTTTAAATAAAGGGTTTTTAGATCGAAGGGCCACTTCCCGCACAGCATGAGCCGGAAGAGCGTCTGCAACCGGTCCGAGAATCTTTGTTAAATCAGTCCCACCAAGTTCATCAGAAAAAATACGGGATCCAATTCCGGCAATGATTATCTGCCGGGCTTTGGAATCTGATGCTACCTTTCGGACCTGATCGCAGATTTGTTTCCGCTGCGCTTCCCAGAATTGTTCTGCAATCTGCATGGCTCCGGCATTGCCAATCTCCTCAAGATCGGCACAGACCACGCGGGCGAGCCGGCGCAGCGATGCAGTCTTTGTCGTCTCTTTCTTATCCGGAGTTTCGCAGGAATACTGGTCAGCGCTGATATGATTAAGAACCAGATGCGCATCGGCACTTGTGGCGAAATATTCTGAACTGACCGGGGTAAGTACCCCATCAAGAAGGACTGACTGGAGCAGGGTTGCAACATTTCCACGGAGCATGCCGGTATAGATGAGATACCCTTTCTGGAGTCGCAAAAGATCAGTCAGTCCGGGCAGTGATTCAAAACGGGCAAGCGGAATGATATCAGCAGTAGTGCTTCCGATATCGAGAAGAACTGAATCAGGATATTCCTCCCGCAGGTATGCTGCCGATGCGAGCCAGTTGGCAGCTGCCAGCTGAGGTACAGCCCGGCTATGAAATTTTGCATCCATACCGTAAAAACAGGAACGGGGAAATGCTCTCTTCACTGCGTCCACAATAAAGGAGATTCCCTCCATCTTGTTTGCAAAACTGTCGGCCAGCTCGCCGCTCATGACTACAGCAGCCGGGTCATCTGATGAAGTTACATACTGTTCGAGTATTGATGTGATCTGAGCATGTTCCCAGAGCGGACAGTAATGGATGTGGACACCGCCGTTATTGACAATTTTGAGATTTGCACCGCCGACATCAATCCCGATCATATAAATGAGACCTTCCCGTGCTTATCAAAACGGGCGCTTTTTTCAAGGTGTACCTGTTTTGGACCTCCACCTTTGGAAGCGTCAGCAAGAATCTCTGCTATCTCTTCTTTCATACAGGCAGCAATACCGACAAGACTTGTTGTAATCCGGGGATTTACATCCACTACATATACTTTATCGGCAACAACCACATCCACGCCACAATATCCCTGTCCTCCAAGCACAATGACTGCCTTTTTGGCTGTTTCTATGATCTCTGCTTGCCGTGCAGGATGCACCGGAGTCTCTCCGCCAAGGTATTGAATTGCCCCATCAGCTGCATGCCCAATATGCTGCCGGTTCACAGCAAGAACAAGCGGGGGATTTCCGGTAAAATACAGGCACGCATCGCCAATTACCCGGCTTGCAACAATACTCACAGAGAAATGTTCACCGTCAATATACTGCTGGGCAAATTCCCCGTTCCCCACAGGGCCATCTGAAATCCTGACATCTGACGAGCCGCAACCTTTTACCGGTTTTATAACACGCTTTCCAGTAGTGACTTCTTCTGGGACCAGGATACCATGTGACCGCAGAATTTTTCCCGTCTGCACCTTATTGGCACAGAGAGCTACAGTCATAAAACCGCAACCGAGATTATGCGTATGCTGCTCAAGGATCTGCGTATATCGTGCAAGCAGGTTGTCAGGCGCAATCACAAGTCCCATAGCACATTGCGGCGCGAGACGCTCGATCTCTGCGGCAAAATCCCCGCAGCCGGGCAGAACAATTTCATATCCGCAGCGCTCAAAACTCTGCTTTACCGTTTCTAACATTGCTGCACCCTCAGGAGCAAGGGTGGGATCATGACAGGTGGCATATTCTGCGAGCAGGACTTTCATCCTTTTCCTGTAAGCTCTTTAAGAAAATTACACTATCCGATCGGTGAACTATTTGTGGGGCAACATCAATAGAAGATGCACATGAGACCTAGTATCCTGCTCACGAATGATGATGGTGTAAGTTCAGTCGGGCTCTGGGCTGCGTATGAAGCGCTCATCCCCATTGCCGATGTGACAGTTGTTGCCCCGGCAACACAGCAGAGTGCTGTTGGCAGGTCTATATCAATTTTTGAACCCCTGCGGGCAAATAAGATCAATATCAACGGTATTCCGGCCTGGTCTGTTGCCGGTAAACCAACAGATTCGGTGATCATCGGTCTTTATGCCCTCAAACTCACACCTACGATGATTGTCAGTGGAATCAATATTGGAGAGAATCTCTCAACAGAGTCTATCATGACTTCTGGTACTGTTGGTGCGGCACTCGAAGGTTCCAACCAGGGCACGAAAGGTATTGCATTCTCTCTTCAGGTTGAGGACCAGGGCGACAAGTTTGATGATCCCCGCAATCTTTTACACTGCTTCGATGCATCAAAAAAAGTTGTACACGATGTGGTCTCCCGCGTACTAAAACATGGTTTCTCTCCGCATACGGATGTGATAAATGTGAATATTCCTTCGGAAATAAAAGGCGGGTACGAGATTACCAGCCTTGCTTCCAAACTGTTTCACACGGGCGTTGAAAAGCGACTGGATCCCCGCGGGCGCCCTTATTTCTGGATCAACGGTCCGCTCTATGAAGATGCCAAAGAAGGAACAGATGTGCATGCAATACGGAAGGGAAATGTATCAATCACGCCAATAACGCTCGACTGTACTTCCTACGCAGCAGTGAATGATACGAAAAAAGTGTTTATGAATGATTGATTAAATATTATTTTATCAAGGATCTAATTTTTTTATTTAATTTTCTGCACGGGATTTTTTTTCCAGTTGCTGGGACAACACGGATTTGAAAATACTTGAACAAAAAAAACTACATACATTTTTCTCTCCTGTCCTGCATACACTAGACCATGAAGTGGGCATTACTTTCCGTCTGGGACAAGACGGGTATCGTTGAACTTGCACGGGAGCTCATCGAACAAAAGTACAACATCATGAGTTCTGGCGGTACCGGAAAAAAGCTGGCAGAAACAGGGATAAAATTTACTGAAGTTTCAAGTTACACTGGCTTTCCAGAGATGATGGATGGGCGGGTCAAGACACTGCACCCGAAAGTTCACGGGGGTTTGCTCGGGCGAAGACAGATTGACGATCTTGTTATGGCAAAACACGGAATCAACCGGATCGATCTTCTGGTTGTCAATCTATATCCGTTCGAAAAGATGTCTGCAAAAAAGATGGAACTCGATGAACTCATTGAATATATCGATGTAGGGGGTCCTGCCATGATCCGGGCAGCTGCCAAAAATTACCGGGATGTGGCAGTTGTAGTTGATCATGAGGATTATAAATCGATCATAAAAT
Organism: Methanomicrobiales archaeon; assembly: GCA_025360805.1. Taxonomy (GTDB): domain Archaea; phylum Halobacteriota; class Methanomicrobia; order Methanomicrobiales; family Methanospirillaceae; genus Methanoregula. The sequence goes on from JANYBK010000002.1 coordinate 15,906, forward strand.
CCATCAAAGAAAACGGCATTAGCCCTGAAGAGCGCCTGATACTTGCAAAGAAAGCCTTTGCCCGGACTGCTGCCTACGATGCAGCGATCAGTAATTACCTCTACCAGCTCGATGCTGATTTTCCATCAACTTTTACAGTCCAGTATACTCATGGCAGAACATTACGATATGGCGAGAACCCCCACCAGAAAGCAGCAGTATATGGTAGTTCCGGAATTGCCGGTATCGAACCCCTCCAGGGTAAACAGATGTCATACAATAATTACCTGGACGTCAATGCCGGAGCCCAACTCCTGCGGGAATTTGATGAACCCGCAGCAGTCATTGTAAAGCACAACAATCCCTGTGGTGTAGCAGTTGATTCTGAAATTTTTCCGGCCTATATTGCTGCTCGTGATGTTGATCCGGTATCGGCCTATGGGTCTGTAGTCTCGTTCAACCGTGAAGTAGATGGAAAACTTGCTGACGAGATCTGTAAAACATTTGTTGAAGTCATTATCGCACCATCATTTTCTAAAGATGCTCTTGCCATGATGAAAAAGAAAGATACAATGCGAGTGCTCATTCTACCCAAAAAAGAAGATGCCGATGAGATCCGGACAATTGACGGCGGTGTTTTAGTACAACAGACTCCGAAATACCAGGAGCATTGGGAAGTTATCACTGACAGGGATCCTACTCCTGCTGAGATGAAAGGCCTTCAGCTGGCATGGAAAGTCTGCAAACATACGAAAAGCAATACCATCATTTTTGCCGACCAGAAACGCACGCTCGGAATCGGTGCCGGCCAGATGAGCCGCGTTGATTCAGCAAAGATCGCAATCGAAAAGGCCTGTGCTCCCCTCAAAGGTTCATCTGTAGCTTCCGATGCTTTTTTACCGTTCCCAGACACGCTCGAAGTTGCAGCACAGGCTGGAGCTACAGCACTAGTTCAGCCGGGTGGATCGATTAGGGATAAGGAAGTTATCGAAGCTGCAAACAGCTTGCAGATGGCGATGGTTTTTACTGGCATACGCTATTTCAGGCACTGATTTTTTGATTTTTTTTGGATTAGACCCAAAATACAAGATAAATTTATATTCTGCGAAGATATCATACTTTATTAAATTGTTTGTGGTTGAAGAAGCCACGGATGATTTAATTATTGGAGTTTGATGAATTTATGGCAACTACCGCATATTTAGTTAAGAATTTAGGCATAATGAGTGTTGCAAAATTTGGTGCAATACTTGGTTTGATTTATGGAATTGTTATGGGACTTGTAATGGCCACTGTTACCGGGTCAATGATGGGTTCAATTGGAGGAGCTGTAGCAGCAGCCATTGGAACACTCATTATTGCTGCTATCGCGGGTGTAATTGGCGGGTTCATCACAGGCGCAGTTGTATCATTTATTTACAATTTCGCTCTCGGTACAATGGGTGGAATAGAAGTAGACCTCGAAATAAAACAATAAACTTTTTTTTTAATTCAATAATTAATTGATTCGTTTCATGAAATCAAGACAGATTCAGAAAAATAATTGAGGTGAAAAAAATGGATTACGGAAATATGGTTGGAGAGTCCTTTGAATATGCAAAGGAGGCAGTTATTGGAAAGTGGAACAAGTGGATAATGTTAATCATTGCAACAATTCTTCTGGGCATCCCACTTGCCGGATATTCCTTAAAAGTTCTCAGGGGAGACAAACCTGCCCCTGAAGTCAGTGACTGGGGTACCCTGTTCATTGATGGTATCAAGTATATGATTATCGTCTTGATCTACATGATACCCGCATTGATCGTCCTTTTCGTGGTTGTTGGTGCATCGGCTCTCAGCACAATGAGTAGCAATCCCTCTGTAGCAATGGCCGCAATCAGCGGTATACTGTTTGGATTGCTGCTATTTTTTATCATTGCGGTGATTACTGCAATCTTTGCAATCATTGGAGTTGTCCGCTTTGCACGAACCGGTAATATGGGAGAGGCATTCAACTTCTCAGAAATACTTGGTACCATTGGAAAAATCGGATGGGTTCCCTATATCATTGCTCTTGTAGTCCTGTTTGTAGTTCAGATGATCATTGCAATAATTGTCACAATTATTATGATGATCCCGTACCTTGGCTTCATCATCTACCTCTGTCTGATGTCACCCATCATGCTCTTCCAGACACGCTACATCTGCCAGATGTATGACAGTGTCGGTGCATTATAATAAAACAACTCTTTTTTGAGATTTTTAGTTACAAATCTTAAAGGCTGATAAAAAACAGCAAGATGATTATTCCACAGGTTTTCTTCCGCTGACACAAATATTGTATGCCAGCTGCGGAACTCTTTTCTCAACAAAGGGTTCGACTTTTAAGGCGATGTTAAAAAGCGGATCGATCATATCGATATGGGCAAAGGAGCACCAGGAAACACCCACATCTGAAAACCCGGCTCCCGAAAAGAGATCGATCATCTCATCCTTATCATAATAGTGCTCCCCGAAATCCTTCATTAGAATATGCGTAAACCTCATCATCTCACTTATGAGGTACATAGCCGGAATTCCACGGGTAATAAGTTTTTTTCCTAATGTGCAGATTGAGATCACTCCACCGGGTTTTAACACCCGGTAGGATTCTTTTAGCATTGCATGCGGATCTTTTACGTAACTGAACACAAGAAGGCTCGAAATGGCATCAAACGAGTTGTCACTGAAGGGTATTTTTTCGCCGGTTCCTATAATAAATTCGCTTGTCGGACATCTCCACTGTGCCCTTGTTATCATCTTTCCGCTGATATCAAGTCCAACAGCAGTTCCACCGTTTTTAATAAATTTTTCTACAAAAAGTCCGGTTCCGCAGCCAATATCCAAAAGTCTTCCCCCTCGTGGCAACGGGCGCATAAGCTGGCTGCTGATATGCGTATGGTAACTCCTTCCACGGCGATGATCGTAATGATGGTCATACACATCGGCTATGGAATCATAATGATGCTGGATTTTGTCGTGGCGAATTGTACTCATGACAACACCGTATGGACTCGGGTAGCAAATGCCCCAATCTGGACAAATTCATTGTTGCCGTGTCGCATACGCAGTTCTGCATCTGCAAGTACAATCGCAAGTGCCGGGTGATTATATTCCCTTCGGGTGATAGTTCGTATCTGTTCAAGCACTTCACTGCCAGACAACCCGTAATCGATCATCAGGGATTCAAGCCTTTTAACAGCGCCACGAATATCGCCTTCTTTAATCGCCTTTACAGCAGAAGCCGATATATTTGCAGGTTCTGATTGATTTATTTCAAAGAGACTGTGGCATTTTCCGCACTCTAAAGCGACCTGCAGCAGAAGGATTGCCCTGCGCATGTCTCCTCTTGCTGCCTGAACAATCAGCTCCAGATCATCATCCGAACATCCTTGTTTGTCGGTTGGTTCGTTTTCCTTTATTTTACGAAGATATTGAAGCATAACGTCTTGATCAAGCGGGGCAAAAAGCAGCGGAAGACAACGGGATGCAATTGCAGGAATTATTGAACTCTGGTTGGTTGTAGTAAAGATAAACCGGCAGGTGCCGCTCGACCGTTCCATAATTCTTCGTAATGCCTGCTGGGCATCGAGCGTTAGTGTGTGGGCATCTTCAAAGACCATCAGCTTGAACTCGGTATCAAGCGGACGTAAGGAGGCATACCATTTGATGATATATTTGAAATTATTAATCAATGACAGGTTTTTCTGGTAGAGATGAGCATATCGCTCATCCTGTTCAAGAAGTGTTTTTCCCTGGGAAAAAAGATCTGCGGCCTGGAATACAGATGTATTGAGTTCCAAATTTTCCCCGTACAGAGATCTTGCAAAGCATTCGACAGCAACGCTTTTTCCCGTACCATGCGGCCCTGTGAGTATAAGGTGAGGCAGGGTACGGTCTTTTGCAAACGAAGATAATAGACGGACTGACGGCTCCTGTCCAAGAATTTCTCCAAATTCTTTCGGGCGGTATTTTTCAATCCATAGCATGGTAAAGCCTCAGGGTTATCTCACGTATTGCTTCTGACAAAAGATAATGATTGTCAACTGATCCGGTGAGCTGCCTGCATTCAGGTTTGGATAGTTCTTTGCAGGCTGCGGTAATTCCCGAGAGTGCACGGGTGAGCTCATCGACAATAGTCAGTGTGGCAGAGCGGGCCGTGCGGGAGAGTGGGTTTAAGTCAATTGCGATAACCGTTTTTCCCATACGCACAAGTGCTTCGCACCGGTCCCCATCTTCTAATGGAACAAGTACCACATCGGCAGAAAATATTCCCTCACGCCTGCACCACGCCCGGTCATGGGAGAGCGGTAGTAACCGCTCAGCAACTCCTGAAAAAACATCAGAGCCCGTCTCGCGGAGCAGTTCTTCGATCTGCTGAACTCGTTTTTCTGTCCTGTGGAAGAGGTTTACTTCTACAATTGCCCCGCTCGCTTTCTGAAGTGCTGCAATCTGTTGTGCAGCTAAGGCTGCGGTGTTGCCATTCACCGAAATGACCGGGTGGCGTGCGGAGATCAGCAGTGCTGCAGCGATTCGTTGGGCGAGTTTTGCACTCTCTGTTGTCCTCTCTCCAATCAGGTAATCGAAAGCCTCACCCCTGCCGTGAGCAGTGAGCCCTTCTAATGATACAACGCCACTTCGAGTACACTGTGCAAGTCTTTCACGAGTGACCAGTGAATGATACCGTGGGTGATCTTTTGGGATCATATAATATCCTCAACAATTCTTGGGCCAGTTGACGATACATGGAATTCGTAGACTTTGCCAAAAGGGGATAATACTTCATGTGCATTTTTCCCATAAGCAAAGACACCGTCGCCGAGCATAGTCATGCCTGCCGGGACATTATCCTTATCACATATTTGAAACACTTTTTTTATTGAATCTGTGATGAGTCCGCTCTGTTCTGCAAACTGTTTTGATTTTGTGAAAAAATCCCGCGCATCACCAGGAGATGCAGCGGGAAAAGCAGACGAAACTTTTTCCATCTGGGATGGTGAACCAAGAACGGTTGGTGTATGAATCGGTCCAAAACTTACAGAGAACAGGGATTCTGGCAGATCAAATATCCGTTCAATCCTCGCATCGATTCCCGGACCATGCCTTATTACACGCCCGCCATCCTGCGCTGCTGCCACATCGCCAAGCCCGGTCCGGTGTTCAACCTCAATCTCATGAGAGTGCCGGGCAATATCCCAGGGGGTTAACCCGAGTGTGAAGAGACGGTTTAATGCAGTAGCAGATGCAAGAAGGGCAGCAGCAGACAGTCCGAATCCTGCACCAATCGGCAGATGACATTCCGTTGTGATGGATGCGGTCACACCCAATCGTTCCATGATTGAAGTGAGGGGAGGCGATGTTCGAGAAATTGTAGTAGTTGTACCATCCATAGCCCGGTGTCTGATAACAACAGAGGGAGTTTCTGCATGCCGGACTGTTGCTATCACTCCTTCTGTTATGACAATTCCCGCACCAATACTACCCGTAGTCAACAATGTGCTTCCCTCTATTTTTTTAAAATAGCCGGATATGTGGCCCGGGCAGAATGCTACAACACTGTTTTGTGTGATGGGGAACCCTCCATGAGTATATGAAATTGTTTGGTGTTTTTCCCCATTAATGATGCCTGTCTGAGAACACGGGTGAATATCCTTGAACGGACTTTAAACAAAAGTATATTAGCCGATGATGAGATTGTGGAGATCCATATGTTAGCACGTTATTATTGTCAATGCCGAAGCATTAGTCGTCACCTTTTAGATCCCCAAGTACTCTCCTACAGAGTCCGATATTTATCGTTCCGGGAGTAAGCATGCAGACTTAAAATCATAGTATGGTGCGAAAATAATATTTTTTGAAGTCCATAGTGTTGGTGGGATAAACAAATCCCCATTTAAGCCATACAAGATTTTCACGGTTATCACAAATCCACTGCATGCGATCCCAAATCACGGCCGTAGATTTATTGCAACAATTTTTCCCAGATAGCAACCGCGATCTCTTCTTTTGTCCCACTCACCGCAAACTTATCCCCACGCGTCACTATCACATACTCTCCGCATTCACTTCCCATAGTTTCAGGCGCATTTATAAGTACCATCTCAATACCCCCGGACGAAATCATTGCATCAGCCATCTTTTCCTGATCTCTGCCAAGCTTGAATGCAATAGTCCGTGGAGAATATTTTTTTACCACTTCTTCAAGCAGTTTGGGAAGAGGTTTAAGATCAAGATGGATCGACTTTCCACTGGGAATTTTTCCCTTAATTTTTAGAGGAGCAAGATCGGATATCGCTGCTGCGCTGATGTAAATATCTGCACCTTTTCTAACAAAACAATCATGCACCGCAGTGCGCATCTCATCAGCAGTCTCAACATAGACATTGTTCACGCATGGAAACGTATCCCGATGAACAACAGTCACATCCGCACCCAGACGATATGCCTGCAAAGCCAGTGCTCTTCCCATCTGCCCGCTCGAACGGGTAGTCAGCACGCGGATGTCATCCACCGGTTCCCGGCAGGGACCGCTGGTGATAAGAACACGCTGTCCTTTGAGAGGCTTTTGTAAAACTGCCCGTTCGCAACAAAGGATAATCTCTTCAGTATCTGCAATCTTTGCCTTTCCTTCTTCAATTTTAGGTCCGGCAAATTCCACTCCCCAGAGTTTCAGGCGCTCAATGTTCTCAACAACTGCCGGGTGACGATACATGCTGTGGTGCATGGCAGGAACAATAATTACCGGTTTATTGCTGCCAATCGCAGTAGTGGCAAATGTTGTAACGGTGGTGTCATCGATACCAGAAGCAATTTTTCCCAGAGTGTTTGCTGTACAGGGCGCAATCAGGAGCAGGGCCGCACTCCCTTCATCCCCGCAATACTGCACATGCTCAACCATTCCGGATAACCGCTGGATAGTCTCCCTCCCGCTGGCATAAGTGAGAGCGTCCGGGTGGATGATACCCATTGCCGCAGCACTCATCACCGGCTGGACAATCGCACCACGCCGTCGCAGGGCATGGATGAGTTTTACTATTTCAACAGCCGCGATACTTCCGGTAACTGCGATAACAATCTGTTTTCCGGCAAGGGTCTGTACAAGGGTCATTGGAGAGTCACATCCTGCACCACATGCCAGTCATGTGGCCGGTATTTCTTCACTTTATGTACAATGATAGTGGGAGAAAAACCTGCGCTCTCACACATTTTACGGATTTGATTTTCTACACTCCCGATACTATGGACATGGATGCAACTTCCCGTCTCTACATGCTCCAATGCATCAGGCAGAAATTGAATTGCGTCAAAATGCCCCATGACGATCCGGTTATAGATCCCAGAGAGAAGATCCCTGCAATTTCCAAGTGATGCCGCAACATGATCGGATAACCCATTATCTAAAATATTTTGTTTAAGGTAATCAAATGCCACCGGATTGATCTCCATTGCATGAACGTGCCCTCCGCTTCCCGCAACGGGTATTGTGAAGTACCCGATACCGGCAAACATGTCTGCCACCCGTTCAGGTTGACCACTCTCTTTAACAAGTGTTGCCATCCGCAGTTTCTCTATCCGGTTTCCCTGCGAAAACATCACCTTTCTGGGATCCAAAAAAAAACTATATCCGTTCTCATGATGCCGGACTTCGCTGACTACTCCCCAGAGAACTTCCGTTGAGGGGGTCCGTGTCACCTCATTGAGCGACTCTATCCATAGCACTCCCTGCGGGTGGCGAAACTCAACAATCTTTTCAACTTCTAAACGAGACGGTTTCTCTCCATGAATAACGGCAATTTTGCCGATCATGAAAAACCCTCTTCCTTTATACCGTTCCCGTTTGGGAATCACGCAGTCAAATGCAGCATCCTCTTTGACCGGAACCCAGATAGTCTCGCCCTCTGCATAAGGACTCCGGCTCCGGTCGATCCAGTCCTCTTCCTGGACGGCCCGGATCTTTTCTTTTGGTACCGCTCTGACGCGCATTCCTTACCTGACTACTATGATCTGATCTCCATCGCGTAAAATATTGAGATGATCACCGGGCCGGGCGCACATCCATGCAAATTTCTTAAATTCAACCGTATGACCAGTGTCAGGATCTAAAATTCCTATGATATCCTTGTCGGAAAATACCACCTGTGCCGGTATTGCATTCCGGGCATTGCCAATGATTCGCTCCACATCATCATCTTTTACCGCACGGAAGCTGCCATCAGCGAGATCCATCACCCGGATATGATTCGACTCTACGCGATCCACCTCAACATATTTTCCACGGGATAAGATCACATCCTGCTTCTGGAAACGGGGAAGACGAAGTGCGTAGGTGATACGAAAAAGTTGTCTCCCGCTTTTTTCTCCTACCAGTTTTGGATGAGTGGTGTACCTGCCACCCAACTGGGCGATTATTGCCTTGCAGATCAGGGTTCCGATATGTTGCGATCCGATGATAATATCAAGACCGTCATGAATCTCGTTCATGTCATTGATAAACGAGAGCCGCTCGCCACCGGCCTGGAGATCATCTTCTACCTGCTGGGCTATTGAAGACGCCTGAAGGATCTCAAACTTACTTGGAATTCTTCCATCAGCTCGTACCTGAACAACGCCTTCGTAGTAACTTCCGCTGATCCTGTTGCAGCGGTCGCATTGCTCTTTATGCCAGACAAGTTCTACGGTACATTTATCTTCAACCGGTTTGTTGTATAGCTGGCCACGAATGACAAGATATGCGCGCGATCGGTTCACAGTCATATCCACAACCGTAACATCGATTACAGCCTTTTTTACATCCGGGTGCAGGTGCACAGCGGATCTTGCGAGGTCCGGTGCAAGCTCGGCTCGCTCCATTGTAGAATCGGTCCAGGTATTTCCAATTTTAATCGCATCGCAGCTCGGGCAATGAGTGCTCTGAGCACGTTTGTCGCATGAGAACCATTGGGTACTTTTTACCTGGCACTCATTGCAAAGCCCCTCGTTCTCTGTTGTTTTGCCACATTTCGGGCAGAATTGATCCTGAATACTCATATTTAAACCTGGTAAATCTGTGCGTGTGGCACTTTTCCTATCATGATGCATTCTGAACGGGTGACAAGGTTCAAAGAAATTGCCACGTTAACCGCACGTTCGCCCATTATGTTAATATTTCCCGCTTTTTTTAGCGCTGCCCGCACTTCTTCTTCGCTTGCCGGGTCAGTTCCATAAAAAGAATCATGGACTGTGACTGTAACATTCTTATCAGTAATTGTGGTATTGATAAGTTCACGGTCACAAACTGCAACCACATCCGCTGACCCGGGGAAGTGATGAATTTTTAAAAACATTGTTCATTCATTGAGCGGGAGGCATGAAAAAGGTAAGCAGGAGAATTATGAAAGAATGATTGCAACACCGTATACCTTTTCAATCGTTTCGGCATGAATGCGGAAACAATCTTCCTGAGAGATCAAGCCGTTCTTGAGCAGCATATTCGTATAACGTGGCACAGATTTGGGACCAATCACTGCACCCGGACGGGAATTTTCATCCATATAATCGCTCTCCATAGTAAAAGGCCGCTTCTCACGCGCAAGCTTAGAAATCGCTTCGTGTTTTGCGATAAGAGATGGGTGGAGTGGTGTATCCGGAGAACCGTAATGTTTTACTACCCGGTCTATGGGCACATTTGCCGCCTGAGCCATCTTAACAACATCATCACACGGTCCGCTTTCTGCATGAATCTGAAGTGCACAATTGCATTCCGCAGCAAGGTTAAGCGAATGAGTGAGCACATCGTTTGATGCTGCAAGAATATCCGGCTCTACTTCATAATGCGGTCTTCCGCTTTTGAGTGCAACGGCTTTTCCTTCATGGACATATCGTGCTGCACAGTCAAGACCGGATTTCATGACGGTTACTGCCTGTTCCAGACTCATGCGTTCGGTCATCCGGCTGATCTCTGCCGGGTGAACCCCCAGCACTGTATACACTACAAGCCCGGTACCAGAAATCAAATCAGCTACCCGCAAGGTTTCATCAAATACTGCCTGATAGTCCTCACCGCATTTGGGATGCACAGAAAGTGACCACGAGGGTTTTGAGACAAGGAACAAATGTGTTCCTCCGGCTCTCATGAAATCCTTTGCAGCTTCAATTCCTCGTCCATTCACAGGATCGATGTGAATATGGTCGTCAGTGATGGGAAATGCCGGGGATTTCATTGCACTCCATAATCTTCATTAAAGGATAGCCTGATTCTGGCAAAAGCCGTGCCCGACAGTACGTAAAACCGACCCTAGTGACGATTTCCACTTCAAACATCAGCCCGGAAAGTTCACTGTACCCAAAGAGGTTCTCGGTCATCAGGCTGCGATTAAGATGGACGGTTATCTCCTCTACAAACGGCTGGAGTATCACTGCTTTTTCTATCGCCGTCTCTACACTCGATGCAGAATTCCGTGAAATCGGAGTGCCAACCCACTGGTGGTACAGCGCACCGAGTTTTATTCCCGCTTCAAAGACTGCCTGTTCCCTGTCAGTTTTCATATTTAATCCTCAAATCAGCTGGATGATTCCGGTTTTGGGCTCCATTGCTTCCCCGTTTCGCAGGAGCATCTCTACGCCTTCCCTCGCTTTATCGCGGGCAAATCCTTTGGAAGTGACAGCGTCAATCACCAGCTCCATACCGGCACGCTTTCCTTCTCCACCAATATCACGGATCGCATCCTTGATAACCCTGATAATATCCCTCTTTTCTTTAGAGATGCCTGTAGCTACCTTGTCAATATCAAAAGTGCCGGTCTTTGCGTCAAAAGCAACCTGGCGCAGGCATGCGTCAACTATGTGGATAACCCGTTCCGCATCAGAAATTTCAATGTTATTCGAGAGTCTTATGCGGGCGCTTGCCTCTGCAAGCCGGACCAGCGCTTCGAGTTGCCGGGCTGTAACCGGCACAGCTTTATTGGGTTCAGCTAGTCCTCTTAAACTGAGATAATACTTTATGAGCGCATCCTTTGCCTCTATTGAAAGTAAAGGAAAGCAGGTGCGTTTTGCATAAGCAATATATTTCCTAAACAGGGCAGGATCTATATCCGGTGTGACTGGCTTTAGCTGCTGCTGGATGTATTCAGGAGTCATGCCGGGAATGGGCGATTTCTTGTTCTGTTCGATCATCTCCCCGACCCTGTGTGTTTTTAAGATGTGCTCGGCAATGGCTAAGTCCCGCTTCTGTTCAGGCAGATCGGCCATGATAAAGATCAGATCGAACCGCGAGAGCAGGGAAGGAGGCATATTGATCTGGTCTGCGATATCGCCAAACATATCAAATCTCCCGTACTTCGGGTTTGCCGCCCCGAGAAGTGCACAGCGCGACCGGAGGGTTGCAGTAATACCCGCCTTTGCAACACTGATGGTCTGCTGCTCCATTGCTTCATGCAGTGCGGAACGATCCTCTTTTTGCATCTTGTCCATT
>JANYBK010000111.1 GCA_025360805.1 Methanomicrobiales archaeon
TCGGCAACCTCGCGCATCTTGGGCGTTCCCTCATCCTGTGAGAGGAGGTTACGCGTCAGGATTGCTGCGAGTCCCAGTGCGATGATACATATCGCAATTACGATGAGTAATACAAAGTCGATCATTCAATGACCTCCCTGCTGTGCCAGAGGGAACCCTGCAAACCGACTGAACAGAACGTATTGACCGTACGAAACTGAACCGCCCGAAAGAGGATCCGGGTAACACACCAGGTATGATAAATTGGCATCGGCAATATTCTGCCAGACCGGAACCAAAGGATGGCGCAACGGTTCCCGGGATAACCCCGATTTTTTCCAACACCCATCCTAAGAGATAATTAGTGCTTTTTTGGAACATTAAACTTTTATCCCGCAATATGGGTGGTGCACCATATTCTGGTGCTGTTTAGTTGTTTTCTTGAGAAAAATTGGGCTTTTTGTCAGTTTATCTATAAAAGTTACTGGATTAAAGCAGTGATCGCGCACAATTCAATATGATTAATAATGCTAAATTCCCATATTCAGACAGGGAGGGTATCTGGTGCTAACTACGCAACTGTTAATATTTCTCATACTGTTTCCGCTCATTGTCGCGTTCTTCTTGTTCCTGGCAAAAAAAGACATGGAACGCGCCTGGATCGTGAAACTGTCCGCACTGGCCATTGGAATAGCCAGTGTCTACCTGTTGATTTCGACCTATAACAAGGGGGCCCTGCTGATGTCTGCCATTCCGGCAGAACCAACCGGCATTGTCATGTTCATTCTCGAGATGCTGATTGCTGTATTTATCCTGTATCTCGGTATCGTGTATAAGAAATGGCTTGTCGTGGCGCTCATCCTTGTCCAGTCCGCAGTAATGCTCTACTTTGAACTGGTGTACGCCCACTCCATCCATGTGCAGTCGAACCTGTTCACTGATGAATTCTCAGTAATCATGGCACTCATCATCGGAATCATCGGCAGTCTCATCTCTGTGTATTCACTGGGTTACATGAAGTTCTTCCATGAACACCATCCCGAGATTCCGGACCGGCGACCATGGTTCTTTGCAATCCTGTTTCTCTTCCTTTCTGCCATGTTCGGGCTGGTCTTTTCGAATAATCTCATGTGGGTCTACTTCTTCTGGGAAGTCACAACACTCTGTTCATTCCTGCTGATCGGGTACACAAAAACAGAAGAAGCCACCAACAATGCCTTTTCCGCACTGTGGATGAACCTTCTGGGCGGGGTTGCATTTGCTGGTGCAATCATCTACCTTGCCATGTTTGGCAACGGCATCATGGGAATGACCGATCTGCTAGCATCCGGAAAAATCATTGCCCTCATCCCGGCAGCTCTCATCGGGTTTGCCGGTCTCACAAAGGCTGCCCAGCTGCCGTTCTCCTCTTGGCTTGTAGGAGCGATGGTGGCGCCAACTCCGGTCTCGGCACTCCTGCATTCCAGCACGATGGTCAAAGCCGGTGTTTATATTCTTGTCAGGCTTGCCCCCATCTTCCAGTCAACCTTTACCGGTTATATGATAGCCATGGTAGGAGCGCTCACCTTCCTGATTGCATCCGGCATTGCCATCTCGCAGAGTAATGCAAAACGGGTGCTTGCCTATTCCACGATCGCAAACCTTGGTCTTATTGTTGCCTGTGCCGGTATCGGAACCTACGAGGCCATCTGGGCTGCAATCCTCCTGATAGTCTTCCATGCAATATCCAAGTCCCTTCTCTTCCTCTCGGTTGGTACAGTGGAGCACCGGATCAAGAGCCGCGAGGTCGATGATATGAACGGGCTCATCGTGCGCATGCCTAAGATTGCTGCCATGATGGTAATCGGTATTGCCGGTATGTTCCTTGCACCATTCGGTATGCTGATCTCGAAATGGGCAGCCATACGGGCATTCATCGACGTACCCTACGGTTTCCTGTTCGTCATCATACTTGCCTTTGGCAGCGCCATGACGGTCTACTTCTGGGCCAAATGGATGGGCAAGATCATTGCCGTTACTTCAGACAGCAAGAACATTGAAGGTGAAGTAGATCACAGTGAATGGGCAGCGCTTGTATCGCTTGCCGGACTCTCGTTCATAACCACGCTTGTCTTTCCGCTGCTCTCGACAAAACTTCTCGAGCCGTTCCTCATGCTGAATTATGGCCATGTGGCCCAGTTATCGCAGGATAATATCATCATCATGATCCTTATGTTACTCCTGCTCGTTATCCTTCCACTGAGCATCCTGATACCCCAGAGAAAGCACAAGCATGTTGCTCCGTACATGGGAGGAAGGACCACTACGCACGATATGCGTTTCTCGGGATCTCTTGGAGTCCAGAAAAAGACAGTACTCTCCAACTACTATCTCCACGAGTACTTCGGTGAAGCGAAACTCAGAACTGCTGGGATATGGATATGTTCAGCCTTCATTGGCATCATGTTTATTGCAACCGCGTTGCGGGGGGTGTTCCTGTGATCAATATTGTCTGGGCAATTGTCTTTGTCCTTGTGGCCCCCGTTATAGGCGGGCTGGTGGCAGGTATTGACAGGAAGATCACCGCTCACATGCAGGGCCGGGTAGGTCCCTCCATCCTGCAGCCATTCTACGATGTGGGCAAGCTCTTTGAAAAAGAGCAGACCGTAGTTAATGATACACAGACCTTCTACGCGATCTGCTACATCATCTTCATGATCTTCACTGGAGCACTCTTCTTTGCGGGCGGAGATCTTCTGCTTGTCATCTTTGCGCTCACCCTCGCGCAGATCTTCCTTGTAATGGGTGCATTTGCCGCAAACTCTCCTTACAGTTATGTCGGGGCGGAGCGGGAACTGCTCCAGATCATGGCCTATGAACCGATGGTGATCCTGACCGCAGTGGGTATGTTTGTTGCAACTAAGAGCTTCAATGTGAGCGATATTGCTGCAACCACGACACCGGTTGTCCTTCTCATCCCCGGTATCTTCCTTGGTTTCCTCTACGTGCTGACCATCAAACTGCGCAAATCACCATTCGATATATCGACCTCTCACCATGCCCACCAGGAGATTGTAAAGGGTGTGACTACAGAATTCTCCGGCCCATCACTTGGCCTCATAGAGATCACCCACTGGTACGAAACCGTCTTTTTACTGGGATTCGTCTACCTCTTCTTCGGGTTCAACCCGCTGATTGGTATAGCCGCAGTGATCATTGTCTACCTGTTAGAGATCCTGATCGATAACACGAATGCCCGTGTCAGGTGGCAGTTTGTGGTGAAGAGCTCGTGGCTGATTGCCGTAATCGTTGGCGTTGTCAACCTCGCGGCCCTTTACCTCCTGTCTGGAGGTTTAAAATGACCTACCTTGCAAAATCCCCATGGATCATCCATTACGACGCTTCGAGCTGCAATGGCTGCGACATCGAGATCCTCGCGTGTCTCACCCCTATGTATGATGTTGAGAGGTTCGGTATCATCAATACCGGCAATCCAAAGCATGCGGATATCTTTGTCGTGACCGGCTCGATCAATGAAGCGAACCGTGAGGTGATCCAGAACATCTACAACCAGATTCCGGATCCAAAGGTGGTTGTTGCTGTGGGAATCTGTGCATGCTCGGGAGGAGTTTTCCGTGAATGCTACAATGTTGCTGGCGGCATCGACAAACTCATACCGGTTGATGTCTATGTGCCCGGTTGTGCAGCACGCCCTGAGTCCATCATTGATGGGATTGTGACAGCACTTGGCGTTCTTGAAGAGAAACGGAAGAACCATATCAGCTCTCCCATGGTCACTGACCACGATCATAAAGCACATCACAAGCATGCTCAAGGAGGTGCACAATGATGGAACCACAAACAATCACTCCGATCAGTGTCGGGGACGTAGTTAGGAAGGTTGAACAGGCAAAGAAAGACGGCAACCGGCTTGTCCAGATCGGGTGCACGAAGATCGAAGACAACTTCGAGATCCTTTATGTTTTTGACAAGGACTACAAACTGACAAATTACCGCGTTACCGTGAAACAGACAGATGAAATCCCCAGCATCAGCGGAGTGTACTTTGGTGCATTTGTGTACGAAAATGAGATCCACGATTTGTATGGTATCCATGTGAAGGGGATCAATATCGATTTCAAGGGCACGTTCTACAAGACCGTAGTCAAACATCCTTTCAGTGTGACCATAACCAAGGAGGACGACGCATGTCAAAACAAATAACCATCCCGTTCGGACCTCAGCACCCTGTGCTTCCCGAACCCCTCCACCTTGACTTGGTGCTGGAAGATGAGAAGGTCGTTGATGTTATACCAACTATTGGGTATGTCCACCGGGGTCTTGAGAAACTCGTTGAAAAACGAGAATATACTGAGTACGTCTTCATCGCAGAGCGGATCTGCGGTATCTGTAGTTTCATCCACAGCCAGACCTATGTGCAGGGTATCGAGCAGATCATGGGGCTTGAGATCCCTGAACGGACTCAATATCTAAGGACGATCTGGTCGGAATATTCAAGACTGCACTCACACCTGCTCTGGCTCGGATGCTTTGCAGACAGCATGGGCTTTGAGAGTGTCTTCATGAACGCATGGAGGCTCCGCGAGCACATCCTCGATGATCTTGAAGCAACCACTGGTGGCAGGGTCATCCAGGGTGTCTGCAAAGTTGGCGGTGTCCGGCGGGATATCTCTCCCGAGAAACTGGATGAGATGGTAAAGGGGCTCAAAGGAATTGAGCATCAGCTTCAGGATCTCACGAATGTATTCCTGCATGACAGTTCGATCCAGCACCGGCTGAAAGGTATTGGGGTGCTCAGCAAGGAGGATGCTTATTATTTCGGTGCAGTTGGTCCAACCGCGAGAGGCAGCGGTCTTGCGATTGATATCCGGGAGACCGGCTACGCGGCTTTCGGCAAGATTAATTTCAAACCGGTTGTCGAGTACGACGGGGACTGCTATGCCCGCTGTGCCGTGCGGGCAAAAGAGATGTTCACATCTATCGACATCATCGAGCAGTGCGTAAAAAAGATCCCTGACGGGCCTGTAGATATGAAAGTGACGGGTGCACCGGATGGCGAATACCTCTCAAGGGCTGAGCAGCCCCGGGGAGAAGTCATCCACTATATCAAGGGTAACGGGAAGAAGAATCTCGTCAGGCACCGCGTTCGGACACCAACGTTTACCAACATCCCACCGCTCGTTACGCTGTTAAAAGGATGCGAACTTGCTGATGTGCCTGTGATTGTCCTGACTATCGATCCCTGTATCGGTTGTGCGGAGAGGTGAGACAGCGATGACATTTTTTGAGATGACAAAAACCGTGTTAAAGAGCGTGTTCTCCCGTCCGGCCACCCTGATGTACCCGGTAAAACCGGCCAAGAAAACCGAAGCCACCCGCGGGCACGTGAAGATCGACCCTACGAAGTGCATCACCTGCCGGATCTGTCAGCGCAAGTGCCCGACGCAGGCGATCTGTGTCGATGTCAAGGAAAAGACGTGGGAGATCGACCAGATGCGCTGCGTGGTCTGCGCCATATGTGTTGATACGTGCCCGACCAAGAGTCTCACTATGGACAACCAGTACCGTCCGGCAATGACTGCCCGGGGGGGTCTTGAGAAATTTACCGTGGCTGGGCCAAAAAAGAAGGAACTGGTGGCTGCTGATGCAGCCAAGCCGGTAACCGAATAATTTTTGAGATTACCAAATAGGATTTACCAGATTCCTATGGGGCCGTATTTACATCAGGTGGTAAATGTACCCAACGGCACCTGTGTCTCCCTTACCGTTATACCCACTTTTAAATTGAGGTAGGATCTCGTCTCATCGGCCGGACGTTTGCTCCTTCCATCTCCCCCTGTGCCCACGCAAACCGTTCCCTTATGGTAGGCGGTAGTACTTTCTCGTCAATCGGGACAAATCCGAAATTACCGTAGAATTTCGTAAGGTTCCAGACCGAATGCATGTAGAGTGTATCCTCACCGCACGCCTCGACAAGCCCCCAAACGGCAGCATTTGCATACCCGTGACCCCGCTGGCTGACCGGGGTGAACACACCATCTACCTCAAATCCATCTACATGTCGTTTGCACCGGGCGATTGAGACGGCCTCCCCGTTATAAAACGCCGCAAATATCCGGTCTGTTTTCGCGTCACCCTTTGTGTTGTGGTAATCGATCCAGAGGGTCTCTGCAAGAGAAAACTCCGACGCAATCAGTTCTCTTATTACCACACCGGTGCTGTGTTTCGCGAGATGCCGTGCCGGCACAGACGATACCGGGAGCGGAGGCACCTCTTCACTGGAGCCCTCAATACGGTAACCATCGGATGGAACATGGATCACGAATCGTGCTCCCTTTCCTTCAATCCCGGTTTCCTGAATTGTCATATCGGTTACTTCGACAATCTGGCGGCAGATGAAGAGCCCGATCCCTGCGCTCCCTCCGGAATCATACTCAAAGATCTGCTGTTTCTTCTCTTTAGGGATCCCATTGCCATCGTCACTGAAGCAGAGTTCGAGCCCGTTGGCTGTCTCACGATACGTGACAACGATATTTTTTATCATGCCTCCGCTATGTCGCAGTGAATTCTCCAGAAGGTGGGTGAGGACATCGGCAAAGAGTGGATCGGCGTAGACCTCAAGGCGTCCTGTCCAGCATCTGATCGAGACTGTCCCGTCATCTGAAGGAAGGCGGGCAGTTTCAAGCGTTCGCTGCACACTCATCCAGACTGGTGGAAGCGTTCCGAGATCCTTGTAGGATTCGGTGAGGAAGAGCTGGCGGGCGACATTCCATGCCAGCGTCCGGATCCGTTCGATATACGTGCGTAATACGGTATCTTTGCAGTGAGTATCTGTATCATCAACGGTCTCGATGATCTGGTCGACTGATCGGTGGAGGTGATCTGCTGAAAAATGTGAGAGGATGCTGAGTTTGTCATTTGCCATCTTCAATGCATGCTCGGCATGAACACGACTGGTGACATCGAAGAAGGTAAGGATTGCCCGCTCACCGGGAAGCGAGGCAGCAGAGACAAGCACGATAAACGTGTTTTCATCCGGCAGAGAGAATCTTGTCTCAGTAGCATATACCGCCCCCTCACGGGAGAGCCGGTTGAAAAATTCCTGTTCCTCCTCTCCTCTCCAGAGGGTCGTGATTGAAGTCCCTTTGAGGTCACTGGCTTTACGTCGGAGAAGGACCGCAGCTTTCCAGTTGATCTCTTCTATTGTCCGTTTGCTGCCGGTATCTGCAATAAGGATGCTGCCACCTTCCGAATGGTCAAAGAGACCTTTATAGAGATCTTCTTGTTCACGGAGCCGGATGGTGAGGGTAGCGATCAGCCACCCGATCACGACGATGACAAGTGTGCGCAGCAGCGCTTCGATAAGAATTATCTGCGAGCCTCCGGCAAAGAGGATTACGAGGAGTAGGTAGATCGCCCCTATACACCCGGCAATGACGGTCCCCCGGCGCGGGTACTGGTATGCAGCGATCACCACCGGAATGTACAGGAGATGAGGGAGACCTGTCGATATTCCGAAAAGGAGTCCGGTAAGGTTTGCGAGAAGTGCTGCCGCTGCTGTTCCAAGGATTGCTGCATTCCAGAGGAGATCGCGATTCTCAAACCGGGCCTTGATGTTCATCGGTCTGCCCCTGTTTTTCCTGCTCCGGTTTCCATTCACGGATATTGCGAATCAAAATACTTGAGGGTTGTGTTTTTGTGATTGGGCTTATGGGAATTTGTGGTAGTCCGTTTTCAGGTGCGCTATCATGTGGTTGTAAAAACGATGTTATAACTCTGAAAAAAACTCTAGTGAGCATTCAGGTTTTATCGGGCAGTTACAGCAAAACCAAAAATCTCAAAAAAATCTGTCTCTCAAGCGAATGTGAACGTCTCAGGTGTCAGCGTCTGCAGGTCAACTACAACTGCAAGAGCCGGCGTCGGGTTCACGTTCATCTGCTTCTGGAACTTGGTCTGGGACTGCCAGGTACCGGCATTGATGCCGAGTACGCCCCGGTAACTCGTAATCCCCTTGATATGGACATGCCCGGTATGGAGAATTTCCGGCAGCGGATCGATGATCATCCGGTCGATCTTTCCCGCAGCAATCGGGGTTCTTCGCCCATAAGCCGGAGCAAGATGACGGCGCTGGAGCATCTCCTGCATCATAAGCCCGCTCTGCTCATAGGATGCCCCGGGGATCAACCCTATCATATCATCGATTGATCGCCCGTGATACATCAGCACCCGTACGCCCTGCAGGTTGACAAGGGCCGGGTTCTCGACGAGGACACAATTGTCCGGGAATTTTTTGATGAATGCATCTGGTAACACCGGCTGCGGTTCTGCACCACGAACCACATCGTGGTTTCCCGGCGATATGATGATCTTCATCCGCGAGGGAAGATCGCGCATCATAGCGCCGAATGCCTCGTATTGCTCGTAGATGTTTTTTATGGTCAGTTCATTTTCATGCCCGGGATAAATACCAATACCGTCCACAAGGTCACCGGCAATCAACAGGTAGGAGAAATCAGAATCCGCAAGCCAGTCGGAAAACCGGTGCCAACAGTCTGTCAGGAAGGTGTCACTCCCAACGTGGACATCTGAGATGAAGACCGCTTTTCCCGGTGTCTCGCTCTTGAACGGGGTATTGTCGATGCGGATATCCGGGCGATAGAGCAGCTCGGCAAAGAAAAGTTTCCCATCGCTGGAGAGCTTGCCCTTCACGCCAATTACTTCGTCGTGGATAATCCGCTCGGCATCGGAAAAGACGGGAGTGCCTTTCTTAAAAAGCACAGTAATATTTGCGGATGTATCCTCAAGTTCAGCGATCCGATGCCCGTTTGTGGTGGTCTTGACATCCGTGACCATACCGATTATGGTGCACTCCTCCTGCCGGTACCGGTTGGAACGTGTCAGCGCCTCTATGGGCATGGAGCTGCACCGGCTCCGGATCATCCCCCCCAGTCTGGTGTAACGGTCGCGGAAATAGTGGAGATAATCGCCTGTACCATTTATAGGCCCGGATGTTCCGGCAGATCCACTGACCACTTCCACGCTGGGATCGGTGAGAAACCGGGTGCCGTCCCGGGTGACTGTCATGCCGGGGATGTGTTGAGCCGAGACTACGATCGTATGGTCCGGCACACCGGCTATTATGCGTTCGATTATCTCTGGATCATCCTGCTCCAGAACATACCGCACCACATCGGGATGTACCTGCAGCCGCCTATCTAAAAAAGCGAGTGTGATCTGCTGTACATCAAGCATGAATACTATATCGTCTACTGAGAAAATATAGAATCCCATTGCATCCCATTATGCCCGGTATATCCCCGCATTTTCGGGAGATTTATAGCCCTTTCCTGCACACATGATCACATCGTTACAATCGAGGAAAAGCCCCCATGCCTGAATTAATCCAGACATTTCTTCTTGGACTTATGATCGGTCTTACCGGCGCTCTTGCACCCGGGCCCACGCTTGTTGCTACGATCAATGCCTCGATTACCGGTGACTGGAAAATCGGTCCGAAAGTGACCTTGGGTCATATGATCGCTGAGAGTGTCATCTTTGTCCTGATTGTCCTCGGGCTTTCAACACTTGCCCTTCCGTACGCCACAGCCATTGCTTTGATTGGTGGGATTGCCCTGATTATATTTGGGGCGCTCACGATAACGGGAAGCCGTGGTGCATCCTTAAACGGGCCGGTAACCGGGACTGTCAGCAATCCCTGCCTGACCGGACTTGTCACCAGTGTAGCAAACCCGTACTTCTGGATATGGTGGCTCACTATAGGCAGCGCGATGATTATAGCCGGGCTTGCGGGCGGGATTGTCCTTGCTGCAGTCTTTATGGTGGGACACTGGTGTGCGGATCTTGGCTGGTTCACGCTCGTTTCTGCAGGTGTTTCACAGGGAAGGACAATTATCTCTGATATCTCTTACCGCAGGGTTATGGGAGTGTGTGGGGTTTTTCTAATCCTGTTTGGGGCTTACTATTTCCTCAAGGCACTTTCTCTGTGATCTGCAGTACGAAAGGTGCGCTATATTAACAAAAATCTCATATAGTGTAGCAAGAGATGAAAGACAAAGAAAAAACAAGGGACATCCATACGCTGATAGACCAGTTCCGGACAAGCAATCACTGGGCGGTATCCCTTGCCCGCGATCTGATCTGGGTAGTGGCAGTTGTCGGCTGTATCGCGCTCGCTCTCTTTTTGATCTGTGGTACATGGCCGGCTGTGGTCACGATCGAGTCCGAAAGCATGGTGCCCAACATGAACGTTGGGGATCTTGTGGTTGTAGTCCAGAAAGATCGGTTCGGTGATCTCCAGACATGGGATGACGGGAAGAAATCCGGGTACAAAAAGTTTGGTGACTACGGAGATGTGATCATTTACCGTCCGAATGGTCTCACCGACATGTGGGCCTCGATCGGCCTTCTCCCGCTCTCAAAGGCGCAGCACCCGATCATTCATCGGGCGATAACATGGATAAATACCGGGCAACCGGTCCCCTCGTATCTCAATATTTATCGCGGGAAAGTCACTCCGACTGGATATATCCCGCTCACGGTCAGCGGGGAGACCCCAAATGGCTACCAGATCCTCTCGACCGGTTCTGGCGCACCTACTACTTCCAATTTCACGCCCGGGACAAAGGATCTCGCTATGAAAACCCCGCAGGGTAACTATGTCCTTCCCGCGGATGCAATAATTCCGAACTCGGGCTATGTCAGGGACACCAATTCTCTCGCAACCCATGGCGGTTACATCACCAAGGGTGACAACAATATTCTCAGTGACCAGGGTTACCTTACCATCCCTGGGACAGGGACTGTTGAGCCCGTGGCAAAGGAGTGGGTTATCGGAAAGGCCCTATTCACTGTGCCCTATGTCGGCCTTCTCCCGCTCCACATAGGGGAAGTGATCGTTGTCGTCATTATCATCATGGTGCTCCATGAACTCTATCTCCGCAGGAAGGATGAAAAAATCCCTGCAAAACCGCAGAAGAAGAGCGGAAAGAAACAGCGGTAAAGGAGATATCAATGGTAAACGTATCAACCCTGCTTTCCGATGCGCTGAATGGCCACCGGCTCACTGCAAAGGAAGCAGAACGCCTCCTGAATGCCCGGGGCTCTGAAGTGTTCGCTATCACCGCGGCTGCCGATGAGATGCGGGAATGCCGTGTCGGGGATACCGTCACCTATGTGCGGAACCAGAACCTGCATGTGACCAACATCTGCAAAAACCTCTGCGGGTTCTGTGGTTTTGGGAGGAAAGCAACTGACACGGGAGCATACTGCCATGACAAGGAGGGGATCCAGGCACAGGCGAAACTCGCGTACGAGCGGAAGGTTACCGAGATCTGCCTGCTTTCGGGAGTTCACCCCGGCTTCACGCTGGACACATTCGTCGATCTGATCCACTGGGTGCATGAGGCGGCACCGGGTGTCCACGTCCATGCCTTCAGTCCGGACGAGGTTGCCCACGCAGCACACCGTTGCGGGTGTTCAACGTCCGAAGTGTTAGCCCGGCTCAAAGAGGAGGGTCTCGGAACAATTCAGGGAACTGCGGCAGAGATCCTGGTAGATTCAGTCCGCGAAGTGATATGCCCCAGCAAGGTGCCCACAGCTGACTGGGTCCGGATAATTAAGGAAGCACACGGGATCGGTCTGCGGTCGACAGCGACCATCATGTAAGGTTCTTACGAGACTGCAGCAGACCAGATCGAACATCTTGGTATCCTGCGGAACATACAGGATGATACGCACGGGTTTACTGAGCTTGTCACCCTGCCTTTTGTCCACACCAACACCCCCCTCTTCCAGCAAGGGATAGCCAGAGCCGGTCCCACGGGCAGAGAGGATCTGCTGATGATCGCAGTTTCCCGTCTCTTTTTGGATAACTTTGATAATATACAGGTTGCATGGGGAAAGGTCGGGATGAAGATGACCCAGATCGCCCTCTTGTCCGGCGCCAACGATCTTGCAGGAACGATGTTCACAGACGATGTGAGCGGCGATGCCGGAGCCTCCGGCTCGGATTACCTGGATCCAAAGGATATGGAACGAATTGTCATTGATATCGGGCGTAGCCTCAGGCAGCGCAATACTCTCTATGAGATCGTGTGAAATCCATGAAAAAACCGGTTGAACCGGCAGAAAAACGTTTTTTGTTTCTGATCCGTAGATCAGAGCAGTTCCAGAGCCTGACGCCCGGTCATGCCGTTTCTGATCCCGCGCCCAATTGCAGACCGGTTCGCTTCCTTGACAATCCCTTTTAAGATATCATCGATATCCACGATAGATGGTCCGATCGAAGGCCGTACCTTTACTGCCGGATAACTGAATGAATCGAGCGCCGCTACATCAAACGCCCCACATCCAACCATACCTACATCGGTTTTGATCGCTACAAGATTTGCCGGGCCTAATGGGATGATGAATCCGTCTGCAACCTTTTTTGTCAGTTGAACCTCTACCTGCTGCATATCTCTCCTGTAGAGATGGTTGGCGTAAGGGAATAAGAATCATGCGGCACTAATAACGATAGATTTACTTTTTCGCGGGCGCTACACTGGACAATAAACGCTTGGAGTATCAATGACAAAAACCCTCCAGTCACTGCTTGCTGATGTGAAGGCCGGCCACCGGTTGAATGAGAAAGAGGCCCACTTGCTATTCTCGGTACGCGACCGGCAGCTATGGGATGTGGCCAGAACCGCTGACGAGGTGCGCGAGGAGCGGGTCGGTCCTGCGGTCACTTATGTACTGAACCAGAACATCAATGTGACCAACCTCTGCGTCAATTCCTGTGGGTTCTGCGGCTTTTCAAAAAAACAGGGGGATGAAGGAATTTACTTTCACGACCGTACCGAGATTCAGAAAAAGGCCGCTCTTGCAAAATCGAGGTGCGTCTCTGAGATCTGCACGGTCAGCGGTCTTCACCCAGCATTCACTGCACAATCCTATATTGATGTCTACCATTGGATCCATGAAGCAGCGCCGGGAGTCCATCTTCATGCAAGTAACCCGATGGAAGTTGCTTATGCGGCTAAAAAGAGTAAGATGAGCACAAAAGAGGTTCTGATTGCAATGAAAGAAGCCGGTCTGGGATCGCTGTGCGGCACAGCAGCCGAGATCCTTGTGGATTCTGTGCGGGACAAGATCTGCCGCGAGAAGATCCCAACCGCAGAATGGGTGCGCATCATCAAAGAGGCGCACAAGCTAGGTATTCCTACTACCGCGACTATAATGTACGGTCACTGCGAGAGTGACGCGGATCGGGTATCTCACCTTTCAATTCTGCGGGAGATACAAGATGAGACTCACGGGTTTACCGAGTTTGTGCCCCTGTCGTTCATACACATGAACACCCCCCTCTTCCGCGCGGGTACCTCCCGGGCGGGAGCAACGGGAAGAGAGGATCTCCTGATGGTGGCCGTTGCACGCCTGTTTCTTGACAATTTTAAAAATATACAGGTCTCATGGGTGAAAGAAGGGATCAAGATGGCCCAGCTGGCGCTCATCTACGGAGCCAATGATCTCGGCGGGACAATGTATGAAGAGAGCATCTCCAAAGGGGCAGGAGCAGTCAATACTGATTACCTTGACCCCAAAGAGATGCAGCGCGTTGCAGAGGATATGGGCAGACCACTCCGGCGCCGTACAACGCTGTATGAGTTAATGTAGTGTGCCGAGTATCAGCATGGATCTAAAAACACAGGTTTACCATGCGAAGACATGACCACGAGATAACCGATCGTTCCGAGATGGAATCCCTCCTCAACGAAGCAACCGTTTGCAGGCTCGGATGTGATGATGATGGCAGGCCGTACATCGTGCCGCTGTCGTTTGGTTACCGGGAGGGCGTGATCTATCTTCATTCTGCCCATGAAGGCCGGAAGATTACCGTGTTACAGATGAACCCGGAATGCTGCGTTGAATTCGATGAATGTCATGATGTCGTGCGCGGCAAAAATGCCTGTAGTTGGGGAATGCACTACAGAAGTGTCATATGCATGGGAAGAGCGAATTTCGTTACTGATCCTGAAGAGAAGCGGGACGGACTGAACTGCATTCTGAATCATTATGGTATAGAGAGACTCTCAAATTAGCCCAAACCAACCGATTTCTAATTTGATGGCCCTATCCCCGCCGTTAATCGGCACGAGATAAAAATGGATAGGCAAAGCTAATGGCAGGAATTATATTTTTCCTTGTCGATTCTGTCAGTATGAG
>JANYBK010000058.1 GCA_025360805.1 Methanomicrobiales archaeon
ATTTTTTTGAGGAATCAATCACAAACTCTTAAAATTGAATTATAAGACGAAATCAAAATATAAATTTATAATAAGGAGACACCTAAAAAAATCTCCACTGGAAACAATGGGGAGGTCCCATTGCAATTAAAATGAGCAAAACAACAGGCTCTTGAGAGATTTTTATTAATGTTTAATTCAAAGTACTTTTATTAATATGAATAAGAATCACATAAAAAAACTTGAAATTTCTGCAGCTGTTATTACGGTATCTAGCACAAGAAATATAAAAAATGATTCCAGTGGAGCAGCAATCTCAACTCTTCTCAAGGATCATGGAATAACTATCAAACATTATGCAATTGTATCAGATCAGATAGATGCAATCCGCAATGAGCTTTATACCTCGATGAAGACTACAAACTGCATTATTTTTAACGGTGGTACGGGTCTAACTCACGATGATTGTACTATCGAGGCAATATCCCCTCTGCTGGAGAAAAAAATTGATGGGTTTGGAGAATTTTTCCGTATGAAAAGTCTTATGGAAATAGGTACTTCTGCAATGCTGTCGCGGGCAATTGCCGGTGTAATACAGGAAAAAGCGATATTCTGTATTCCTGGATCAACACCCGCAGTCACGCTTGCAATCAGGGAACTCATTCTTCCTGAAATTGCCCACATACTCTCCCATGCAAATCGGTAGTGTATAAAAAAGATAACTGTTCATATACCCCAAAAAAATTTACAAAAAAGAGAATTTGAATGTCTTAACCTTGCAAATTTTTTTCGGGTTGGACCTCACTCAATCATGAAGAATAATCTACCGGTATACTTCCAGAAGCGCGACGCGTTCAAGCACCAGTTCGGTGATACATTCTCCGGAACATGTAGCAATCTCTTCATCTGTAATTCCAAAGTGTTTCATGAAATGAGCCCGCTTATAAGGGTCAATAATTTCCCAGTTCTCTTCAGTAATATTCATTAATGGTGTGAGGGCTTGCCAGATGCCATCACAAGTGGGATAACAGCAGACAAACATGGAGTTTTCTCCGTCATGAACTCCAAACAAAGCAGCAACCGAACACTGGCGTGAACCGGCAGCGAATAAGAGTGCTTCCATCTCAATGGTATTTGATACCATTGAACCGTTGTGAAAAGACCGTAATGCATGGCGCAAAGCTGTCCGTACATGTTGTTTACCGGCAAGCATACCGGCATTAAAACAGATGATGTGGGTATCGAACGATTCTGCGATAGAACGGATCTTTTGAATAAATGCAATTGGATTGTCAACAAAACAGGTTGCTGTCCGCACATCACACGCATAGCCTCCTGCTGGCACCGTATCATTAATTTGTGAAGGATATCGTTTCTTATCTGGTTTCAAAGAAACCACCGGTTTTTTGTTGTCTGTCATTCAATCACCCGAATCTGGACAGCTGCGATTGTCCGGTTATCGCATTGCCATCATCAATCGACGGAACCGGGCTGAAAGGTACGTGCAACTGGGAAAAGATCTGTTCTGCAATTCCCTGACCCAGAATCTGTGTCACGGTTTCAATTCCTGCAGCACGCATTACGTCCGGTGATGTAATTTTATTGTTAAAGAGGCGTCGTGCCCTTACCCGACCGATACCCCGCAGTTTTACCAAGGGAAGCAGTTCCCTACGGATCCCGTTCTTCATACAGATCTCATATTCCCGAACCTTTGGGTGGATGGATGCGGCAAACATACGTGATAGCTCAACGGTTGCATGCAGCAGCCAGTTGACACTCTCTACCATACCGTGCACATCACCAGGACCGACCGAGTACCGCTCACAGATCTTTGCATCAGGGAGTTCATCTGCCCAGTCGGATAGAAGCATAGTTGTTTTCAAAGCACGATAATAGGCCTCTGCCTCCACCTCCTCCAGAGGGGGTGTGAACCAGAGTTCACCTTCATGTGCTTCCTGCATACGGTCAAGTGCAGGCATATCGGCATTCCTCGCATAGAGATTGGGCATATCCGGTGTACTGCAGATTACCTGCAGGACACCGAGATCCGAATACTCTTTCTGTTCGCGAAGTGTTCTTACGATAATTTCTGCACTGCGGGGATCGATATACAACCGTGATACCATACTGCCAAACTCTGTGGACCCCAGGTGTTCACCCACTTCAACAACCATCTCTGATGAAACAAGGAATGCAAGCGCGTCATCCACAGCTTTTTTCATCAGGTGACCCTTCCGGTGTTCATGGGCATAGAACGTCCGGTCCATAAATTCCGTGAGTTCCTGCTGGGTTTTTGCAAAACCGGATGCAATAAGCGATAGCACATGGGTGTAGAGCGCAGTCGGCTCGGCAATTTTTGAATGGATCTTTTCTGCAGGTGCTTCGATATACAATTCGAAGAGATCTTCTATCTGTCTCTCATCCTTTGCAATTAACACCGCCTCGCCGTACGGATCGAGCCGGGGGCGTCCCGCCCTCCCCGCCATCTGGTGATATTCACTTGCCGGGATTGGCTGCATCCCCTCCCCAGAGGAAAACCGTAGGTAATCCCTCACGATCACTCTTCGGGCAGGCAGGTTGAGCCCCGCAGCGAGTGTGGGTGTTGATGATATACATTTGATTAAGCCTTTCCGGAAACCCTCTTCCACTATCGCACGTTCCGGGCGGCTCAGCCCTGCATGGTGGAAGGCTGCACCTTTGGCCACACATGCGGCGAGTGTTTTGACCATCTCTGTTTCTGCAATACCGCTCAGCCGCTCTGAATAGGCAGTAAGTGCTGGGTCTTCGCATTTGATGGCAGATGCCGCCCGTTTTGC
The DNA here is from genome assembly GCA_025360805.1 of Methanomicrobiales archaeon. Lineage (GTDB taxonomy): Archaea > Halobacteriota > Methanomicrobia > Methanomicrobiales > Methanospirillaceae > Methanoregula. The sequence goes on from JANYBK010000058.1 coordinate 2,796, forward strand.
GAATGCCTCGGCATTGCGACGGGACGAGACAAAGACAAGACACTGGCCCCCCTCTGCGATAGTGTCGAGACAGAGATTGAGGTCATCAAAGCTCTTTGATACCTGCTTTACGGGACGCTCCCCATCACGGAAATGGATGCAGTTGTTATAGAACACCCCCTGCCGCAGATCGACCGGGCGCCAGCTGCTGGTGACCAGTTCTGCGTTCAGCCACCCGGCAAGTGTTTTTGGATTGCCGATCGTTGCAGAAAGCCCAATCACCTGCATAGCGGGATTGCGGTATCGCATCTTTGCGATAACCACTTCCAGTGTTGGTCCGCGATCAACAGAGTCTATCAGGTGAATCTCATCGATAACAAGCAGGGTGATGTCGCTGATCCATCGTGCATTGTTACGCAGGAGGGAGTCAACCTTCTCGCTCGTAGCTACGATAATATCGTTCCTGCCCAGCATATCATCTCGCAGGTCAAGATCCCCGGTTGCAATACCGACACGGACACCTTTGTTGCTAAACTCATCGTATTTTTCGCTGGCGAGTGCTTTTAATGGAACAATATAGAGGCACTTTCCTCCCGCTGCGATGTGACTATGCATTGCCATCTCGGCAACCAGTGTCTTTCCACTTGCTGTAGGTATAGAAACAAGCAGATTTTTTCCCTTGAACATACCCCGCTCAACGCAGTCTGCCTGGGGGGGATAGAGTTCAGAAATACCCCCTTGAGAGTACCGCTGTATCAGTTCAGCAGGAATCGGGAGTTCACAGATCAGCATGTCAAACCTTTGTACTTAATACCCCTTTGATTCCACTGAAATTTCCCTGTTATCTTGTCTATTTATCAAATAAGCCGTTTTATTCCAATTTATTTTCCAGTGGAAACGCAGCGAAAACATAAATATTATTTCAGGAAGTACAGCATTCCCGGCAATCAGTAATAATAACTGATCATATCCTGTTTTGCCTCTTTCTTTTTCCGGTCTAAAAAGGCAAAGACATTCTCATGAGGGACGCCTTCGATCAGCATATCGATGGCAGCACGTGCGGTTTTGAGCTGCTCGGGATACCCTATCACTGCGACCGTCTTCCCAAACACTGAGATCTCCACATCGGTCATATCTTCGATCTGTTCCCGTGCCCTGCCATCTTTGCCAATGATCCGGCCCCTGAGCCTGTCCAACTGGCGCGGACCATCTGCCATTCCTGAAAGATCGATGACTTCAAGCAGAAGATCCTCATCTTCGATCATCTCGAATGCACGCTCGGGAGAGAACCCGCAGTTGATGGCGTTGATGATCTCGACAGCCCGTAGAAGAGAGATCGTGTGCTCTTCAGCACCCTCAACTTTTACGATCCCTTCTTTGCTGTCTATGGTGATGGTGGCGTGGGTTTTGGCCTCGAGCTCTCTTTTGGTAGCGCCGCCTTTTCCAATAAGGACACCCACCCTGCTTCCGGCAATCTTAACTTCCTGCATCATGTTTGTTTCACCTTGGTTCTGATATGATTATTTTTCAATTGTATAACGTTTTGGCAATCATCAATTGGCAGTCAACGGTTATCATGGTTCGGCAACATTCAGTCCGGTAACTGCATTGAACAGATCAAAATCCTTACGGATTTCACATCGGTTTTTAAAATACCGGTTGATGTTACGGATATCCCGCATCAGGAACTGGAGTGCCCGGGGGTGATCCTTAGTGACAGACTGCCCCATGTCTATGAAATAGGGTTGGTCACCGTATAAAATATTGAACTCACTCAAATCTGCATGCACCAGTTCCGCTTTGTTGTACAGGATATCAATGGTGTTGGTGATCGTTTCATAGACTTCAGCAGGATCCTCCATAGTGACATTGCGTAGTTGCGGATAAGCGATCTCACCATCTCCGATAAATGACATGATCAGGATGTTCCTGTCCCAGACGATTGGTTCAGGTACGGCAATACCCGCATCCCGTGCCCGTACGAGATTCGAAAATTCTTTTCTTGTCCATGCAAAGATGAGATCCTTTTTGGCCTTTTTTACGTGTGAAAACCTGCGATCACCCGTGACATAGGAACTCATGGTGGTAAAATTTGCTGTGCGGATCCGGTAAATCTTTATGGCAATAGCCGCTCCGTCCCGCTCACCGTAAAATACATTGGCCTCTTTCCCGGTGCTGATAGATCCCCCAATTACCGATAACCATTTTTTATGCACCAGTTTGTAGAGTGCGAGAAGGGTGACTTCATCAAAGACATCCTCTCGTACTTTAAACTGATCAGCATCCTTGATGCGGATGCCCATCTCCTCTATCAGTTGATCGAATCGATCCTCTTTTTTCTCAAGACTCACTGGGGGTCACATTCCTGATATTTATGGGATGATTATTTGATGTATTCTCGTACTGGAGCAAGAATCTCGATAAGTGATTCACCACACGATTTCTTGAGGTCCATTGCGTGCACTTCGCTCTTTCCATAGGCAGTTTCCAGATCTATGTAACTTGAAAATGTCCGGTCACCGCCAAATTTCTCCGGCCGTTTGATGGTGATCTCAGGGAGGCGTGGGAAGAGGTGATGCTGGAAGATCTGGAGTATTGGATTCTCGGGTATTTCGGGAGGGCAGAATGCTTTCTGGCATTTCTTTTTAATTTCCTCTTCCGTATCAGCAACGGATATATAATTTCCCTGCGAAGAGGACATCTTTTTTCCGTCAATCCCGTTAAGGATGGGTGTGTGTATGCAGACAGGTGCAGTGTAGCCGAAGTTGACCAGGTGCTCTCTTGCAAGCATGTGGATCTTGCGCTGATCAATACCTCCTACTGCTGCATCCGCTCCAAGCATTGCGATATCTGCCATCTGCATGATCGGGTAGATCATCTGGGAAACGGTGGGATGATCCATCTGCCTTCCTACTTCATCCATACTCCGCGTTGCACGGTTAAGGGTAATCTGCTGCGAGAGCTGGAGCACCAGCAGCTCATAGTCCCGGTTGAGCTGGAGATCGGATCCCAGCACATACTGAACATTTTTTAATCCGAGTCCTTCGAAACAGCGGCGGTTATAATCAGCAAGCTCTTTTACCTTCTCCATGGTCCCTTTGCGGTTTAAGAAAGCGTGCACATCTGCTAAGAGGACAACGACTTCGAATCCTGCTTCCTGGAGATCCACCAGTTTATTTACCGTAACTAAGTGGCCAAGATGGATCTCGCCACTGGGTTCGTATCCTGCATAAACCTTTTTTGTGGGTTTGTTAAGTAGCGAACGGAGATCGTCTTCTGTTACGATCTCGACTGTGTTGCGGGTAACCCGTTCGTACGCATCCATTGAAAAGAATGGGTGATGATGGGTGTTAATGGTTGTTCTGGATCGGTGTAAATCCAAGTGCATCGTTGGTTGATTTTATGGACGCTGCAGAATCCTTCTGTCCCCCCATCATCGCGCGGATCGCATCAATATTTTCAACTACTACATCTGCCTCCTGGTGGATTGCCTGGAAGAAGCAGAGATCGGTTTTGTTGGCATAGATAGAATCTTCAAATATGCAGTTCTCGTACAGGTCAGCTCGCTGTCTTCCCAGATCCATGGCAAACTCCTTGAGCTCTGCGGTGCTCCGGATCCCCGCAGTCTTTTTGATCAGGCCCATTCTGGGGTGATTCTTCACCAGTTCTATCACCCGATCTTTCGTTACATCTTTTTTTGTGGTGATCCGGATCGCATGCATGTGCATCATCGTTGTTGGCACGATCATGGCCATGGTAACGATAGAAATATGTGGGAGCACCGACAGGACATCGGGGCCATGGTGGCTGGGAACACTCACGGGATCCAGAACAATCGCATCGATCGGTCCTTTTTTGATCTCCCCGGGGTCTGAACCGCGGCGTACCATAATCGCATGGACATGTGCAACACCATATTCTTTATCGATTGCATGGATTACCCGGCAAAGCCCCGTAGTATTACAGGAAACCACTCTGACAAACTGCCTGCCGATCGCATCTTTGTAGTTGCAGGATGAATTGAATGAGAACCCGGCAATTTCATGATCTTCTCCTCCCTGCCAGAGCGCCTTTTTCCCAAGTTTTTCATAGAGGGGTTTGTTCGTAGCCCCAACATCTCCCGGTGTTGCATCAACAATGATGTCAGCAGCTTTGCACATATCCTCAACTGAACCGGCAACAGAAAGACCGACTTTTTCAAAAGCCGGTTTCTTTGAAATATCAGCAATATAGAGTGGGTACCCCCGCTGTTTAGCAACAAAGGCCTCGGCATTTGGGCGTGTCTTTGAGACTCCAATCACTTTCATATCCTTCTGGGCAGCGACCGCATCGGCAACGCGCTTGCCGATTGTACCATAACCGTTGATGGCAACTTTGATCATACAATCCTACTTGACGCTGGTACAGAAAAACTATGCGGAACGTTTCGTGGTCAACCTAAAGATCCCAAAAAAAGAAACCCTCACAGGTTTTACCCGACAATTCAAAAACAGGCACGGTTGAAACTTTTCACAATATTTGCTTATGTCGCCCATCTTATGAGAAGAAACAATGTGTGGTGTTTAAACAGAGTATTTTAACAAATCAGTAAATTCCGTTTTTGGAATTTCTCTCTCTTGTTTTTCTCAGTCTATGTAAAGAGCCTGAATTTTAACAACTTCTGTGCTATCCTTGGCATTTGCATAGAGATCCAGTGGCTCCTGGTTCACTTCCAAAAAACGGATCCCCCAGTTGACCTTTGAGAGAATTGTACCGGCACGATCTTTTTCACCCAGGATATACAATGCTGCAGCGAGTGCCTCGATTGAGGAGAGCTTGCAGGGTTTGCCGAAGTTGACAGGATTTGCCGCCATCAGGAATGGGAGCGCCCTGCGGATGCGCCATGAACGAACTGCACCCGTATCCAGTACCACCCAGGAGCAGTCGAGCGCGGTTACCGATCTCACGAACCTGTCAGCCGGAGAGAGTGCCTGTTCGGCTGTTGGATCGAGCAGGAGGGTGTTTCGCGGGATCTGGGTGATTCTGGTAAATATTTTTAAAAAACCCGCTTTTTCAAGTTTTTTAACCGTGCACTTCCGGGGGTCACAGCTGTTATCCCGGTAAGCAAACAGGGGTATCATTGATCATCAATGCGTGCACACACTGTAATAATGTACGTACTTTGCAGCCCTTGTATTCTCCATCCGGAACTACGGGCTACTGGTATTACAAGATCTTCGGATCTCGCTTTGTTCGAACGAGCGATCGAACGCTGCAAACATTTTGATATTGAGATGGTGCCGCTCCCCTGCCCAGAGACATTGTATCTTGGTCCTGACAGGAAACCCGGGAACTTTCTCGAACGGTTGAACACCCCGGCATTTGCCGGCCTGATGGACAAACTTGAACTGCAAGTGCAGGAGATCCTTGTTAAACGGGGTCCTCCTCTCTGTATCCTTGGTGTCAACTCCTCTCCTACCTGCGGAGTAACCAGCACCTATTATGGGAGTGCGGATCAACAACCGCCAAAACGGACGGGGCGGGGGGTGTTTCTTGCAAGGTTTCCCGGAATCTATGCTATGGACGTTGCAACATTTGCAAGGTACCGGATATATCTTGCCGCACCGCTTTTTTCAACAGCCGAGCGCACCTATAATGCAACATTATCCGATTTGCTTGAGCAAAACCTGTTTGAAGTCTTTCTTCCCCAGGAGGCGGGTGATGATACAGATACAAGAATGAAAAGAGAGCAGGCACGGATCTTCTCTAAAAACAAAGATGATCTTGACCGAGCGGATATCATTGTTGCAGTTATCGATGGCGCTGATGCAGATTCAGGTACCGCATGGGAGATGGGATATGCGTATGCACACAACAAACCGGTGATTGCAGTTCGAACGGATTTTCGCAGGGTTGGCACGCACGAGCAGGTGAACCTGATGCTTGAAGAATCGTCAGAAGTGGTTTCCAGTACCGTAGAGTTACTGGAATCAGTCAACTCCCCGCTTATCGGTAAAAGGGATGTCTGAATTTTCCGGACACCCGGCCAAATTGTTCGATATATCACATTCCTGTTGTTGGCGGAGAGTTCTCTGAAGAGAACGTGGATGCAACATTCTATATCCGAATATTTACGAAATAGTAGATGAGATAAATGGTGAAAAAACGTGAGGATCGGCAAAAAGGAAAAAAAATGGGAGGAGATACCGAATGTAATCTTGACGGGGATTACCACTCCCCGATCCTGTCATTCCGGGATATCAATGTTGAAAATATTAAATCTGTGGTAGTTAACAGTCGCTATGCACAATCCCTCATCATTCTGACCATTCTTGGTTTTTTCCTCAGGTTTTACAATCTCGGGTTCAACTCGCTCTGGCTAGATGAAGCTTCTACGAATACGTTTGCTGTAATGTCAATTCCCGACATCTGGAAAGCGACTGCGGGGGGGGAGTTCAACCCCCCTCTGTTCTACTGGATCGAGCATGTCATGCTCATGTTTGGGAACAATGAAGTAGTACTCAGGTTTGTTCCCGCACTCCTCGGGGTACTGACCATTCCGCTGATCTATTTTGCAGGAAAGGAATTCATGGATCGTAATGTCGGGATTATTGCCGCAGCAGCATTTGCATTTTCACCTTTCCTGATCTTTTATTCGCAGGAAGCCCGGGCATACTCGATGATGCTCTTTTTTGTGGCATTTGCCATGGTCTTCTACTTCAAAGCCTTAAAAACAAATGAGTTGAAAGACTGGGCCCTGTTTGGCATACTCTCAGCACTTGCGTTCTGGTCGCACTTCTATTCGTTTGTCATTATCGCCTCTCTTATCCTTTATGCACTTTTCCTTCAGATTGGAAACATCAAGAAAAACATCAAGAATCTTAAAATGATTGCATTATCAATTGTTTTGTTTGTTGTTCTCTGTTTTCCCCTCATTCTGCTTGCAATCCAGCTCTTCGCAACCCGGACATCCACAGCTCCAACCTTTGGTATCCAGGGACTGGGTATCATCAGCGAAACCTTCAGGCAGCTCTCCGGCTTTTCTGACATCCCGATGTTCCTGTTTCTTATTCTCTTTATAATCGGCATTGTCCAGGCATTCCTTATTGATAAAAACAAAGGATTCTTTTTAGTGGCACTCACTGTTCTTACGTTTGTCATAAGCTTTATTCTTTCCTACAAAATGCCGATGCAACCCCGCTACCTGATCTTTTTCAACACGGTTTTTTTCCTCGGTGTTGCAGTATCCTATAAGATGTTTTACAGTCTCATCAATAACCGTGCGGTAGTCTATGGTTTTATTGCACTCCTCGTCATTGTCAACGCCCCTGTGCTTGTGGACTATTATAAAGGGTATTCAAAAGAGGACTGGAGAGGTTTTTCCGGCCAGATTCAGCAGATGACAAAACACGGTGATCTTGTCGTTGTAGTTCCGGGCTACATCTCCCAACCGCTCAATTATTACTATGCGAATGCATCAGATCAAACGTTTGAGTTTGGTGCAAATACCGGAAAAGAACTTGAAGCGATTAATGCAGGTAAAGGAAATAATACCGCATTTTTCATTGTCACCGGAGATATCAGTTCGGCAAATCCGAATGGCGATGCGATCGCATGGTTAAATACGTACACAAAACCTCTCGGGCAGAACACCGGGATCTATCTCTTTGTTTCAGCTTAGCCGCCTCGTGTGAACCACCATGTACGACCTTACGGTGATCATCCCCACCTTTAAAGAAGAGGCAAATATCCGGAACATTATCACTGAAGTGGATGCAGTTTTCAAGCGGAATGATCTCAATGGTGAGATTCTTGTTGTCGATGATAACTCTCCTGACGGGACCATTTCGATTGTTAATGAAATTAAAAATACAAAATCCAATGTAAATATTATTGTTCGTCTGGAGGATCACGGACTTTCACAATCGGTGGCGGAAGGATTTGTTCAGGCATCCTCAGACATTCTTGTTGTGATTGATGCAGATCTCTCACATCCCCCTGCTCTAATCCCAACCATGTATCGTGAGATTGTGGGAGGGTACGACATTGTCATCGGAAGCAGGTATATGGATGGAGGCGGGATAAAAAAATGGCCGCTCAAACGCCGGGTAATCTCACTGGGAGCTACTTTTTTAGGGCGCCTGCTATTTCCTGATGTCTCGGATCCGGTTAGTGGTTTTTTTGCCATCAGAAAAAGTGTTGTTGCAAATGCTCAATTAAAACCCCGCGGTTATAAAATTCTGCTTGAGGTGCTTGGTAAGGGAAACTGGGAAAAGGATAAGGAGATTCCTTTCGAATTTGTGGACCGGGAAATTGGTTCGAGCAAACTGAAACTAAAAACCATTATTGAGTATGGCCAGCAGGTTATCGATATCACGTTCTTTTCATTTTTGCATCACGAGAGTGCGGCGTGGAGAGAATGGAAGCGGGTGTTTAAGTTTGGATTGGTGGGGTTGTCCGGGATTGTCGTGAACATGGGGGTGCTATGGTACCTGACGGAGTTCGTTGGTTTTTATTATCTTGTCTCCAGCCTGTTTGCGATTGAATTAGCCATCCTTAACAATTTCGTGTGGAATGATCTCTGGACATTTAAGGCAGGAGCATCTCATAAACTATCCAGCCCGTGGCACCGTCTCATCTCCTTTCATGTGGTATCAGCCGGAGGGCTTGTTATCAACATGGGAATCCTGTACTTGCTGACAAGTGTTGGGGGGGTTTATTATCTCATCTCCAATATCATCGGTATTTTGGTGGGGTTCGGATGGAATTTCATGGTGAATAGAAGAGTTACGTGGACAAGGAAATGATATCTTATCGATCACAGTTTTATGCGCATTGACAGAAGATTTTTGAGAGTATTTCTACAAGTGTTACAAACGCGCATCTTCAATAAGTAAACAGGAATGGAGATTTCGGTATGGGAAAAAAAAATAAAATTGATGTTGAACCATCAGAAAAAAAAGGTAAAAAGGGTAAGATCCCGTTGAGTTTTCTGAATGTTGAGTTTGGAAATGTCGATCTACAGACCGTCAAGCGCCATCTGCTGATTTTAATACTTGCCTCCATCTTGACAAAATTTATAGTCATATTTGTAACTACGTCGGTGTTTCATTCATTCATTGACTTTTTCGATATTGGGACCTATTTCGAACATGCGATCCCGCTTATGGAAGGACAATTACCATACATCAACTACCAGATCGAATATCCGATTTTATTATTTATCCCAATCGCCCTCGCATTTATTCCTGCTATGATTTTGCAGAGCCAGATGGCCTTTGTTTTATCATTCCAGATTTTCATGGTATTGTGCGATATACTCATCGTGATCTGCGTCTACTTTATCGGATTGAAGATTTGGAGTGAGAAGATCGCATTTTTCGGAGGTCTTTTCTATGCAACAGCATTTTCCACAGCTTATTTTGTATTAACAAAGTCTGATGCATTTCCGACATGCATTCTTATGGTAGCCCTTCTTTTTACTATATATGGCATGAACACAAAGGGATACATCTCTGCAACGCTGGGCTTTTTCACAAAAATTTTCCCGGCAATCGCACTCCCGTTCATGGTTTTATACAATGCGAAATCCACCTCGCTCAAAACAGAGCTGATATCTGCCGGGAAAATATTTCTCCTATTCTGCATTTTTTTACTATTACCGTTTGCTCTCATCAACCCCAAAGTCATCAGCACGTATCTTTTTGCAACTGGTGGCAGCCTCGGGGTGTATGTGAATACCGCAACCTTCACCTTTTATTCTTACCTCCATGATGTTTTCCATTTGGGAATCACACCAGCATCCGTATCAATGGTCATGTATGTTCTGATGGGCATCACTCTCCTACTCCTCTTGTACTTTGCGTATGCAGAAAGTGAAAAAAATCCAAAAAATCTGATAAAGTTGGTGTTATGTGCAATTTTTAGTCTGGTCTTTTTCACAAAATTCCATAGTCCTCAGTACCTTGTCTGGTTTACACCTCTCCTCGCCCTGCTCGTTGCTGACGATATAGTAAAGATTGTATTATTCTACATCACCCAGATTTTTGCATATATTGAGTTTCCCTTGATGTTTGGAAAATATTATGTAAATCTTAACTATATTAACCCCGTGGGTTCTGCGGATTGGTATCTTACGCTTTGTTTTTTTACCTTGGAATACATTGCGTTTATCCTCCTGCTGTACTCCATCATCAGACCAAAGGAGGGAATGATTAGTTGGACGAAATTTTTATCCAGATAATAACCTTAAAAAAGAATAATTATCACAAATGCCATAACGATTCATATCAAACAAGATTGAACACAGAAAAAAAGGTAATCAGAAATCATTAATCAACTATTCAGGGGGAATTATGAAAGTTGCAATAGCAGCAGGAACAAGACCGGAATTTATTCAGGTTGAACCAATCATTCGCGAACTGGTTGGACGGAGTATTGAATATATATTCATTCATTCTGGTCAGCACTACGATTATGATATGGATAAAATCTTTTTTGAAGAGATGCATGTGCCCGATCCCACCCATTATCTGGGGATCGGTTCTAAGCTTCCCGGTGAGCAGATTGGTGAGATGATCACAAAGTCCGAATCAATCTTACGTGAAGAAAAACCGGATATCCTCCTTGTTACAGGAGATACAAATACAGCCCTTGGCGTTGCTCTTGCAGCAAATAAATCTAAGATTAGAGTAGGTCACTTTGAAGCCGGGATGCGAAGTTTCGATCGATCCATGCCAGAAGAAATTAACCGGGTAATAATCGATAATTTTTCAGATGTTCTTTTTTCCCCAACAAAAAGAGGTATTCAGAACCTGAATGACAATGGTATTCACGATAATGTTTTTCTTGTTGGGGATGTGATGCTAGATTCTATAACCTACTACTGGAAGTTGATCGAAAATACATCGAGAACTCTTAAAGAATTATCCCTTACAAAAACCCCTTATCTCCTCCTCACTCTTCACCGGGAAGCAAATACCGATAATAAGGAACGATTAAAAAATATTCTTGATGCGATATCTTCTGTTTCGTATCCTGTAATTTTCCCGATTCATCCGCGGACAAAGCAGAAAATTAAAAGTTTTAATATCCAGATACCGGAAAACATTCACGTGATCACCCCAGCAGGGTATTTTGAATTTCTGCGGCTGATATATCATTCAGAAAAACTCTTAACTGATTCTGGTGGAGCTCAAAAACAGGCATTTTTCCTCTCAAAACCCTGCATCACGTTACGACCTAATACCGAATGGGTGGAAACAACAGAGAGCGGATGGAATATCCTTGTTGATGACAACCCGGAACAAATAATTGAGGCGGTTTCAAACTTTAATCCTCAAGGCTCTCCTGATCTGTCGCCTTTTGGGAATGGGGAAAGTTCACGTAAAATAATTGATACAATCGTTTCAAAATTTTAGGGTTGTTGTGGCTCTACTATTATTCCATATTGATAAAATATAAAAATTATCCAGAAGATGATCCCTCTTTAATGTACCAGCGCACATATTTTTCAATACCTTTCTTAATATCAATTTTCGGTGTGAAACCAAGGCTCTTTTTTGCAAGGGAGATGTCTGCTGCAAACCGCATCACTTCCCCTGGTCGTTTAGGAAGGTGAATCGGGCTCATATCTTTTAAATCCCTGTCCGTTTCCTTGGCAACGGTATCAATAATAATCCTTGCAAGATCATTGACACTCGTTTCTTTACCGGTTCCGAAGTTGATTGCAGTACCGAACATATCCAGATTTTCCCATTTGTTGATAATGAGTGAGTATGCTGCGATAAGATCGTCGATATAGTGAAAATCCTTTGTCTGAACACCGTTTCCGTAGATTGTAGGCGGACAATTGTTCATTACCTGAGAAACAAATTTTGGTATTACTGCTGAGTAACCCTTCATTCTCTGGTTTGGCCCATACGTGTTGAACTGCCTGAGAATGATGATCGGCAAATTGTACACATGGTGATATGAGGAACAGAGGCGGTCTGCAGCTGCCTTTCCCGCTGCATAGGGTGATTGCGGGTTGAATGGATGGTTTTCATCCATTGGCATATACTGTCCGGTTCCGTAGACTTCAGAGGAGGAAGCGTATAACATCAGCTTCAGGGGATCCCGGCGGGTCATAGCCCTCCTCACCGCTTCAAGTACATTCTGGGTTCCACGTGTGTGCACTTCAAAACTGGGTACGGGATTGTCTATTGATTCTTCCCAGTGCACCTGAGCAGCCAGATGGAAAACCATGTCAACATTATTTACCAGTCTGTCAACCAGTTTAAAGTCCATTACAGAGCCATTTACAAAATAGAAATTTGGTGAATAGTTGTAGCAAGCCCGGATGTTATCAGTAGTGCTTCGGGAGAGATCATCAAGGACAATGACTCTGTGTCCGTTTCTAAGGAGAAATTCGGTTAAATTACTGCCAATAAAACCTGCCCCCCCTGTAATTAATACCGTTTCTTTGTGCATGATGTGACCTTTTTCCTGTTTATTCATGGAAGAAAATTAACAATTCATTCATTATTAGGGGAAGACAGAAATATAAATATTGTTAAAACAAAAAATTCCGCCAATTTCCTGCTTTTCGATAATAAAGTCGTTTAAATCTTCAAGGTCTCTTTCAAAAGGTTCAAACCTCAGAATTATCGGGAGTGCCGGTGTTCACTGCCATTTTCGCCTGAGATACTTCGACTTGAAAATTTTGGAGAGGATCCGCAGGTTGTTCACGACCTCCTTTTTCACGTTCAGCTTAGACTCGCCAAACTCCCGCGTGTAGACTTTCACTCCGATCTCGTGCACGGACTTCCCGTTCAGGATAAGTTTTGAGATGATCTCGGCACAGATCTCAAAATTGTTGCTCTCAAGGGTCAGCTCATCAAGCGCTCCTTTATTATAGAGCCGGAAGATCGCACTGACGCATGTAAGGTCGTCATGCAGGAGTGCCCGGTAAAGAAAATTAACGGATTTGCTGATGAAGAGCCTAAACGGTGAGGAGATCTCCTTTGCGAGATCCTTTCCCCGGTAGGGAGATGCAGAGATGCAGTCAGCACCGGTCGCGCGGTAAGCGGCCAGCAGTTTTTCGATATCTTCCGGACGGTATGTGAGATCGGAGTCCATCATGATGACCAGATCACCCTTACAATATGTGAGTCCGGTTCTCACTGCCATCCCCATGCCCTTGTTCACGCCATGGGGAACAACAACCACATTCTTCTGTCTCTCTTTGAGCTTGTTGAGTTCATCGAGTGTCGTATCCCTGCTCCCATCATCCACAAGGATGTATTCGCAGGTCTCCCCGTATCGCTCCATGATCGGCCCGGCAACAGGAAAGAGCCGTTCCGGGTAGAGGCGGGCATTCTCCGCCTCATTGAAGAGGGGTATGATGATGGATATCATTCAGGAACTCCGCTGTACTGGTCTGCAGCAAATTTCGAGAAGACGAACCCGAGGATCAGGACAAAATACATCGAGATCAGCCGGTCTGTGAGTACTATCGCCATGGCATCTGTTGAGGCAACACCGAGGAGGATCAGGAAATAACCAAGGGATGCCTCCATCACGCCTACACCGAGCGGAATCTGGGATGCCAGCCCTGCGATGATCGAGAGGCAGAAAAAGATTGTAAGCAGGACGGGGTTTAAGGAGTATCCGAAAGCAAGGGCAACCACCCAGAGGCGTACGAATTCAGAGCCGAGCGAGAAGACGGTAATGATGAACACACCAAAAATATCCCTGAATGGTAGCTTCCGTATCTTAAAATCTGCTGGGATCTTTTTGAGGAAGGGAATACGGGTGGAGTACCTCTCCAAGAGCGAGAGGAAGTAATCTGCCTTGTAGTAAAAGAATAAGAGAAGAAGGAGAATTACTGCGGTCACTTCTAGGATGATAACGGTTATCCCTTTCAGCTCTATGAACACAATGGCAGAAGCTGCAAGGAAGAGGATCATTAATTCAAAGAAACGCTCGTAAAAGATCATGGAAATACCGTCAAAAAAACTCATGGCATAACATTTCTGCATATAATAAGCCTTGTAGAGATCCCCGATTTTCCCGGGGGTGATATTTGCATAAAAAAGACTTGCTATACTTACAAGGGAGGCATCATGCCAACTGATTGTTGTATTGTACTTTTCACTTAAGAATTTCCAGCGATATACCCTAAGCGCGATTGTACTCAGCGATAAAAAAAATGCAAGAATAATTAGAGGAATAATAACGCTAAACAAGATCTGGTAATTTTCAATTATCCCAGACCTTAAGATTACATACACAAGAATCAATAATCCGATCAGTAACATGACAATCTGAAGGAATTTTCTGTTATTTTTTATTGATTCCATAGTTCACCGCAGGCACAAATTTTGAACGACTCACTATCATTGGCACCCGATTTATTATATCTCAATCGGTGATTCAATCCCATTACACAAATTGCATAAACCCTCATATCCTCCTACAACCAAATTGTTGTCATCATGTCCAACCTCACCATCGCAATCCTCGCCCCCCCGGACTACTCCAAAGATCTGGGAAAGAGAGGCACAGTAAGCGATATCACCTTTTATAACCTGAAAAAAGGCGACGCCACCGTCACCTTCATAGAACCGACCCGGTACCCGGAGAAACTATCTTCACTGTTTTACACCGTATCCATATCCGACCGGGTGGTCCTTGTCGTTGACGAGATTAATGCTAACTTCGGTGAATGTGTGCTGATGCTCCAGTGTGCCGGCAAGTCCACAGGTTATCTCATCTTAAAAAATTATATCACACCGGATCAGATCGCCCCGCTCATCAAAGGCACGGTGCTTGAGCACTATGAAGTGATTGAAGAAGACATCGTCGGGCTCCGCGAGAAGATGCTTGAGATTTCTGTAAAACAAACCGCTCACCAGAAACCACACGAAACAGCAGGAAAAGGATCCGTACCGGTTGATGCCCACTTCAATGTGAAAGGAGTCGGCGTAGTTGTGCTTGGCTTTGTCGCACAGGGAACGATAAAAAAGCACGACACACTAAAAGTCCTTCCCACGGAAAAAACCATTCAGATCCGTTCCATCCAGAAGCACGATGATGATGCCGACAATGCAATTGCCGGCGATCGTGTTGGTCTTGCCCTGAAAAATATCGAATCCGAAGATCTCGACCGTGGTTTTGTCCTGACCAACGATCCCGCAATAAAACACGCCACAACAATCTCCGGAAAAGCCCAGATCGTGAAATACTGGCCCGCCCCGCTCAAGGAAGGCATGGTGCTGTACGCCGGTCACTGGATGCAGTTCCTCCCCACGCGTCTGGAAAAAATTACCGTTGAGAATGACTGGAGGATGCCGACCATCACTTTAACCCTGGAAAAAGCGCTGGTATATCCACCCGGTGCACGGGTGGTGCTGCATTACCTTGAAGGTGGCAAACTCCGTGTGGTTGGGTCGCTCACACTCCTGGAATGAATTATCCCATCTCCCCGCTTTTTTTATGATTCTCATCACATTCCCCAATGATCTTATCTTCAGGAACGATCATCACTATTCTGAGTAACAATGTTTGAGAGTCTTATTGGATGGATTGTTCCTGGAATTATCGTCCTTGTGATCATAGGATTGATCTTCTGGATCATCGGCATATACAACCGCTTTGTCAGCCTAAGGAACTCCTCTGAAGCTACCCTCGGCCAGATCCGGGTCGCCATGAAGAAGCGGCTCGACATGATCGAGCAACTCCTCGGTTCAGTGAAGAGCTATGCCAAATTTGAAAAAGAAACCTTAGAGAAGGTCACCGCAATGCGGGCAAGCGTTGCGACTGCAGGACCCGGAGACCTGAACAAAGTTGAGGCAGAATCCCGCTCGATCTTCGGCAGGCTTCTTGCAGTAGCAGAAAACTACCCCGATCTCAAGACCGCTGGTACGGTCATGAGCATGATGGACGCGGTCAAGAATCTCGAAGATGAGATCGGACGGCAGCGTTACACCTTTAACAACATCTCGCAGGAATTCAATACAATGATGGAAACCATCCCCTCGAATTTCGTAGCTAAGTTCATGGGTCTTATCAAACTCGAGTACCTGCAATTCGAAGACGCGATCAAAACTCCCCCAAAGATAGAATTCTGATGAGGCAATTGTCGTGAGCGAAAAGAGTCAGCTGACCGCACTTATCATCGGCGGACTTGTACTTGGGATCATCGGGCTGCTTGCAGTCACATTTATCCCCCCCCTTTTTGACGGGAATCTCGTGGTCAATTCGTATGAGGCAACCCTCTCCGAAGACGGGAGTCTTAACGAACACTTTACCTATGATGTCGGGTCTTCAGGCCAGTACCGCATGCTCTATCGCATGTGGCAAGCCCCGATCATATTTGACGGCAGCCCAACCCAACCCTCCGTCCGGTTCGTTTCGATGATCCCACCAGAGGGGACGATTGGGTATGCAAAGGACGACTCAGGGAAGGTCCGGTTCACCGGTGGTGCCGGGGCCGGCGGTTCGAAGTCCAGCATTGAAAACCTTGCACAATCAGATGAAGTGGGGATATTCAATCCCAACTACTATACTGCGGGGAAATACTCCGTTGATTACACGTATACCCTTCACCCGCCCATCGAGTATGATGGGGTTGCAACGCACCTGAACCTCAAACTTACTGGAGACAACCACATCACATACCAGGCAATAAGGATCACTGTGCCTGCAAAAAATATCGAGCAGGTATATGCATACCCGCCCTCGCTGACAACGCAGAAATATGGAGATCACTATATCATCACCGGTAGTGCAGCGGCAAATGAGATCATTGCAGTTGAGATGGTGGGAAATGCACAGGGTTTTTCCCAGATTAACGGGTTCCGAACCGAAGTGAAGGATATCCAGAGCCGGGCCTCCTCGGCAAGTTTCTGGTATAATATTCCTTATCTTCTATCGGATCTGTTGAGTTGGATAGCAAAGGTAGCTGTTATTCTCGTGCCACTTCTCTTAATTTTGATCTACTACCGGTATGGAAGGGAGAAGGAATTCACAGTCCCTGCTTACTTAAGCACCCTCCCGTCAACTGCGCTCAAACCCTGGCAGGTGAACCTGCTCTTCAAAGGTGATGCGCTCGATTTCGATGAAGACGGTTATTACGCAACTCTGCTCGATCTTCACCGGAGAAAGATCATATCCATCACCGAGAAAGGTGAAGGCAAAGGTATCGAGATCCGGGTGCTCTCATCGGCAACCACCGATCCGTACGAGCTGCGTGTGCTCGGATTTGTCGGGCTCGTTTCTGAAAATGGCGTTCTTGATACAGATTCGATTGCCGAGCTCGCAAAAAGTGCCAGAACGATCAGCAGTGCAGAGGAAAAAGCCTTGCAGTTCCAGCGCTCGCTTACTGATGTTACCAGTCGGGTGGATACTTCACTATCAAACAAGTACATTGTGGACGGGAGAGATCATCTAGTTCCTTTGCTACTTGTAACAATTGTCCTGTTTGCGGTAACAGTGATCTTTGCATTAGTTGCACCTATGCAGTCATACATTCTGTTTCCGGCAGTCACACTCTGGGCAATTGTGCTGGTTCAGGTTGTGATGGCAATTATCGCTCCTTCAACATTGTTCGGGCACTGGAAGGATGACCGGTACAAGGAAAAACTGGAGTGGGATGCGTTTACCCACTTCCTCTCGGACATGGCCATGATCCAGAAGTATTCACCCGCAGATCTCTCCATGTGGGGAGAATGGCTGGTATATGGTACAGCGCTCGGTGTCGGAGATAAGGTAGAGCGTGCTATGAAGACGCTCAAGATCAGCATTCCCGAAACAGGAGTACCTCTGGGGGTGATGGGTATGAACGCAGCGTTTATGCCCCTCATGCACTTCAGCCCCCCGAGTCACGGCGGTTCCGGCGGGGGCGGCTTTGGTGGCGGAGGGTTTGGCGGTGGCGGGGGTTTTGGTGGCGGTGGAGCCGGAGGACGATAATAATCCTTTTTTTTAACAGATCGTACGTTACCAGATAAACCAAACAATGGTCCGGGGACTTTCATACAAGATATAAACCCGCACAAACCATTTGAATATCAAAAAGGAATTTGATCCTATGCAATATACGGAAGGTCAGCTCGGCAGGGTTTTTGTCGTGAGGATCGATGACGGCGAAGACATGCTCGTCTCGCTGCGCCAGTTCATCCTCGACAAAAGTATACAGTCCGGCTCGATTACCTTCCTTGGTGCCCTGATGAACGGGAGAATGGTGACCGGTCCGGAAGAACCGGTCATACCCCATGTCCCGCACTTTGTAATGTTTGAAGGCGGATGGGAGGTATTTGGTGTAGGCACCATCTACCCGGGTGAAGGGGGCCCGCACATCCATTACCATGCCTCGGTCGGTCGATCCGGGCACGCCCTCACCGGCTGTCTCAGGGAAAAAGCCACCACCTATCTTGTCATCGAAGCGGTCATCATGGAGTTCACCGGCCTCAAAGCCCGACGCGAATTCGATCAGAAAACCCAACTCCATCTTCCAGTCCTTGGCGAGCGGGGAGATGCTGTAAAGCTCACGGATTTTGAGAAACCCTCCAGACAAAAAGAAGCGGTTCCCCCAGCAGAAAAAAAGGAAGAGAAGGATGCTCTCCCGGGCGGACTTGATGAGATTATCCGGGACCTGACCCGGCGTTCCTCCCCATGACTTTCACAAGAACTCCCATCACGAACACCCCCCAACTGTTTTTCCCATGACCCGCCAGCCCACGGTCCTCCCCATGTCCCTCAAAGAAGGGGAAAAACTGGGAGTCCGGCAGTTCGACATCATCCTTGTCACCGGTGATGCCTATGTGGATCACCCCTCGTTTGGGACTGCCCTGATAGGCCGGGTTCTCTGGGACGCTGGATATACTGTAGGGATAATTGCCCAACCGGACTGGAAGACCGATACGGATTTTACAGCGCTTGGAAAACCCCGCTTATTCTTTGGGATCTCGTCGGGCAACGTGGATTCGATGGTGAACAACTTCACCCCCAACCTGAAACGGCGGAGTGATGATGCCTATTCACCGGGAGGAATCCCACGACGCCCGGACCGTGCAACGATAGTGTACACCAACAAGGTGCACGGTCTCTTTCCGGACACACCCATTGTCATCGGGGGTATTGAAGCAAGTCTCCGGAGATTTTCCCACTATGATTACTGGCAGGATCGCGTGCGGCAGGCACACCTTGCTGATGCCCCGGCCGATCTTCTTGTCTTTGGCATGGGCGAGCGCCAGATAACAGAGATAGCCCGGAGGCTTACCGCCGGAGAATCCGTTGCCTCCCTGCGGGATGTGAGGGGAACTGCGTACGCCATGGAGATCGCAGAATGGCGCAGCAGGCGCCCTGAAGGTGTTGTTGAGCTACCCGGATTTACTGAAGTCTCACAGGACAAAACCGCATACGCCCGTGCATTCGCCCAGCACTATTACGAGCAGGATCCGGTGAGGGGAAAGCCCGTTGCCCAACCGCACCCAAAGACAGTCATCATCCAGAACCCCCCTGCACACCCGTTAACAACGGAAGAACTCGATCACATCTACGATCTCCCGTTCAGCCGGCGGGCACACCCCTCATACAAGTCCCCGATCCCGGCTCTGGAACCCGTGCAGTTCTCGGTAACGAGTCACCGTGGCTGTTTTGGCGCCTGTTCATTCTGTGCCCTGACTCATCACCAGGGTAGGATAATCCAGAGTCGGAGCATTGGCTCGATTATCCGCGAAGTGACCCGGATGACGAAGATGCCGGAGTTCAAAGGTATTGTACAGGATGTCGGTGGCCCTACTGCGAATATGTTCGGCCTCTCGTGCGAGCAGTGGGAAACGTTTGGGGCTTGTCGGAACAAGCACTGCACTCCCCTCTGTAAAACCCTCAGGACGAGCCATAAGGATCAGTGCGCTCTTCTGGAAAAAATCCGGGAAATTCCCGGAGTGAAACGGGTCTTTATCGGTTCGGGTATCCGCTACGATCTCGCTCTTGCCGATGATGCGGATTATCTCCGCACGATCTGCGATCATCACGTATCCGGTCATCTCAAGGTTGCACCGGAACATATAGCAAAGAAAGTGACCGGCATCATGAACAAACCGGATCGGGCAGTCTTTGACCGCTTCCGTGAGCAGTTTGAGGGACTCCAGAGGGGAAAAAAGAGCCGGCAGTATCTCTTACCCTACTTCATGTCAGGACATCCCGGCTGCACAATGGCAGACATGGTTGAGCTTGCCCTTTACATCCGCGAGAACCGGCTCTACACGGAACAGGTGCAGGACTTTACGCCCACTCCCATGAGTGTCTCCACCTGCATGTATTATACGGGGCTCAACCCGTTCACGCTCGAACCGGTGCATGTGCCCAAAGGGCAGGAGAAGAAGATCCAGCGGGCACTGATGCAGTACCGCGATCCACGCAACAAATTATTAGTGACCGAAGGGCTCCGGGCTGCGGGGAGATCAGACCTCATCGGTACCGGAAACGAATCTTTAGTTGCTGCAGAAGATCGGGCCAATCGTCAGTTCATGACAAAATATTCCGGAACGAAAAAATAATCCGGAATTGTCGTTTTTTCCGGCTAAAAAAAGCCGTTCGCCATAATCGGAGATCAATAAAAAGCTGACGAACAGTGTGAAAAATTATTTCCGGCCGTAATCGTCCTCAAACCGGACAATGTCATCCTCTTCGAGATACTCTCCGAGCTGTACTTCAATAACCTCAAGCGGGATCACACCAGGATTTCTCAACCGGTGCTTCATCCCGCTGCGGACAAATGTGCTCTCACCTTTCCGGAGCAGCCGCGTCTCGCCATCAAGTTCGACTTCTGCTGTGCCACTCACTACCACCCAGTGCTCGCTCCGGTGATGATGGAGCTGGAGTGAGAGCTTCTGGCCAGGTCTTACAGTCACTCGTTTTATTTTAAAGACTGCGGACTCCTCAAGCACAGTATAGGAACCCCAGGGACGGTGCACCTGCCTGTGGAAACGGGTTATCGGATCTTTTGCTTTATTGTAGATGTTGACAAGTTTTTTTACCTGCTCGGTATGTTTGTTGTCGCAGATAAGGAGTGCGTCTGTGGTATCTACCACTACCAGATCGCGGACGCCAATGAGCCCGACATGCTTTCCCGAAGCGTACACGTAATTGTTTTTTGCCGACAGGTACTCTGCCTTACCCACATTCCCCTGCGCATCGTGGTGCTCGACATCATAGAGCGCCTTGAACGTACCGAGATCGCTCCATGGAGCGTCCAGCGGGACCACCGCCACGCGCTGTGAATGTTCGAGCAGCCCGTAATCGATCGAGATGGATTCAAGGCTCTTGTAATCCGGGGTATTATCACCAGAAAAAGCCGTAAAGAGTGCCGGGCTGTAAATCTTCAGTTCCCCAAAAAAGCAGTCTGTTGAAAGCAGGAATATCCCGCTGTTCCAGAGATATCCGCTCCTGACATATTCTTCTGCGGTCTTCTCATCGGGTTTTTCTTTAAATGCATCGACAATGCTGCCGACTGGCAGGGGTTTACCCGGTTTGATGTAACCGTATCCGGTGTGCGGGGATGTGGGCCTGACACCGAATGTAACCAGATACTGCCGGGCAAGCGGTTCTGCTGCGCGGATCTGGTCAAGGGCTGCATCCCCTAGCTGGTGATCGCTTGGGAAGATGACGGCTGATGCCAAAGGGTCATCTGCCCGGATGCGCTGCATTGCCCATGCAATGGCAGGCAGGGTATTTTTTCCTGCGGGTTCAGCGAGGAGATGATCCTCCGGAAGGGAATATCCCAGTTCTTCGATCTGGTTTCGGACAAGGTAGTGGTGGATCTCGTTGGTCACAACATAGATTCCATCATATCCTGAAAGCCGGGCAGCCCGCTCACAGGTTCTCTGGAAAAGAGAACGCCCGTCAAGCTGGATGAACTGCTTAGGATAGTACTCACGGGAGAGCGGCCAGAGCCGTGTCCCGACTCCTCCGGCAAGAATGATGGATTTCATGATTCACCGTAATCCCGTAAGAAGGAGGCAATCAAACCTTAAAGACGGGGTTGTATCACATAGATCTGTCCGGAGTCCCCATTTATAGGATTCGATCACGGATTACCTGAATATCAGGACCCGGAGGATGCATTGGGAGGCCGGTTGAAAAATTTCCTGAACCAGAGTTCAGCACAGATAATCCTCCAGATCTCCTGCGAATAGGCGGCTTTACCCTCAAGAAACGAGAGATAATTCCGTACAACCGCATCAGCATCCCAGTAGAGGCGTGCATGGAACTCATCTGAGCTGAGTACTTCGAGCACGAACGGGCGGAGCGCCTCTTTCATCCAGACCTCTTCCGGAGTGACAAACCCCATCTTGTCCATACGGCAGCGGATGGATTCAGGAACGATTCCTGAAATAGCATTACGGAGAGCGATCTTTGTTACGCCGTTGCGAATTTTCTGATTGAGTGGGAGTGATGTTACATACTCCACGAATCGTACATCGAGATAGGGTACTCTTGATTCGATTGAGAACGCCATGGAGTTCCGGTCCTCGTAGTGGAGGAGTGCCAGCAGGTTGGTGCTGGTCAGTTCGCGGAGCAAAACCTTGTCTAACCGTCCACCGTACCGGTCTACTGGTAACCCAGTGCACTTCAGGAGACCACGACGCCCTTTGCGAACGAACAGTTGCTCTATCGCTGAATTAAAAAAACCGCGATGGTGCCTCAGGCTTCCAATGATCTCCCGGAATCCGGTTATTGCGTGGAACGAGCGGAGCAGTCCCCTGATATAACTCCCCTGGTACGCAAGGTATCCGGCCATCAACTCATCAGCCCCCTGCCCATCCAGCACGACCTTGACCTGCTCATGGGCAAGCCGCATCACGCAGTACTGGGCATAGATGGAGAGCGAACCGAACGGCTCGTCCTGCATGTAGACCAGCCGGTCGATATCATCCCAGAGTTTTTCGGGAGATGGTTCCGTTCGATATGCATCCACTCCTGTTGCGGCAACAATCTCATCGATAAACTGGCTCTCATCAAATCTTTTGTCGGAGAAGACAACAGAGAATGTCTTCTGCCGTGCCCCGACACTTGCCGGCGCTTCTTCCCGAATAAGACCATTGATGATTGAGGTGAGTGCGGACGAATCAATGCCGCCGGACAGGCAGGTGCCGACAGCGACATCGCTCCTGAGATGGATGCTTGTGGCATCGTGCAAAAGGGAACGGAGCTTCGATGCCACTTCTGCGTCTGGCACTGTGGAGCGGATCTCCGCGTTGACCTTGACATCCCAGTACCTGAACGGTGGCTGTGCCCCGTCCTTTGTTACCACCATCGCATGAGCAGGCTTCAGCTGGAGGATACCGTCAAACATCGTCCGTTCAGAATGGTCAAGCACACCCCAAGCGAGATACGTACCCAACGTGGCATCGTCCGGCTTTGTGCCAACTGATGGGTGAGCGAGCAGCGCCTTGATCTCTGAGGCGAACAGAAACGAATCCCCGGTCTGGGTATAATAGAACGGTTTTATGCCGAGGCGGTCTCGTGCACAGAACAACTCCTGCCGCTGTTCATCCCAGAGAGCAAATGCCCACATGCCGTTGAACCGGTTGAGGCACTCATGCCCCCATTCCTCGTAGGCATGGAGGATCACTTCCGTGTCGGATTTTGAATGGAAGCGGTGGCCTTTTTTTCTTAGTTCCTCGCGGAGCTCGACAAAGTTGTAGATCTCACCATTGAAGACCAGCCAGAGTGTGCCATCCTCGCCGGTCATCGGCTGAAGCCCCTCATCTGACAGATCGATGATCGCGAGCCTGCGGTGGGCAAGAGCTATCGGACCGCTGGTATGGATACCTTCCCCGTCGGGTCCACGGTGAGCGAGCCGTTCGGACATACGTGAGAGGAGGTTTAAGTCCGGCTCTTTGCCATCTAAGCTGTACTGCCCTGCGATACCGCACATTATGGTAAAGGTGGGTGGTGTGGGATTAAAAAGATGTGAGGGTTCCCAGTTCGGGACAATGATCCAAGTGAGATGATAAAAACAGTACCGGATCTAAAAAAAGAAGAGCCGGTTTTTTAACCGCTGCTTTATATTTTCACAACGTTGATGTTCACGTTATAGGCCGTCTCGTTACCGGTTACCGGCTCCCATGAACGGCGGTACGATGCGGAAAATTTCTGGGCACCAAGATCTTTTGCTATGATAATCCAGGTGCGGGTCCCGCCCACGCCAACCATACCCGGGGCCGCCTCATTCATCCGGTAGTCCGTTGACTGGAGTACAAGACCGGGTGACAGGGTTGCATTCCACTGGTATCCGGTAGTGGGATTTTCTGCAAGCTGGATGGCAAAGGCCGAGTTCTGCGCTATGGTTCCGGTTTTGCCGTTATCTGCCTCGGTGAAGGTTACCAGCTTCTTTCCTCCTGCTGCCATGGTTGTCGTTGTCATATCCGTGGGTGCCGGTGTTGCAGTCGATACATGGGCAGATGCCGGGGGTGTAGCTGCCGGCTGGGTGCACCCGCTGACGAGCAGCACCAGTACCAGCATGATCCCCAGTCCTATGATCCCGGGCAGGTATTGCCCGGAATGACGTGGTGATGATGTCATGATCAGTGATGGTGATCTGATCAGTTTATAGATTTCTTTGACTTTAAAAAAATATGGAAGTGATGGATAGTTTTACCATTCATACGTGAACGTTTGTTAGGAATCCTAATAAAAAAGATCAGTTATTCCACTCACTTTTTCTTAGACCGCACTGCTTTTCCCACGGTTTCATTCTTTGCAGAAACCTTCCCGGCCGCCGCCTTCTTCGCAACCCCTCTCTCCACCCCTTTCGTCTCACACGGGATGCACTTCTCCAGCTTGTCATCAATGATCCGGTAAGCATTGGCAAGCACCGAAGAGTTAGAGATCATACCTGACAGTAGAATCACCTCAAGCACTTCCTCGCGGGTGGCTCCCATCTTAATGGCTGCCTGCATGTGGTAACCGGTACAGTGCGGGCACTTGAGGGCAGCTCCTACCGCCATACTGATCAGTTCCACGTACTTGGGATCGAGCGGGCTTGTCTGGGCAACTGTCCCCTTGTAGAGCAGGTGGGAGATGAGCACTTCGGGGCGCTCACCCATCCGCTTGAATACGAGGGGCACTTTGCCATATTCCACTTCGATTGCCTTTAACCACTCATCCGCAGTGACATCAGCGCCTTGCTTAACGATGAGCGCAAGTTTATCCTCGAACTGGTCTTTTGTGGATTGTGCTGAAACTTTTTTTGCCATCATATCACCGTATTTGTCTCTGAAAATGGCAGGACTTTGACAAGGATATAGTCCCGCA
Source organism: Methanomicrobiales archaeon (assembly GCA_025360805.1). Lineage (GTDB taxonomy): Archaea > Halobacteriota > Methanomicrobia > Methanomicrobiales > Methanospirillaceae > Methanoregula. The sequence goes on from JANYBK010000058.1 coordinate 28,059, forward strand.
TCCGCGAGGGCAACACCTCAGCGATATCCCCAAGCGCAATGCCGTCTTCGATTTCCATTCTGCGCAGTTCAGGAGCGAACGTGTCGTAGGGCAGTTTCACCCGGAGCCCGGCCATCTGGACCGTGAGTGGAGTGGGGGAAGTCACCTCAAGGATCGCCGGCACCCGCTCCCGGATCAGGTTCATGAGCCGGGCGGGGGAGACTGAAAGCGGATCTTTTGATACGTCTTCGCGTTTCTTCTCCAGCACCCGGGTGATCTCTGCAATGATTTCATCGAGTTTGTCCAGCTGGTCAGCCTCCTTGGTCCTGCGCATGAACCGCCCGACCCCGCCCACGTATCCTTCAACGGGCGGATCAACGATTCTTATCAGCGTCTCCTTGTCCGGGCCGCCGCAGACCACGACCGGCACCTCGATTCCCCGCAGGAGAATGGGCATCTTGTGCTCTATGCAGGTCTCGAAGTTGCCCATGAGATAGACTGCGATGTCGTGCTCGTTGATCACGTCCCGCTCCTCGTCATTGAGCCCGGTGATCCGCTTTCCAGGTCCCCTCGCAAGGCTCACCATGTTGCTCTTTGCCCCGATGCGGCGGACGTACTCAGCGATGTCACAGGATGGGTGAGGGAGGTGATGGATCTCTAAGCTCATACTGACGATTGCAATCTCGGTTCCGACCAGTGGTGAATCGGTCACTTCACCGAAGATAGGACGGGAGATCTCCCGGATCAGTTCAATATCGTCCCGGGGCACAAAGCACTGGAGCACTACTTCCTGCGCCAGCACGTGCTTCTGGACCACGTAGCCACCGAGATCCTCGATAAGATCGATCACAATATCGTGCTGGTAGATGCCACCCTTGTAGGTGACCGGTACAAGCGTCATGGCGTCTCTCCCATCAGGGCAAACTTCGCCTTCACCAGCTCGTCGATGTTCTCGACCAGTGTGTTCTCACTGGCAACAAACGAGAACTTTCCCTGATAAAACCGCTCGCTGCGGAGACGGAAGCCCTCCGGTGCAATCTGGCGGAATGCGTATATCAGGTCTTTGTTTAAGGACTCGCTGGGATTGCCGATAACAATCGCTTCGATCTCTTTTGCTTCCACAGGAACATTGTAGAGCACTACGGTGAACCGGTCGGGTTGCTCAACCCGATCCTTGCCAAAGCGCTCCCAGAATATCCTGAGCATCGATGCAAGGTACGTCTCTTCGGTGATGACGAGCGTCATCTTGGCCTCCTGCGGGTTGACGTTGGCAATATCTCCCACCTTGACAACGGTTGTGATCGGTTTGAGTATACCGACAGCGATAAAGAGCGGCACTTTTGGGTCTATATAGACGTGGAGTTTCTCGATCACCTTGAGGAGATTATGGTCGAGAAGGACATCGTTTGTGATCTGCTTGTAGTACTCAGCTCCCACCGGCTCAGGGCATTCCACTTCAAAGTACTCAACTGCGAGCATCTAATCGTCCTTTATGAATCCTGATGCAAGGAGTGCAGATCCCACGGCACCGATATACTGCGAGTATGGCGGCACGACAATCTTTGTCTGGAGCAGTTCGCCCATGGCAAATACAAGTCCTTCGATGAGCGACGTGCCTCCGACCATGATCACCGGTTCCTTGATATCGACTTCCTGCAGCTGCTGCTCATATACCTGCTCAGCGACACTGTGACATGCCGCAGCAGCTACATCTTCCCGTGTGCTGCCGGCAGCAAGGGCATTGACCAGACTCTGTGTCCCAAAGACGATACAGTAGCTGTTCATCGGCACGCGCCCGCCAAAGCCTTTCATCGATAGAGGGCCGAGCTCAGTGATCTCCACGCCAAGCCGCTTTGCCGTCATCTCTAAAAATCTCCCGCTGGCCCCGGCACAGATCCCGCCCATAGTAAAGACCCCGGGGATACCATCCATCACCGAGATCGCTTTGTTATCCATACCCCCGATATCGATTACAGTTGCCGGGCCATGCTGGCGGTCCGCGAGATATACCGCTCCTTTCGAGTTGACGGTGAGTTCTTCCTGGATGAGATCCGCTTTGATCTCTTTTCCTACGAGGAAACGACCGTACCCGGTAGTCCCGACAGCCTGTATCTCGTTGCGGGTGACCCCGGCTTCAGCAAGGGCGTGGGCGATCACTTCATTGGCACTTTTTATGACCTCGGTCGTGGGCTGCCAGCCTGTACCTATGATCTTATTGTCCCGCATCACGATCGCTTTTGTAGTAGCAGACCCGGAGTCAAGACCAAGAGTGAGACCTTTCTGGGTTTCCCGGGCGAGCAGGGCACGGCGCCTTGCAATGGTGGTGAGCGCCTCCATCCTTGTGAGGAGTGTGCCGGATGTTGTGCGTTCAGTAAACGAGTAACTGACTACCGGCAGTCGTGAATGCTCGTTGATGTAGCGCCGGAGTTCGTTCCGGACAATCGCCGCTTCAGCGCACCGGAAACAGGTGGCAATGAAGACTGCATCGGCTTCCACCCGCCCTTCCACAAGGGCCATGGCCCGGGCAATCGCAAGTTTTAAGTCCGGGCTTTTTACATCCAGCCCAAATTTTGCGAAATCCCGTCTAATGTCTTTAAGGGCAACATCCGGGTAAAAGATCTCACCGCCGACTTCCCGTGCTGCCTCGTCAATCTCGTGCTGGATACCCGAATACTCCGGCCCGCAGGAGAGCTGCGCAATCCGTACCGGTTGCGTCATTTCGCTACCCCAAGTTCTGTTAAGAACCTCTTGATCGCAGCCACAAACTTCACACCTTCATCCTCATTCTTCGGGTAGTTCAGTTCGAGCCGTGGGATCGTTTTCTGGTGTACGAGGAACTTGATTAGCTCGTTGGTGCGTGCACATCCCATGCACCCGAATGCGAGGTCGGCATCGTTGATAATAATCGCCGCTTCGCACGCCTCGATCATTGGCCCGTAGAGGGACATCCGTCCCCGTACCCCGGCGGGCACTTCGACGGCAGCCCACTTCAACCCCTTCTTTGGCTCTTCGGGTGTGATCTGGAGCGGAGGGGATTCGAGTCCTGCGGTCTGGATGCGTTCGCGGATCGCGGTTGCAGACGATAGGGGCGTGTGCCCGAATCGTGCCACCATGTCAGAGAGGATCAGGCTCGTTGCCGGGTAGATGAATACTTTTACCATTTCAGGACTCCTGTGCATCGATCATTTTTTTGAGTTTATAGATATCGAGTAACGGGTGCTCCAGCGGATCTTCCATGGGAGGAACAGTCTTTTCATCGATATTTTTGAGCGCTTCAAGCCCGTGCGAAACGTACGGGATGATCGACATCTCGAACTCCAGACCATTATACCCGGGCCGGGCCCCGCCGAGATTAGCGCGGCAGCGTCGGGCATCTCCAGGTGGAAAACCCCGATCCTTTACAAAGATGTGGTCGGGATCGATCTTCCGCAGTTCGGCAACAATACGATCTACTTCCCCCTCTTTCCCGCTGATGACCAGACCAAAACAGGTCTCTTTGATCATCACCCCTTTTGAGATCTCGTAGCCACGGAGCGCAAGGTCTGCCGGTGTAATATCAAACGACTCCACCATCACGTATTTCGTTACGCTGCCTACATGGGTGGGCGTATATGCAGTCATTGCTTCACCTCACGGATATACACGGTCTCTTTCTCCCGCACTTTTTTGAGTTTTTCTGTATCGATAATGCGCCCGATGATATTGGTTCCCTCAAATGGTTCGGAGGTCGGGCCGAACTCCTTGTTAGCAGAAAGACGTACCCCTACAAGACCGGTACCGTTTCGGGAATCGTTGGTGATGGCGAGAGCAGCTGCTGGTGCCTCGTCCTTTGGCGTATTTTCCGGGATGAGTTTTAAGCCCGGGGGAATGGTGGGCTTGAAGAGGACTACATCATCGAACTTGAAAAAGACCGGCATCATGCCGGCATCGTGCTGGATGAGCCCGGTGACCCGGCGGAAGACATCGCAGCTGAGTGGTGCGGCCACATCATCGAGCGTGATATCGATCACCTTCTCAAGCGGAGCTGTAGTCACTTTTACTGATCTTTCAGCGAGCACATCAAGGGTAGTGCCCGGTTCCTGTGACACAATTATTCGCCCGGCATCCTGTTTGTCTGGGAGAAAAGTCACACCTCGGGAAGCGCAGATCTCCTGTGCTTTTACCAACGGAAGTCCCAGCAGATCGATGCGTACCGGTTCCACGCTTACAGAAAAGACATCGTGTTCCCTGGCCAGTTTTACCAGTTCGATCCCCTGCACAACCTGACCAACTACGCTATGTACAAGGCTTGCATGCACATCTGCCCGGTAGATGTAGACCCCGCCCGCGGTCTTTCCAGCCGCCCGCACAGTAACCGTCCCCTCGCGACGGGGACGTCGGAACTCCTTCTCCACATCCTCAGTTCCTGCCATCCGCTGGTCGAGAATATGGGTGCTAGTGGCCCGCCCTACAATATACTTTCCTGAGTGGAGTGCGAGAAGCATATGCTCCACGCTGCCGGCAGCTTCGGTGGTAATCTTATCGGGAGTATATCCCTGTGCCATGATTTTCACGCGGGTGACTACCTGCATCCCGTCTTCCAGCACGAGGCTCATATCAGTGGTGGTGAACGAGCGGCTTGTGTCCGCCCAGCTGATGACCGGCTCGATTTTAGTGATCCGGTCTCCGGTGGAAAAACGGTCGAGCACCGCTCTGCCGCTCACGATCGTTCCCACGATTCCGCCACTCTCATCGGCGCCGTGGTCTGCGGAATGCCGGACCCGGGAGAAGAGGAGATAGGATCGTGCAGGTTCATACCCCCCACACCCGAGGATCACATCCCCGCGATCGTAGAGATGGGGTTTCCGGTCCGGTCTAATGCCGGAAGGAAAGGGGCCAAAAGCGGTGGCGTACCGGTCTGTCCAGTGAAGTTTGAGTTGATCTGTGATACCGGGAGATTCCAAAAAAGCCGCAGCCATTCCCTGCACTTCAATGGTGACAATGCCTGCTGTAGTGGTGATCGCAAGGCTGCTTGTCTTTGCCTGCTCCTTTAAGGCCGGGCGAATGATCGCGACACAACAGTCTTTATCATGGCCGGAAAGGATCGATGCAAGTGTGCTGCCCTCACCAGTCTCTAATCTCTCTCCATCGAGGTGGATGGTGTGCATTGCTCGCCTCACGCGGCTGGCTGGGTCATGACCTTGCGCTCCTCTTCGGTCAGGATCGCAAGCACATCAGCAGTCTTTCCGATCTGCACAATCTTACCGCCTCGCATCAGTGCGAGCCGGTCGCAGATATCCCGCACGAACTCCATGTCATGGGAGACCACAATAAAAGTCTCGTCCATCTCTTCGCGGGCATGGAGGATCGAGTGCTTCACATCGATCTTGGTGATTGGGTCCATAGTGCCCGTAGGCTCATCGAGGATAACAATACGCGGCTCACGAATCAGCACCTGTGCGAGTGCCACGCGATGCCGTTCACCCTCTGAAAGCTGAGCGGGCATCCGGTCAAGGATCTCCTTACTCTTTGCATCAGTGAACCCGGCCATCCTCAGCGTGACTAACGCCTTTCGCATGGCCAGTTCTTTTGGGAATTCCAGACCGATGGCATCGGTAAGGTTGTCAAGAACGGTCCGGTGCGGGAAGAGATCGTACTCCTGGTGCAGGAGACCGATGTAGGGAGTAGCCCGTCCCCGCTGGTCGATCCCCGGCTTTGTCATGTCAATCCACTCTTCACCAATCCGGATGTTTATCTCCCCGCTGGTTGGTTCGATAAGGCCGGCGATAATGCCTGAAAGTGTGGTCTTTCCTGCACCGCTCTTACCAATAATCCCGAAGATCTCTTTGGTTGAGACATCAAAAGTGACGCCGTTGACTGCCTTGACCACTCCACGGTCAACCGAGATATAGCGCTTTACGAGATCCCGGGCAACCATGACATGTTCGCCCATCTCAGCTGCTTCGAACACCTCGGTATCGTCACACCCTTTCATGAACTCGGCGATGACTTCTTTGGGTGAGCCGAGTTTTGCAATGCTGCCATCTATGAGAAGGATTGCGCGGTTGGCAACATCCTCAATCACCTGCGAGAAGTGGGACGTAACGATGATCCCCATATTGTTTGTCTTTGCCGCTTCAATGAGCATCGCATGGACAATCTTTGCCGTACCTGGATCGAGCGTACCGGTTGGTTCATCGGCAAAGAGTAAGAACGGCTCTTTTGCCAGCTGGCGTGCAAGCACCACTCGCTGCTTCTCACCCCCGGAAAGGTCTCTGGCGATATGCATCATCCTGTGAGAAAGTCTTACCTGATCAATTAGATCGGCTGCACGGTTGATTGCATTCTCCTGTGGGTAATTGATGTCGTCCAGTGCATGAAGGACATTTTCGATCACACGGTCGTCGCCATAAAGGGCGAATGTGCGCTGGAACATGATTGCAGTTCTGCGCATCAGCCTGCGCCGCAGTTCCTCGTCTTTTTCGTTCCAGAGATCCACATTCAGCGCCGTGAGCTTCGCGCCACAGCGGGAACATGGTTTGCCCACTGCGCTCCCCACATCCATATAGTCGCAGGTGCCGCAGGCCGCCACATGATAGACAATAGAACCGCTCGTGGGGGGTTGTTCCACGCCGCGCATCAGGTGCATCAGCACGGTCTTACCGGCCCCGCTCCTGCCAATAATCCCGAGGATCTCCCCTTCTGCGATCTCAAAAGAAATATTCTTGAGTACCCTCTGGCCATCGAAATCCATGCAGAGGTTGTCGACCGTGATCAATGGAGCCTTCATAATTCCCTTATACCTAATGTGGTACTGGACTCATATTACCTTTTATATCCTGCACGTTACCGTCACGATCGCTAATTACCCCGAACGCTTCTGGGATGTGAGCAGATCCTGAACGATGGGGAGTACAGCTCCGACATCTTTCACCACAAAGTCTGCGGCAGCATAGAGTTCCTCAGGCCGATCGCCTGCCTGCTGGATGGTGAGAATCGCGATATCGGCATTTCGCATGGCACAGAGATCATTGATACCGTCGCCTACCATAAGCACTTTGTCATATTCCTGCTTCAGGTCACTGACGATCTGCGCTTTTACAGTAGGTGTAGCAACCCCGTAGACCCGGTCCCTTGGAATGCCGAGATGGTCTGCCATCTTCTCTAATTTTGTTACCCGGTCCCCAGAGGCAATGAACGTTGGTACACCCATCCTGTGCAGGCAGGTGATCGTCTCTTTTGCTCCGTCAAACGGCCAGCCTCCTGCCGTGATGGTAAACTCAACTGCCCCTAATGCCATATTGATGATCGCCCCGCTGTTCATTGTGACTACCGATTCTGCTTTACAGACCGTCCAGACATTGCGGATGCACTCCTGCAGATCGCCCACAAGCGCTGTCTTATCAGCGTATAGGACATCTCCGATCTCTTCTGCGGTTGTGATTCTGCGCGTGCAGCTCACACCAAAGCTCATGTTGTGCTCGATGAGATAATCGGAGAGGAGGGTATCAGAAGGTGTGTCGATCATCATCTTGGATTTCACGGGCAGCACGACAAGGACGCGATCCGGAGAACTGAAGGTGAGCGTTGTGGTCTCGATACCCGGCAGCAGTTTTTTGTTGCAGATATCTTTTGCCACACGGTATGTGTTAAGAAGCGTTCCTGCACTGTCAAAGACTACGGCAACCGACATGAGACACCCGGTAATAAACCTATATGTACTTCAGAATCTCCATTGAATCAATGAAGCTTAATGTTTCCTATTGAAACTGCAGAGAAGATAAAGAGCATGGAAATCCGGGGTGCGGGCAGGATTGCGCGTGCAGCAGCTGAAGCCCTCCGTGCCCAGGCTCTTTGCTCAAAGGCATCGTTCCCATTAGCATTTGTTGATGAGATGGAACGGGCAGCTGAATTGCTGGTATCGACACGTCCTACGGCAGTCTCGTTACCGAATGCCGTTCATATGGTTATGGCTGGCATTGGCCGGGCAAAAACTGTTGAAGAAGCGCGGGCAGGAGTTGTAGAGCGGGCGGATGAGTTCATCCAGTCCTCGCAGCATGCGGTAGAAAAGATCGCAGAGTTCGGTGCCCGGCATATCCGTGATGGCGATACGATTCTTACGCACTGTAACTCCGAAGTGGCACTTGGATGCATTATCGAAGCGCACAGGAGCGGAAAAGAGATTGAGGTCTTTGCCACAGAAGTGCGCCCGAGAAACCAGGGACTCATAACTATCCGGACGCTCAACGATGCTGGCATAAAGACAAATTACATAGTGGATTCTGCGGTGCGATCGTTCATCAACGACATTGATCTCGTCATTGTCGGTGCAGATGCAGTCACTGTGAATGGTGCGGTTGTGAACAAGATCGGCACTTCGCAGGTTGCCCACTCTGCGCATGAAGCGAGGGTGAATGTGCTTGTGGCTGCTGAGACCTACAAGTTTGCCCCCCGTACGATCATCGGCGAACAGATCCAGATCGAAGAGCGGGCAGCAGGAGAGGTACTGCCGGATGAGATTGCCCGGACCCTGCCCCATGTGACCGTCCGGAACCCGGCGTTTGATGTCACTCCTGCGGAATATATCGATATGATTGTGACCGAGCAGGGTGCAATCCCACCGCAGATGGCGTACGTGATCATCAAAGAGTATCTCGGCTGGGATATCGGCGAATTCCATAAAGCCTTTGAGATTAATACCGGTCATATCGAGTAAAAGCGATTGCTGAAGCTATAAAGGAGGGAAACGAGGAATCATGGAGATACCATTTACAAAATTACAGGGAAATGGCAATGATTTTGTACTGATCGATGAATACGAAAAGACGATCATTCCTAACGATATGAAGGCCCGGTTTGCTGCAACCTACTGTGACCGCAGGTTCGGAATCGGGGCCGACGGAGTCCTGTTCCTGGTGAAATCGGAAACCGGAAACCTCCGGATGCGGATTCTCCAGCCCGATGAGAGCGAAGCGGAGATGTGTGGTAACGGTATCCGTTGCCTGGCAAAATATGCCTTTGATGCCGGCTATGTAAAAAACTCCTGCACGATCGATACGCTTGCCGGGCCCGTTGGTGTGGAGATGGCTTACCGTGACGATAGTTTTGTTGCCACCATCAGCATGCCAACCCCGAAATTTAACCGGCTCGAAATTCCTGCACAGGGAGAAGGGGAATACAAGGAACATATCGGCGTTTTTGATGTTTATGCAGCCAACACCGGTGTCCCGCATGCGGTGGTGCTGGTAGATGATATAGAGAGCGTGAACGTAGAAGCGCTTGCGCCTCCGATCCGCTTCCATGAATCGTTTGTCAACGGGGCGAACGTGAACTTCGTCCAGAAGACGGGGAAAGACAGTATAAAGATCCGAACGTTCGAGCGCGGTGTTGAAGGAGAGACGCTCTCCTGTGGCACCGGGGCAACGGCAGCAGCAGCAGTCATTCACCACCTTGGCCTGATGGGAGAAACGGTCAAAGTCGAGACCATGGGTGGACCGTTGGTGATTTACTTAAAAGACGGCGCAAAGATGGAAGGGCCGGCAGAGACTGTTTTTACAGGGAAAATCTCTTATTAATTTTTCCCGTCATTAATAAGAAAAACCTGTGTGGTCACTACGGCCTGTCGGAAATTTCCCGGAACACAATCTGGACTGCCGGGATCCCCTTGTCGATAAATCGTGTAGCCATGACCTCCACATGCAGGATTTTTCCGTCAGGACGGATGAATTTTTCCCTGACACGGGGGAGAGTTTCCGTATTCTCGAGCAAGGCAATCCGTTCTTCAACGATCTTCTTTGAATCCGGGTGGATGAAATCATAAATGGACCGCCCGATAAGGTCTGCTGGAGATTGTGCACCCGCGAGGGTCAGGGCGACTTCATTTGCTACAGCGATCTTTCCCTCTTTATGGATAACGACTGCATCAAATGACTGCCCGATAAGACGCCGGTACCGTTCTTCGCTGGTGCGCAGCGCATCTTCTTTTGCTTTTCGTTCGGTGATGTCCCTTACAAATGCATGGCAGATGCCTTTATTCTCCCGGTTGACAATCTGGACCCTGACTTCAACCGGTATTACAGCACCATTCCTGTGAATATTTTCCCGCTCGAAAACGATGCTGGACCACTTAAGAAGCTCTTCAAGATCCCTGTTCACCGGAAGGATCCATCCGCAGTCGATCTTTGAGAGGTTGGCTCCGATAAGCTCGTCTCTTTCGTATCCAACCATCCTGCAGGCGTTTTCGTTCACATCAATAATGGTACCCTCAAAATCGTGGATATAAATTGCATCAATCGTATTCTCAACGATAGCCCGGTATTTTTGCTCGCTCTCTCTGACGGCAATTTCAGCCCGTTTGCGCGCGGTGATATCCCTTATTGCCACCAGTACCGCAGATTTCCCACCAATTAGTGTCTTAACCCCCCTGCCTTCGACCGTCACAGATGTGCCATCGAGCCGGAGCATCTCCAATTCCATAATAGGTGACTTCTCCCCGTCAAGATCTTTTCTGATATTTTCACTCACCGTATCACGGGATTTCGGATTGATAAAATCAAGAACCGGTTTTCCTACCATCTCTTCGGGATATTGAGCGCCAATGAGTTTTTGGCCAGCCGGGTTCACGTAGATAATTTTTCCATCACTGTGAAGGATAACCGCATCCGGAGAGATCTCTACGAGTTTGCGGTAACGGTCTTCACTCTCCCGCAATGCGCACTCATTTCGCTGGAACTCAGTAATATCTTCCATAAGGACCGAGACGCCTTTGCGCCCATCGGCAAAAACGATTGGATAAATATGGCAGGAAAATATCCGCTCACCGTTATTCAGCGTGAGCGTATTGCGCCATTCTTTTCCTGAAACCCCGTTCCTGAGATTTTGGATAAAATTTTCCAGTGCATCATCAAAGACGGTTACTGCTGCTGTATATTCGATATTTTTTCCGAACAGTTCTGCTGGAGAGACGCCAAGCATCTTTAAGAACGGCTCATTGGCAAAGACGATCCGAAGGTTAGCGTCCAGCTGCATGACCAGATCTGAAGAGATCGAGAGCATTGCAGACTGTGGAATCCGGTTTGATAGGGCATAGATCTTCGCCATCCCGAAATGGCGCATCTCAACCTGGCCTGAGACCAGCAGGTTTTCAAGGTATCTCCCGGCAGTGTTCCGGTTGATATCGATCTTTTTTACAATCTCTGTTATGCTTAAGCCCTGCGGGTGCTCTACTAAAAGATCAGTAATCCGGGCGGTGATCTCCCTGTTCAGTACCATTGGTCTGTTATTATTCGTGCTCAATTGATATAATGATTACAATTTTCCCACGGATCTTTTGTATCCGGAAAAACAAAAAGAACCTGATGCAGTCATCAGATTTTTGCCGTGATACCTTCTTTAACGATCTCGAACTCGAATGACGCGCCTTCCGGCTGGGAGCGGTGTTTGACCAGCCGGGCCCGGCGACATCCGGTAGTACCCGTCTTCTCGACACGGACGATCACTTTCGAGATGTGTTCGAGTGCAAAACCGCCAAGGCCGTACCAGGTATTCTTGCCCGTATCCATGTACACCTGGTTGGTTATGATGACAGGAATTTCGTAGCGTTTGGCATACCCCAACAAGTGGATCATCTGCCGGGTGAGCACCTGGATTGCATCCCTGCCCTTGTCAAGATCGGTGCGGTAGAGTGCTGTCGCAGAATCCATGACGAGCAGTTGCGGCTTTTGTGTCTTTAACACCTTTTCGACTTCGGCGATCACCTGCCCCTGGTGTTCGAAATCGATGGGCTCAAAGAGGAAGAGTTTGTCGGCAAGTTTCTCGGTGTCGTCGCCTGCGATCTGTCGGAACCTCTCGATCGAGAAACCCTCGGAGTCGATATAGGCAACTGCGTGACCGGCCCTTAGACAGGAGACTGCGGCGATGATGCAGAGCGTGCTCTTCCCGCTTGCCGGTTCCCCGTAGAGCTGCGTGATGGTCCTGACCTCGAGCCCTCCGCCCAGCAGCTGGTCAAAGGCTGCATTACCGCTGGTTCGTTTATCCGTTTTCACTGTACACCGCCCGTGTGTTTGTCCTTAACATTTTTCCAGCCAGCATCTTCGATCGCCCGGATTACGTCTTTGACCGGGATTTTGAGTTCGCACGCCCAGTCGCGTGCAGGATCGAACTCTGCTTTGAGTGTGTATATGGCGCCATGCATCCACCCGCACTTCACCGGCATCTTTTTCAGCTGTCCAGCGATAGTGACATCGATTTCTTCTATTGTGCGCTCAGCGATGAACCGGTGCACCGCAGGAATGCAGCGAATACCCAGCGTCCCGAGTTCGCGTGCCATCAGCTCGGCAAGAGCAGCACTCGTTTCTTTGAGGCAGATGACCCGGACCAGGTACCCGGGTCTGCCCTTCTTCATGATCACCGGCATGGCACTTGCATCGCGTGCGCCTGCCGCCATGAAGCAGGTGATCGCATGGGCAATCACCTCCCCACTCACATCATCTAAATTGGTTTCGAGAATGTCAACAGTGTCCTGTTCAAGATCCCCTGCTGCGGCAGCAGATTTAACGATCATGGCCCGCAGGACATTGGGTGCGTGATGGGGATCCCGGGTTCCCGCCCCGTAGCCTACCGCAAGGGTGGTATATGCACCCGGATCGGGAACCGTCATAGTGGCAAATTCCGCGAGAAGTGCTGCACCTGTCGGCGTGCAGAGCTCACCCATGTGATTGCCGGCAACAGCGGCGAGGCAGGCGTCTTTGAGGATCAGGGCAGTTGCCGGTGCAGGGATGGGGAAGGTGCCGTGCGAGCCGGTAGCTGTTCCATGACCTACTGTGATGGGGAGGACTTTTACTCCGTCAGCGGACAGCGAGTGCAGGGCCGTGCAGGCACCGATAATATCAGCGATTGCGTCATCGGCGCCAACCTCGTGGAAATGGGCATGGGTGCCGTGTACTTCTTCTTCGGCGGCACGGATCCGTTCGAAGACCCGGCGTGCCATCGCGAGTGCCGGGGCCGGGACAACGTTTGCAGCAGAATCGATCCGCTGCATCACCTCCGGAAATGTCCGGTGGCCCGGGGTGGCCCGGGTGTCCACTTTCAAAGCACGGATACCGGCTCTTGTGACCGTTGAGATTTTTGGCTCTGCCACTACTGCCTGCATTGCCCGAAGGACGATTGCCCGGTCAGCTCCGCAGTCCAGCAGGGCGGCTGTGATCATGTCGCCTGCCGCGCCGTGGAAGGGATCGAAAATGAGGATACGCATTTACAGTACCTATAAATCCCTGCGTATATGACCTTTAAGGTAATGCCTGAAGTGCAATTGAGAGTGGATTCCGCGTATCCCGGCGATCAGGGTGGCGGAAAGGCCCGGCTCGATCCCGAGACGATGCTCCTGTTAAAGATCTCACCGGGGGATCTGGTTGCAATCGAGGGAAAACGCAGGACCGTGGCCAAGGTCTGGCGGGCTCTTGTCGAGGACTGGAACCAGCGCAAGGTCCGGATCGATAATTTTACCCGGCAAAATGCCGGTGTCGCAATCGGGGATACGGTCAAGATCATCAAAATCTCTGAAGAAGTGGAAGCCAGACGCGTGGTGCTTGCACCTCCTGAAGATCTGCCAAAGAAAATACCGGTTGCAAACAATCCTCATGTGGTGAATGGGCTGATTGATTTTCCGGTATCGATGAATGATTCTGTCCCGATCATGCTGGGACTACCGTTCCTCCAGCCACAGATCGTGGCGTTCAAAGTCATGGAGATCGAGCCGGAAGAAGCCGTCATCATTACAAAGAATACCACGATCGAGTTCTCGGACAAGCCAGCAGCCGGTTTTGAGGGGATAAAAAGATTCTCGTACGAGGATATCGGGGGGCTAAAGGATGAAATGCGACGCCTCCGCGAGACGATCGAGCTCCCACTCCGGCACCCGGAACTATTCCGGAAACTTGGGATCGAACCACCCAAAGGATTGCTTCTTTATGGTCCACCGGGAACCGGCAAGACTTTGATCGCAAAGGCAGTAGCAAGCGAGAGCGGTGCGCACTTCATCTCGATTGCCGGGCCAGAAGTGATCTCGAAATATTACGGTGAGAGCGAACAGCGGCTCCGCGAGGTCTTTGAAGAAGCGCGGGAGAATGCTCCTTCGATCATTTTCATCGATGAACTGGATTCTATTGCGCCCCGGCGCGAGGATGTAACTGGGGAAGTCGAGCGGCGCGTGGTTGCCCAGCTCCTAACCATGATGGACGGGCTTGAGGAACGTGGAGAGGTTGTCGTGATCGGTGCTACGAACCGGGTCGATGCGATCGATGCAGCACTCCGCAGGCCCGGGCGGTTTGACAGGGAGATCGAGATTGGCGTCCCCACAGAATCAGACCGTATTGAAATTCTCAAAATCCATACAAAGGCAATGCCTCTGGCAGACGAAGTTAGTTTAACGGATATTGCGAAACAGACGCATGGGTTTGTCGGGGCAGATCTTGCTGCACTTGCTACTGAGGCTGCAATTCGTGCCATGCGCCGGTATATCCCCTCGATGGACCTGGATGCGGATGAAATTCCAGAAGAAGTGCTCGATACACTCAAAGTAACTGCGGCAGATTTCATCGGAGCACAGAGGGAAGTAACTCCAAGTGCTATGCGAGAAGTCCTCCTTGAAGTATCACATGTTAAATGGACAGATGTTGGGGGACTCAAAAAGCCTATACAAGAAGTGAAAGAAGCCGTAGAATATCCTTTATCCAAAAGTCATATTTTTGAGGAACTCGATATAAAAACCCCAAGAGGTGTATTACTTTATGGTCCTCCAGGTACCGGTAAAACACTTATAGCAAAAGCGGTTGCGAGTGAAAGTGGGGCAAATTTTATTGCAATCAGAGGTCCGCAAATAATTTCAAAATATTATGGAGAAAGTGAACGTGCTGTTCGGGACATTTTCAAGAAAGCCCGTCAGGTAGCACCATCTATCATTTTTTTTGATGAGATCGATGCGCTTGCACCGTCCCGTGGAAGCAGTGGGGATTCTCATTATATTGAAAGTGTTTTGAATCAGATTCTTGCAGAGATGGATGGACTCGAAGAACTGAAAGATGTGGTGGTGCTTGGAGCAACTAACCGTCCTGATATCCTTGATCCCGCACTACTGAGGGCCGGCAGATTTGATCGATTGGTCTACATAGGTGAGCCGACTTTAGATGACAGGAAAAAGATTTTAGAAATTCATTCGAGATTTATGCCTATCGAAGGTGAAATATCTGGTATCCAGAAACTCGTTGAAATAACAGAAGGTCTAGTTGACGACGATCTTGATGCCCTTTTCCGCGAATTTAATCAAACAATACCGAAAGGTGCTTTAAAAACGGTGACGGTTGACCAACTTATTGAGGTCCAGAAAAAAACTCATCTTGATGGGTTTAAACGCGAACAAAGAAAAGATAAGATAAAAGATATTTTAAATAAAATCTGGATTGATCACTCGGTTCATATTAACAGTGATGTTATTGAAAAAATTGCAGACTCAACAGAGGGTCTTATAGGACCGGATATTGAGCTGCTCTGTAAAGAGGCAAGTACATTATCAACGAATGAAGCTGGAAAATTCAATTATGATGATATAATCGGGTTCATTAAAAAGACACCCTTGCATGGTCTAAGTTTGAATGATCGGAGAAGGCGGATTAAGGAACTGTTGGAGCAATACGGAATAAACCATATTGATTCTGTAATACGAAATATTGTTGAAGAAGTCTCTGAACTAACTGATGGATATACAGAAAATGATCTCATAATTTTAGGTCGTAATGTTGGCGATATTGCGCTTAAAGATGGCCATGGAAAGATAACTCTGGATCATTTCAAAATAGCTATTCAGAATATTAATTATTCCGGATTAACTACTCGGACTATTAAAGAACAAGTTGAAAAAATTCTCGAAAAATATTCTCTCGACACTTCAAAGTTCGAGTTTAGTAAACAAATTAAAGATTTTGTTGATCTCCTAGATGGAGCAATTCAGACGGATATTGTGAAATTGGATGAAACGATTAGCAAATATGTGCATAAAAAAGGTGCTGGAGATCTTTTGATCCCCCAAATTGAAAGAGCCCAGCGGAGATTAATTTTTTCGGGATTAAGAGTTGCTCAAAGGAGAAGAAAAATTAAACAATTATTCACCCAGTATGATTTATATTTCTCAGATCAATCTCGTGAAGCACTGATTTCATTTATCGCAGAAAAGACAGAAGGTCATGTCGGTTCTGATCTTCAGTCACTTTGTCGTGAAGCAGGTATGCTTGCGCTTAGGGATGGTGCAACAAAAGTCACAAAAAGCCATTTCGAGGCCGCTTATGAGAAAGTTCATCCAACAATGAATGAACGTGTGAGAGATTATTATGGCAAGATTCAACAAAATTTCAAAGGTGGTTTACCTAAGCAGGTTCAGCCGCCGGAATACCAGTAATATCTTTTTTTTAAATAACACACTGTTGACTGTGAATGTCATACCTATTTGGGGGGTTTTAACTAAACAACAATCAACAGTAAAAAGAAAAAATATTACAGAAATTTGCGATATTTTTTAGGAATTAAATAACTTGGTTTCCAAACTTCAGCTTGATCTATTGGCTTAAATTTTTCAAAATATTTTTCTTCGAAATACGATATTGTATAAATCGCAACTATCTCCAATAAAAACATTAAAACATACGTTAATAGATCCATTGTCGTAGAAAATGGTAATATTAGCCTAATATCCACAGAATTTCCGAATTTTGTTGCCAAATACAGTATTGAAATATAAAAAACGATAACGGTACTAGCAATAAATGAAAAATAAAAGGAAATTACTTGATCCTTAAAAAATTTTATTTGATTGTGTTCAATTTCCCCTACGGCGTTATTATTTTTATGGAACCATAATCGGGTTGGATTCGCCAAAATCCTATAAGATAATAGGATTGGGGGAATCATGAAGAACGTTACGGAAAATGCAATACCTGAAGTACTAATATTAGATAGGTAAGTAGGCACAGTATAGTCCCAAAACAAAATTTTGACGCTAGAAATTGCTGAAAAATCATAAAGGGATGTTGGAACAGCATAAATAATGTATGTTAATGTTAGGTACAATGAAAATGCAATTCCTAAATTGGCAAAAAATGTATTATTTACCTTTTGTTCAAAATTTTCGCCAAAAGTACAACTCTGATTAAAGTTGTAATATAGACAATCACCATCGAGGGATGATCTGTTTTGTATTAGGGGTTGATAATCTGCTAGATTATTAACTGTATTGAAAAGTCTTGGTATCCAGATTATGAGGGTGAAAGTAACAACTACCGTGATAAAAAGAAGTAATATGAATAACATTAACAATGTAAATCCAATAAAAAAATTTATCAAAATCAGGACACCTATTATGGCGAGAATGACTTTCGTTAAACCATCCATGAATCAATATTATTGTTTGAGTAAATAATCATTCATTAAAAAAATGAAATACGTTATAATCAGTCATAAATTTTTGTAACTCTCCCGGTCAAGCCCTCACCCGGATCCAGTCAAACGGAGCGCAACCCCCGGCCCTTGCTGCACGGGCGGATGCGGTGCCTTGAGCCATAGGAAATTTCCAGGCGGACCCTGTGACCGGAAAATGTTAAACAGGCCCTGCCCGAAATTTTCCCATCGTGATCCGGATCGAGATAGAAATTGTTTTTCCGATCAACAGTACCCCACTCTCATTTTTTATGAGCAATCGCTGGCCCGGGCATCCTAGCCCCCCCTGAAACCACGTCGGTATCCGACGAGAGATTTCTTCAGTTTTACCCCCAAAACAAGCCTTCCTTTCATTTTCCACCTACTTTAGCCCATCTGACAAGAGATCTGCCAGCCAAAAGCGTCTATTAGCGTTCTTTTCTGAGCCCAATTTATATTGAATCCAGCCTAACGGGGCTCATTCCGAAGGTTTTTAAAATGCGTGTGCCGGAATTGGGTGGATTTGTGCCGGAATTGAGGCTGTGAACCCTTCACTGAGAGAGTGTCTCCGACGGAGAAGTGGGTTTGGGTTATCTACACTCACACCCACGTCATATCATTCCCGGCTAATCCCCAAATTTTACGTCGATGTCCGACGAGTGAGATCTCCGATTTGACCCCCAAAACAGGCCTTCCTTTCATTTTCCACCTACTTTAGCCCATCAGACAAGAGATCTGCCATCCAATAGCGTCTATTAGCGTTCTTTTCTGAGCCCAATTTATATTGAATCAAGCCTAAAGGGGCTCATTCTGAAGTCTTTTAAAACGCGTGTGCCGGAATTGGGTGGTTTTGTACCGGAATTGAGGCTATGACCCATTCACTAAATGAGGGTCTACGACGGAGAAGTGAGCTGAGCGGAGTGCAGGTCTCTCATGGTCCCGAACTGGAATATCCGATCCTAAAAAACAGGGGTTTTTTCCCTTTGACTGTGTTAACCCCTCCGGAGCCGGGTGTATGCCGGACCCGGCCACATTGGACACAACTCATTAGCC
>JANYBK010000121.1 GCA_025360805.1 Methanomicrobiales archaeon
TAGGGTCGAGTATGCCCCACAGGGATCATTTTTTTGCTATTTCTCACTGGAGGGAGGGGATTCTTATTTGATCTGCTCCTGGTGTGACAGGGAAAACGCCTTAAATTATCGATGATTTTATTGGGGGGTCAGGAATGTCAAAAAAAAGACCCTCGCCCTAAGCCTTCTCCAGGGGTTTGTCGTGCTGGCTGTGGTCCTCTTGGTGTACGTCAATGCACTGGGCAGGGGATTTGGTGAAGCAGAGGTGAGGACCATGACGTTTACAACAATCGTGATTGCCAATCTCTGCCTTATCCTCACAAACCGGTCATGGTCTGAAACTATTGTTACTACCTTACGCACCCCCAACAAGGCAATGGCATGGGTATTTGCAGGAACGCTCATCTGCCTGATTCTTGTCCTCTTCATTCCGGTTCTCAGTGATCTCTTCAGGTTCGGCAGCGTGTCAATTCTGGATCTTCTGGTGTGTGCTATGGCCGGTGCAGGGAGCGTCATCTGGTTTGAGTGCTACAAATGCTGGTGTAAAAGAGCGGATGAACAGGGGGGACAGAAACTCCCACCCTCCCATAACTATTAAAAAAACAAACGGCATTCAATCACTCACAGAAATACAAGATGAAATATACCGTGATCCCCCATATGCTACAATGATACGTGGAAGTTAAATTAACAAGGTGACTTATGGTAGTAAAAAAGAAGACGGAGAAGGATGAGACAAAATGGAGCAGCACCCGTTCTTCGAGGTTTGGTGCAGAAAAGCAACCCCCACGCACCCCAAAGAGTTCTCCAAACTTCAAGTTGCAGATGGAAAAAGGGCTGAAAGAGAGCGAGGAGAAGTTCCGCGGTATCTTTAACCTGGTAAATGATGGAATCCACATCCATGAGATTGAACCGGACGGCAAGCCCGGAAAATTCATCGAAGTAAATGAAGTCGCCTGTCGGATGCTGCAATTTACTCGTGAAGAACTGCTGGAGCACGGACCCCTTGATTTTGTCACCGGGTACCACAGCCGGCCTCTCGATGAAATTATACGTCAACTCTCATCAACCGGTAACTCAATATTCGAGACCGAACATTGGAGGAAGGACGGTACGGTCGTTCCGGTCGAGGTCAATACCCATGTGGTCAGTTTCCAGAAAAAACGAGTGATGGTATCAGTGGTCCGTGATATTACTGAACGCAAGCGGGCGGAATCGGAGATAAATCTTGCAAATAAAAAATTAAAACTGATTTCTACAATCACTCTGCACGATATCAGCAACCAGATATCAGCAATTAACATGTTCCTCTACCTTGCTGTAGAGGGGACCACTGATCAAACCGTTCGCGAATATCTCCAGAAGATTGAGCAGGCCACCCAGCTGATCCAGAAACAGATATGGTTCACAGGTGAATACGACATTATCGGGATTACTGCACCCGTTTGGCAGAATCCACGGTCACTCGTAGACATTGCAGCAAAGCAAGCTTCGCTTGGACAGATCCGGGTGAAAAATGATCTGCCTGCCGGCATAGAACTGTTCGCAGATCCGCTCATTGTCAGGGTATTTTTTAACCTTATGGATAACGCGGTGCGGTATGGCAGGAAGATTACAACCATCAGGTTTTTTGTCGTTGAACATGGCGATAATTATGTAATCGTATGCGAGGATGACGGAGGGGGTATCCTGGCCGAAGAAAAGGAGCGGATCTTCGAGCGATGTTTTGGCAAGAACACCGGGCTTGGTTTAACTCTTTCCCGGGAGATCCTTGATATCACCGGTATCAAGATCCGTGAGACCGGGGAACCGGGTAAAGGTGCACGGTTTGAGATGACGGTGCCTAAGGGTGTGTACCGGTTCACTGGCAATTAGTAAAAAAAACAATTAAGGATAGTTAAGGATGGACAAATAATTCCACCCGCTCACATAATGTCATTTCCCTCTATCCCTTTCTTCCAGTAAAAACGACAAACAGCCGGTTCTTATACACTAAGTCGATATCGGTAAACCCACAGTCCTGCAACCACGTCATCTGCACAGAGAGTTTCTCGTTCTTATCAAAGGTGTCCCGTCGGTATAGCATCTGTTTCTTATCTTCTGATGAGAGCGGGCACGGCACTAAAATTCATCCCAGTAGTCCATGTAGCGCCGGTTGATGGCCGTAGTGTCGCCGAGCACCTGATCGGCGTTTACAAACATCCCCCCGGGATTCAGAGCGTCAAAGATCTTTTTGTAGAGTCTATGCTTTTCCTCGTGCTCAAGATGGTGGATGGAAAGTGCCGAACAGATCAGGTCATAGCGTCCACTAAAGTCCACGTTGCTGTAATCACCGGAAATGTACCGCACATCCTTGCGATCAGTGAACCGCTCTTTTGCGATACTGAGCATAGTCTCGGAGAGATCAACCAGGGTGAGGACTGCGTCCGGGAATTTCTGGATCATGAGCGCCGAGAGGAGACCAGTACCTGCGCCAATGTCAAGGATGGCAGGAGCCGGGTTTTTGCACTCCGCCGCCCAGACTGCTGCGCTGTAATAGTCGTCCATCTCCGGGATGATCCATTTCCGCTGGGCATCATAACAGGATGCAGTTGCATCGAAGGCTCGTTTGATCTGTTCCATGAAATGGTCACTTCTGGTTAGGGTTTGTTGAGGAAAGGTAATCAAACCAACCGGGAGATCCAGCATGCGATCAAAAAGAATTGTCCATCTTCTGCCCTTAATTATTTCAAAATAACGATTCCTGCAATTAGCGACTGGCTCCAGATGAACATATAATCGGCATCCCTTTTTATTATCAGAATTAGTACGGCTGAACTGTTTATTTTGTGATATGATATGCTATTTTTTGTTGAACCGGTACGCCCCTTTGGGCACTGTTATCTCAAACCGTCCCCCTTTACCCTGCACCCCGGTTTCCCGGATGGTGATACCGGTGATAGAGAGTATCTCGCGGGTAAGGTAGAGACCCATACCAGTGTTCCTGCCAAAACCCCGGTTGAATATCCGTTCTTTTTCTTCAGCAGGCACACCATCGCCGTCATCCTCACAGACAATGATCTGGTTCCCGTCACATTCCTTAACATAGAACCGTATGGAGGTGATACTCCCGCCATACCGGGCGGCGTTATCCATCAGATTGTAATAAACCCGGGTGATGAGCGGGTCGGCAAATACTTCCAAGCTGGAGGGGAGGTCATTTTTCATCACAACCTTTCCGAGCGGAGCATCCTTCGATACTGTATCTACGAGTGTACGGCACGTATGCCAGATCAGGGCAGCAACACCAATCATTTCGTATTCCCTGGTGAACTCGATCATCGTAGAAATACCTGTACTGGCCTGTTCGATACGGTCGAAATACTCCTCAAAAGCGGGATTTTGGATCTTCTCATGGAGTAATTCAAGAAATCCATTCAAAGCGAGAAGCTGGTTGTTGATGTCGTGCCGCGTTATGCTGGAGAGGAGGTTGAGTTTTTTGTTGGCCTGCTGCAATGCTTCTTCTGCCTGTTTGCGCCCGGTGATATCGCTGGCAATGCCCTCAAAACCAAGGATCCTGCCTGTTTCATCACGTAATGGGACAGATTTTGAGATATGCCAGCGCCATGAGCCGTCAGCATGCTGAACCCGGTATTCTACGTACGGTTGTCGGATTCCGTCCTCGATTGTTTTTTTAAGAAAATCCATGCACACCGGCATATCATCCGGATGGACGAATTGCAGGAATGATTTTCCAACCACCTCTGTTACCGGGTGCCCCAGGTGCAGGGTCCAGCTCGGGGAAACGTAAATGAATTCGCCCAAGGGTGTCATCGTATAGATAATGTCGTGGCTGTTCTCGATCAAGTGGCGATACTTCTCCTCGCGCTCCCGTAACGCTTCTTCAACCTTCTTGCGTGCGGTGATCTCTTTTGAAGAACAGATTGCTGAGACAACGGATCCTTTGTCATCCTTGATAGGAACAATCGTTGTCACGTAATACCGGTCGCCATCGGGGCGGGGAACCCGAACTTCGAATTCTTTGCCCTCTCCTGTTGAAAAGACCGAGCGAAGTGTAGAAAACCGTTTCTCTGCCTCGTCTTTTGGAAATACATCCCAGATCTTCTTTCCGATAATCTGGTCAACGGACTTTCCGACACCTTCGGCAAAAGCCCGGTTGACATAATGGTAAGTCCCGTCCGGGTAGAACGAGAAGATAGGGTCCAGCGCTCCGTCGAGAAGGATACGGTACTTCTGTTCGCTCTCCCTGAGTTCATTTTCGGCATTTTTTTGTTCAGTAATGTCACGGATGGAAATAAGATCTGCGGTTTTTCCTTCATAGGGAATCACCTTACCGATACTTTCCACGTAGATTTTTTTTCCTTTTACTGATATCACATGGTAGTGTGCAAGGAAGGCATCGTGACCCCGGGCAACATGTTCAAAGTCCCTCATGACATCCTGTTTGGACTCGGTAGCGATGAATTCCATCACATTCCTGCCAATCAATCCTGCATCCCCTTCTGCTTCTATCATCCGGGCAGCCGCATTGTTGGTAAACAGGATCTTACCCTGGAAATCGACAATGATGCTTCCTTCAAGGGAATACTCAACAAGGGTTCTGAACTTCTGCTCGTTCTCCTTCAGTGCCTCTTCTGCCTGCCTGCGCCCGGAGATATCATGAATTACTCCAAAGACCACCCTTGTCTTTTCATCATACTCTGCAATGGAGTGGATATCCACAACCTTTCCGTCACTGGGGCGTTTGATCCTGAATTCAACATCATACTCCCGGTTATTCTCGACAAGAGCCTGTAGGGCCTCGTCAAGCATCGGACGGTACTCCGGAAGGGGGACCATTTGAACTTCCGGAATACTCCAGTCCCGATTAGCCAGCCCATACAGTGTTCTTGCGCCATCAGATGCATGGACTTCCTTGGTATCAAGATTAAATTCCCAGTGCCCGAATCCGGCAACCCGTTCGGCTCGCCGCAGACATATCTCGCTTCTGGCCAGCGCTTCTTCCGCCCGTTTGCGCTCGGTGATGTCGATGAACATCACGAAATCGGCGGGACGACCCTGGTACTCGATACACTTGGAGTACAGGTCGAGCAACAGGATTGCACCATCTTTGTTTATGGCATGAAACGAATAATGCGTTACTCCACCCGGTGAATTCGTCTGCTTTTTTTGCACTTGTTCCATCACAAAATCAAGATCGTCCGGATGAACGGTTTTGGCATATTCGTACGGTTTCCAGCTTCGTATTTCATCTACGGAATAACCGGAGATTGCGCAATATCCCTGGTTGAAGTACTGGTAGATGCCATCCTGAATGATTCCGATGCCTAAAATAGATTGTTCAGATAAGACACGGAATTTTTCTTCGTTCTCCCGCAGTGCCTCCTCCGCCCGCTTGCGTTTTGTGATATCCCTGCCTACAACCTGATACTCAACAGGGTTGCCATCGTTATCGAAAAGAGCCCGGACCGCCCAGATCTGCCAGTACTTGTTTCCGTCTTTTGTAGTGAACACACGCTCCATTTCACGGATTGGTGTTTGTTGAGTGAGTGAACTGAGGAATTTCTTGACCTCTGGATAATTTGTCACCTGCATGATATCCCAGATTGTTTTTCCCTCGATTTCGTGCAAGTCCAGTAACGGTGCGAAGAATGAGCGGTATGTTTCGTTGACGAACGTAATGACTCCATCCGGAGTAAAACGGGCTATGAGTTCTGTCTGGTCATTGACAATCGAGCGGTACCGTTCCTCACTTGCCTGAAGAGCAAATTCTGCATCCTTCTTGTCGGTGACATCCCGGCCTACCGATTGGTATTCGGTTATTTTTCCGGCATTATCAAAGATTGCACGGTCGCTCCACCGCTGCCACCGTATGCTGCCATCCTTCATTATAATCCGGTGTTCAATAATATCAACAGGGTGATCAGGGGTTAAGGATTTAAAGAAGCGTTTCACGCGAGCCTTGTCGTTATCAGGAATATCCGGCTGGAAGCGTTTCCCGAGAATATCATCACGTTTCAGACCGAAATACCGGCAGTAGGCTTCATTGACAAAGATATGGGTGCCGTCAGGTAAGAACCGGGAGATGAACTCGGTCTGGTCTTCGACAACGTTCCGGTACCGCTTCTCGCTCTCGTGGATTGCATCCTCCCCACGTTTGCGTTCGGTAACATCAATAATGATGCCGCGAAGCCCGGTAACCCGGTCATTTACAAAAACCGGTGACGAGTAGATAGCGATTTGAAATGTGCTGCCATCTTTTCTGATGGCCAGGTATTCTTCCACAGGCTCTGTTTTTTCCCTTCCCTCAAACATGGCGCGAAGAGCCGCCGCCGCCCGCTCATGATCAAAGGGGACAAGCATCTGTATGACATTAAGCCCTTGCCGGAACTCCTCTTCTGAATATCCGAACTGTTCAAATGCGATGCGGTTTGCGTACGTCAGGTTGCCACAGGTGTCAGTTTCATAGATTATCAGGGGGAGGAGGTCTGAGAGCTCCCGGAACCGTTTCTCGCTCTCCCGTAGTGCTTCTTTAACCTGAACTCGTTCTGTTACCTCGCGGATTGACTCGATGGCACCGATAATATTACCCCGCGTGTCATAAAGAGGGGTTGCGGTGAACCAGAGTGCAGCCCCACCCCCGTTATTGAAGTGGGGTATCGTTATCTCAGAGAATAGTGTGATGCCGTCCCGTTTTATGGACGGGTATTTTCCTGCGGTGATCGGATCATCTTTGAGTACAAGGTCGATAAGGATGGGGCGGCGCTCATGGTAGAACGGGATCGAGTACTCAAAATTCCCTTTTCCGAGTATCCGGTCTGGTGCGACCCCGGTCATCTTCTCCATTGCCCGGTTCCATGCGATCACGACACCCTGTGTATCGATGGCAAAGGTTGCATCCGGCAGGAAGTTGATAATATCTGCTTCCCGGCGCTCAAGGTTACGGATACTTGCTATTGCCCTTTTCTGTTGGACTGCCTGGTGGATTTTATGCGAAAGTTCTGCAAACTGCGATTTTGGCTCACCGCCTTTCTGGAGGTAGAAATCAGCGCCTTCATTGAGTGCCTGTATGACGATCTCTTCGCGTCCCCTGCCAGTAAAAATAATGAACGGAGTGGTATTTCCTGACGCTTTGAGCTGCTTAAGGAACGTGATCCCATCCATATTTGGCATCTGGTAATCGGAGATGATGGCATCATACTCCACGGTATTAAGAACTGCGAGGGCCTCTTTGGCAGATGTGAGTGTATCGACAATAAAATCGCCCTTTGCTTCAAGGAAGATTTTTGCGATTTCAAGCAGCGTGGTCTCGTCATCGACATATAGCAGCCGGGTTGCAGGTGCCATTACCCTTTCTTATCCTCCATAGACCACATACCTTTCGGAACCATATCTGAAACCAAGCAAACGAATCCCCGTTCTCATTTATTTGCTCACTTTACCACTGAGTCGGATTGAGAAAAATATTTCCGGCTTTTCCCCCCACTCATATAAAAAACCGGCATGGTTATTATCCTGTAAAGATGAAGTGAGTATATGAGCATACGCCGGGACTGCATCAGCCGGTACTGTGAAGGGTGTAAAAAAAATGCCCGGTAATCATCTGGGCAAAACCATATTCGGTTTAATTCCAGACAGGGGTCCTCGGGGAACTCTGATTTTAAGTGCGTTTTTAAATAATATGACGTTGAAAAGTGAATCAACAAAAAACTCTTACATTACGGTGATTAGAATGGATTTTGGAAACATGCTTGGCGATTCCTTTGCATATGCAAAGGATGCAGTTGTAGGAAAGTGGATGCAGTGGTTATTGCTTGTAATTGCAACAATTATTCTGTGCATCCCGTTGCTCGGATATTCATTGAAAGTCTTCCGCGGTGATAATCCAGCACCGGAAGTTTCCGATTGGGGCACGCTCTTCATTGACGGGATCAAGTACCTGATCGTTTCTCTTATCTGGGCAATTCCCACACTTATTGTCTTCTTCGTTACGATTGGTGCAGGAGTACTGGCAATGGCCGGTCAGGAGCCAACAGAAGTAATGGGCGCAATCATGGGCATGCTCTTTGGTTTCATTGTTGTTGCGATTATTGGCATCCTCACGATGATCTTTGCAACAATCGGGATCATACGGTTTGCCCGTACTGGCAGCATGGGCGAAGCTTTCAACTTCAAGGAAATCACTGCAACCATCGGGAAGATCGGATGGGGCCCTTACATCATAGCGCTTATTGTCATGATTATTGTCATGGTTGTTATCGAGATTATTCTCTCGATCATTGGAATGATCCCCATTCTCGGGTTTATCATCAATATTGTTTTCATCGCACCGTTAATGCTCTTTGAGTCAAGATACCTCTGTCAGGTTTACGACTCAGCCGGTGCATAATAACCCTCTCTTTTTCTCATTTTTCGCTCTGTCTGTATTATTTTACAGGTGCTTCAAATAGGAACAACAGAACCTGGCATGACACCTTCTTGTCGGATTGTCAGAAGGCAATATATTCCCCACGGGAGAATGCCATTCTGCTCAAAGCACCCTCTTTACCCCGGGTAAAGCCCGGATTAGGTGCGCAAGCAAAAACGAAAGACAGATTGCCAGCGGGAGCACCAAGGCAAATTTGGCCAGCGAGGGAAGGGCAAAGCCTGCCAGAGCTATTGCAAGGAGAATGAGGATGACCGGGTGGATGATGTACACTGTATATGAATCTCCGGCCATTGCGCGGGTAACGGACCCTTGTGTGTTGAACCACCGGGAGAAGATCCAGAGCAGCCCGGTGATGATCATCACCCCGGCCATCTGTTCCCAGAAAGCAAAGAACACTGCCTGCCAGTGGTGCCCTCCCATGACTTGTGAGAGCCCTGGCGGGGAATTCAGGATCAGGTAGACAAAAAGCGGCTGGACCGCAACGAGAAACAGTGCCGCGACTGCACAGGCTTTCCCGGCACGGGCGGGGATATCGTCCAACCAGTTGTTTTGTGCCGCGTAAATTCCGATGATGAAGGCTGTGATATACTGCGGGAAGAACGGGAGCTGGAAACCAAACAGCCACATTGATCCGATTGGCAGGAAGATACGGACAACAGTAGTGACAATCCCGAGTAGGATCCCGAGAGCAAAGATGGAGGCAAAACCCGGGAATGGATGTGGTTTTACGTTTCCGGGCTTATCCGTCCGGTAAAACCCGGTCCATATCAGGTAAGCGAAGGTTGCCACGAGCAGGAAAAAGACAAACCACATCGGCCCGAGCCCGGCGCCGGTGAATGGATTCAAGAGGGATGCCGGGGGCATGGGAAGGGTTCCTGTACCCCACAGAATGATAAGCAGGATAATGGGGTTGATGACAAGGACCCAGACAAGGAGCGGGATGCCGAGCCGCATCAGGCGGTCGCGGGTGAAGCGGTCCTTACCCTTGCGCACGAGCGACCCTACAACGAAATAAGCCGACACAAGGATAAAGAAGCCCATAAAGAATGACTGGTTCAGTGAATCGATCACGGTGAGGATGAACGGGGTTGTGGTACCGTTTCCCGGGTCGGCAAAGTACCAGGAGCCGGGGCCGCCGTAGGTGATCGAGCAGTGCGTTGCGATGACAAGGCAGATCAGGAGAATACGGATATTATCGATATAAATGAGTCGCGGGCCACTGTTTTTTACTGAAGTTTCTGCGACGACCATTAGAGAAACATTCAGTTATTCATGCTATTTATTCCTGACAGTTCCGGTCCAGGTCCTGGGCCGGTACTCACCGGCCCTTTAAAATTCATATATCCGAAGTCCAACCCCCGCATTATTTGTACCGAAAAATTATAAGTATAAGGCACAGAGATCGTGTTGTGACCCATATCCCTGTAAAGACCATGCATGTTGACGATGTTACGCTTGCGTACAAGGAATATGGTTACGGGGATCCGGTTGTTTTCATAAGCGGATTGGGGTCGACAATGGATATGTGGAACCCGCCCGTTCTAAAAAAAATTTCTCAACGGTTCCGGGTCATCATTTTTGATAATCGGAATACCGGATATTCCAGCGCATCAGACAAATCGATCTCGATCCCCCTGCTTGCCAGGGATACTGCAAATCTCATGGATGCTCTTGGCATTTCATCTGCAAATATTATCGGTCATTCCATGGGAGCTTCCATTGCACAGGAACTTGCGCTCAGTTTTCCAAAAAAAGTGACCCGGCTCATTCTTGTTGCCGGCGAATGCGGGGGAACTGAATCGATAAGAATGCAACCGGAGATCCTGTCCCAACTTATGGATAAGAGCGGATCGGTTCAGGATATCGTCAACAGGATGTTTTCCCTGCTCTTTCCCGCATCATGGCTTGCTCACCATGATCCACTCTGCTATTGTCCGGAAATATCGGAACCGGTACCGGGAAATGAGATTGTATCACGTCAAATGGACGCTTTCTTTACCTGGAAGGGATCGTTTTCCCGTCTTAGTAAAATTCGTTTTCCAACACTTGTTATCACTGGGACCGATGATGTGATTGTCCCTCCCATAAATTCCCGTATCCTCAGCGGGAGGATTATCGGTGCAGACCTTGTCGAGATCCCCATAGCCGGGCACGGGCTGATGTACCAGTTTCCAGACCGGTTCAGTAACTATGTGCTGGAATTTCTGAATCGCTGATTGCATCATATCAATCTCCTCGTCCCTCTGTTGGTAAAAGGTTCATAGAGTGATGGCCCTCCATTCTAGTCCTCAAACCCTCTATCCATTGAAGAAATGGATCGGGGGAGACCGGTCTCATGAGGTCCCGGGCCGGGGGCTACAGACGTCCCTGTTCATCCCTTTAATGAACTGCTTCTCTATGAGCGTTACCCACAGCATGTCCGGCCAAATCGCGATGCAGAAAAATTCATCATCTCTTACTCCCATCGAAGAGTATGCAAGACATAGTGACCAGCAAAAAGATGGAAAACGGCATTGTTGTTTTCTGGAGCGAAAAAGATGTCAAGAAGTCTGAATCGTTTAACTTCTCTGAGCTCATCGACATGAAGATCAACGCACTCGATCTACTCGAACGCCCGAAATCTTACAAGGTTGACACCGCAGCGCACAGGCTGATTGTAAAAAAGTAAAACCGGATGTAAACAAAAATCCCCACGGCCCAAAAAGGATGTGTGTGTTAAAACATATTCCGGGAATCAATCATACCGTGGTTCTTACTACCCGTTCCTTTTTCTCCTCACATACCAACAATCGTGTATGACAGTTGAATCTGATGCAGTAAAGTCCGTAGCCGGGCTCATGGCAATCGCCGCACGGACTGCACCAAAGGCAGTGGGACTGGACTCGATTCATATCGAGGTACTCACTGGTAAGGAGCAGGAGAAACTCGCAAACCAGATGATTAAGACGGGAAAAGAGATCCAGATGGACTTTTTCTGGATCAATGGCGAGCAGGTGAAGGTAAGTGATGCCACGCTCCTGATAGGTGTTGAAGGTGAGAAAGTGCTGGGTATCAACTGCGGCGGGTGCGGGCATGCAACCTGTGCAGAGATGGCAAAAGCGGCAAAGGCAGGAAAGAACAAAACTGCTCTCTACCCGGGTCCGAACTGTGTCATGAAGATCACAGATCTCGGGATCGCAGTCGGTTCAGCGGTAAAAACTGCCAGCATCCATAACGTGGATAACCGGGTCATGTTCAGTGCCGGTGTTGTTGCCCTGAAAATGGGTATGCTCAAAGGGTGCAGCGTTGCGTATGGCATCCCGCTCAAAGCGTCCGGCAAGAATATCTTCTGGGACATGAAGTTTGCCGGGCACTGATATTATCTCTTTTTTACCGGCAGATGTGCGATCTGACGGGAGGATATTCAGCCGTTCACTGCTCACCGTTGTTGGCAGATTTCTTCAGCGCCTTTATGATTGACCACCGCCCACGCCCGAGTTCATCTCCGAGCGCCGCAATGATATCTTTTTTTGTCTTGCCACGGGCCCGGCGCTTCTTAAACTCCCGGACCAGGTACCGTATATCTTCCGCTGTCCAGGCTTTTCGCTGATTCTTCCGGGGCTGCAAGGAAGGTTTTCGTAACAATGGAATGAGAAAACCGGGTTCCATTGCTTCAATTTCACGGATCCGGGTGTCAAAAATCGCAGGCGAAATTTCAAATCCTGTCGCCCTGCGGTTGAGGCCGATAGCTGCTATTGCAGTCGAGAACCCCCCAAGGAAAAGATCGCAGATGAGATCTCCTTTGTTACTGCTGTACTGGATCAGTTTGATTAACAGTTCCAAAGGAAGTTCATTCTTGTTCTTTACCACGCCGGGCTTGTACTCGCGGTTTATCAGCCAGACATCCTCGCGATCAATATTATTGAGTGAGCATCCATCCCCATTCTTCTCGTCAAGGCCGAACCGGGATTCAAGGTTAAATGTCCGTGTGCCGCTGGGTTTTTCATAGAATAGAATATGGTAATGGCTTGAAACAAATTTCCTCCGGGTAAAGACCCCAAAAGAATACTTCCAGACAATATGATTCACCTCGGTAAGGTTCGTCATCCTCAATGCAGCAAGGATGTGATAGAGATTGGTGTAGCCTGATACGATGTAGATCGAGCCTCCGGGTTTTAAGATGCGTTCTGCTTCCCGTATCCACAGCAGGGAAAAATTACCATACTCTTTCTCAGGGACATCAACATACCCATCGACAACGAAATCCTCGTTGCGGTTATAGTGCTTGTGGAGCGTGTCGCCGTTGATGCCATACGGGGGATCAGTGATGATAAGGTCAACCGAACTGTCAGGGATATACCGTGCCGCTCCGCAGATACAGTCACAATTGTAAAACATGCCGGCAGGGAGCGTGACACACCGGACATCAGACCCACTCTTTTTCAAAAATGCACTTCCATGAACTGTTATGTGGCGAGGCTACATAATAAATGGCAAAAAGACTGATGTTCTTAAAAAGACAACATGCACCAAAGCGATAAAGACGAGATGGTAATATGGGCAGTCCGTACCTGAACAGCGATGAATCAATGATTCTGTCAACGCACAACATCCTGATCGATGCTGCGGTTTCAGAAGTGATACTGACCAACCGGCGCCTCCTCATTGTGGATAGCGGAAATGTCCGGTTCAAACACAAGGAGATGCCATTTGCTGCGATTGAAACCGTAACAACTATGGAGAGTGGATCCGGTGACCCGGCGATATCACTGTCCGTTTTTGCAAGGAGCGGCGGGACAACCCCTATGCAACTTGTCTTTTCCCAGCAGCCCCGTTCACAACGGATACTTGAGAGGGATGAATGGGCACAGAAGATAAAAGAGCAAGTTGATCTTCTGCCTGAAGGTACAGCCCCGGAATATGTGGATTTTGCAGCAGATGAAGCAGAAGATCTTAAAAAACTGATCGAATCCGAAGGCGCACTTGCTAAAGCAGAGGATAAAAATCTCCCTGCATCATCAGGCCCCAGAAGTAAAACCTCCCAGTCTTCCCGCAATTCCAATGCATCCGCATCGCCCGGTAAAAAGGTACTCATTGCAACCACGGCGATCATTGTTATCATCCTGCTGGTTGCCTGTGCAGCATTCATTTACCCGGCTTTTATTTCGCCAAAGACCAGCGTGCCTCTGACACCGGTCACTCCAGTGCCAACAACCGTTGCAACCACGGTGCCTGTAACAACTGCGGTAATTACCGCAGAACCAACACCCGTGCCAGTAGTAACACCGGTCCAGACACCCGGATTGCAGCCAACCGTTGTGACTACATCCCAACTCCAGACAGATATACCTCCTAATGGCGTCTGGGTACGGATCGGGTACGACGGTGCGTATATTGGATCTGTCGGAGCAGGTGGAAGACTTCGCGAAGTGAAAGGGACTGGAGGGTACTTATACCAGATACCTGCTGCCAGTACCGATATTGTAGAGATATCCATCCAGAAACTCGACACAACCGGCCTGCCTCTGACCGTTGAACTCTTCAGTAACGGAAAGATGATCAAAGATAAAACGATCAGGACTCCAAAGGGTACATTGATTATGACCGTTGATCTCAAGACGGTCTGAATACCAATAATCACTCCGGCGGTTACTCAATAACGTGACGGAATTATCTGAAAAAAAACTGGCTAAAAAACCAGACCCCCATTTTATATCTGTTTTATATCATTCTTCGTTATTAGACAGAGGCCGGAATTCCTTTGTTCCCGTGGTGCACACGGAGTTCCGGCACGATAAAATGGGATGAGGTATTTGAGATCTTTACAAGTTCTATCAGATTTTTTGTACACTACAACCGTAGTGTTTTTACTGAACCGGTACCATCCGTGCAAGGTCAGCTTCGACTGTAGTGTTCGGCTTGAGATCAAAATTTTTCACAAGCACATCGAGCACGGTGGGAGAGACAAACGCCGGAAGTTTTGGACCGAGCGTGATATCTTTTACACCAAGGGAGAGGAGCGAGAGTAAGACGAGTACGGCCTTCTGTTCGTACCAGGCAATGTTGTAAGAAACCGGCAGTTCGTTGATACCTACACCAAATGCTTTTGCAAGCGCCTGTGCGATCACAACGAGCGAGTAGCAATCGTTGCACTGCCCTGCATCGAGCACTCTTGGGATACCCCCTATGGTGCCGAGATCGAGATGATTGTACCGGTACTTGGCACACCCGGCCGTGAGGATGACTGTGTCTTTTGGCAGTGCGAGAGCAAATTGTGTGTAATAATCCCGCTCTGCATGCCTGCCGTCACACCCGGCCATGACGATGAACCCCTTGATGCTGCCGCTCTTTACTGCTGCAATCACCTTGTCTGCAAGAGCGAGCACGGCACCATGAGCGCAGCCGGTGA
This sequence comes from Methanomicrobiales archaeon, assembly GCA_025360805.1. Lineage (GTDB taxonomy): Archaea > Halobacteriota > Methanomicrobia > Methanomicrobiales > Methanospirillaceae > Methanoregula. The sequence goes on from JANYBK010000121.1 coordinate 14,796, forward strand.
TGAGGTCGGGGCGGACGGTTTTAAGTTCCTGCGGGGGCTGGCACGTTTTTGCATACTCAATAACTGCAGAGAAATCTTTCTTACCATCTGATGACGCTGCGATGTGCTTAACACCCGGATACCCGGCAAGGCCGGTCGTAAAGATCCGCCCGGCATAGGACACCTTCGGAGGCACAATACAGTTGGTAGTGACCAGTACCGGGCCGTTGAACTTCTCAAACTCTTCACGCTGAGATGGCCATGATCCCCCGTAATTGCCATACAGGTGAGCGAATTTTTTAAATGCCGGATAAGCATGTGACGGAAGCATTTCACCATGCGTGTACACATCCACACCAGCATTTTTTGACTGCTCGAGCAACTGTGCCATGTCCTTTAGGTCGTGGCCGGTGATCAGGATACCCGGGCGGGTTCCGACCGTGGTTTTGACACTCGTGATCTGCGGGTTGCCATACGAAGAGGTGTTTGCCCCATCCAGCAGGGCGAGGGTGGTGACACCAACACTCCCGCATTCCAGTACGAGCGCAACCATCTCGGGAACTGTGAGATCCTGTAATGTCGATGCGAGACCTTTTTCAAGGAACTTCTCAACCCCGGCATCAGTCTTTCCGAGCACAACAGTATGAGTGTAATAGGCTGCAACACCCTTGAGCCCGTAGATGAGGGTCATGCGGAGCGAGCGTACATCCTCATTTGCGGTTGCAAGAGTCCCGACGGTCTTTGCCTTCTCTGCGATATCGCTGTCACTCTTTGGCTTCCAGGTGCAGGCATCAGGTTCCGCACTGCCCGCTGCGGGAAGTGCATCGCGGATGGCAATGGCTTTGGCGATCTGGTTAGCAAACCTTTTCTTATCAAAATTAACGTTGGTCAGCGTGGAAAAGAGTGATTCTGCGATGAACATTCCCACCGCAGGATTCGTTTTTTCCTTCTCCATTACCGCAAGATTCCGGACGGCAATTCCTTTGCAGAGGTACACAAGCACATCCTGGTATGCGGCAATCTCATCTTCCTTGCCGCAGACGCCCTTAATTGTACAACCGGTTCCTTTTGCCGTTTCTTCACACTGGTTACAGAACATCTTTTCACTCCTTTGATATACTTTTGATACAAGATATCAATTACATACTAAATTATAAATAGTCGGGAGTTTCCAAAAGTATACCATGGATGATGCATGCACGGTCAACCAGACCGTACGATACTTAACCAGGAAATGGATGCTGTTAATCATCCTTGAACTCTACAAAGGCAGCGATCATACCCGCAGGTTCTCCGATCTCAAGGATTCCTTAGACGGCATTACTCCAAAGGTACTTTCAGAGCGGCTCAAGGAACTTGAAGATGAAGGGATTCTCACGCGGAATGTTGATGCCACCGCATTTCCGGTCAAAGCCGAATACACGCTCACCGAGAGCGGACTTGAGATCGTGGATGTTATCCGGGGCATCAAGCGCTGGGCCCTGAAGTGGAAGATCGACAACATCCGCTGCGGCGAACAGGACTGCAAGGTCTGTGTACTGTAAGACTAACATCAAACGGTCAGGGAGACAAAAAACCATGGAATTTACTGATGGTATAACGATTCTGTCAGGTAAAAATCGCTACCCGGTGAATGTGCGAATAATTTTTAAAAAAATCGCTAACGAAATCACCGTTGGAACCTCCCGGCATAACAGAGCACCACTATGAAACGTAAGATCATCAATATTGACGAAAAAAAATGCACGGGATGCGGGCAGTGCATCCCGGACTGTCCTGAAGGAGCCCTCCAGATCATTGAAGGAAAAGCCCGTCTGGTGAGCGATCTCTTCTGTGATGGTCTCGGGGCCTGTATTGGCACATGTCCAGAAGGAGCAATATCTGTCATCGAACGCGAAGCAGAGGCATATGATGAGAGAGCAGTGATGGCAACAATTGCCCGCCAGGGAAAAGCGGTCATCAAGGCTCATCTCGAACATCTCATCGGCCACGGACAAAAGGCACTTTACGATACCGCTATCGAGTACCTCATCGAGAGCACGATTCCCATTCCCGACCACGACAATACTTCGTACCCCAGAAAGTCGGGACAAAAGGTACCAAAACAGACTGTGCAGAAGCATACTGCCGGAAATTGTCCTCCCGGACCGGATGCACACCATCCCTTTGCAGCCTGTCCGGGATCATCAGCACGGAGCATTTCCAGAAACACTCCTGCCATCAACCGCCAGCCCTCAGAAAAAAGCGAATCTGAACTCAGGCAGTGGCCGGTCCAGCTCAAACTCCTCAACCCGGCAGCCCCGTATTTTGATAATGCCGATCTTCTGATCTCTGCTGACTGTGTCCCCTTTGCATATGCCGGGTTTCATACGGAGCTCCTGCGGGACCGGATCGTGATTATCTTCTGCCCGAAACTGGATTCTGACATTGAGGGGTATATTACGAAACTTGCGGAGATATTCACCCGACACACAATCAAATCGATCACGGTTGTCCATATGGAAGTCCCGTGCTGTGGCGGTGTGCGGTATGTTGTTGATCAGGCACTGGGGCAGTCGGGAAAAATGATCCCGGTTACTGATAAAACGATCCTGATAGACGGAGTTATAGCACCGTAACTATGCACTAAATGAGCCTTGAAAAAAGTAACTGAAATCAAAATAAGGAAACTAAAAAATATGAATGATATTACAGAAGGAGCAGCTCTTCAGCGGGATGGAAAGTCCTGGGCGGTAACGACACGGATACCCGCAGGTATAGTGACACCCGAACAACTCGAAACAATTGCACGAGTCGGAAAGAAGTACCATGTGCCGATACTGAAGATTACTTCAGGTCAGCGGATCCTGTTTGCCGGTCTTGAACCAGAAGACGTGCATCGCGTGATTTCGGAACTTGGCCCGCTGGCAAAACCAGAAACACGACCCTGTGTGAAATTTGTTCAGGCCTGCCTTGGCACTGACATGTGCAAGTACGGCAAACAGGACTCGATCGGACTTGCCCGCATCGTCGATAAACAGTTCAAAGACCAGATATTTCCGGCAAAGATCAAGATCGGGGTCTCCGGTTGCCCCCGCTGTTGCAGCGAAAGCCATACCCGGGACATCGGGATCATCGCAACCCCAAACGGGTGGACGGTCTACTTCGGAGGCAATGCGGGAACCCGTCCACGGTTCGGGGATCTCATTGCCAGGGATCTTACCGCTGACGAGGCGGTGGATTGTGCACAGCGCCTGTTAGAATATTACCGGCGCCATGCCAAACCCTATGAACGCACAGCCCGGTTTATGGAACGCATTGGAATCGAATCGCTGAAATCGGAATTACTCTCGCTGATTCCGTATATTCCTCTTGAAAAGGTGAAATAATCATGAAGATTACTGAAGTTTCAAAGGTCCAGTCAGGACCAAATCCCCACCATGTGGATGCACGGAAAATTTATGATACCGACAACGCAATTGCGGTTGTGATCACTATGCAGCCCGGAGAATCGTTAAAAAAACACATGACACCGGTCGATGTCTTCTTCTATGTGCTGGAAGGCACCGGCATTGTAGAGATCGGTACCGAGCGGGCAGAAGTGACAAAAGATCAGCTGGTCGAGAGCCCGGCCCGGATCCCGCACCGCTGGATCAACGAGAGCAAAGCGGTTTTTCGTGTGCTGGTTGTAAAAGTGCCAAAACCAACAGAAGAGACAAAGTTGTTGTGATCGTGGATTTGCCCATCACAAAAAGTTTTTAGACGGTATTTCAGGAAATAGCGATCCAGAGAGCAATCCTAAAAAACAAGGTTCGGGTTTTATGTCCGTGGACCCCGGGTCACGTGCCCACCGCCAGCCCGGATCGATTCTTCAATTTTTGTGAGAAGTTCTTCATCGTTAAGAGCAAATGCGAGGTGTTCATAACGGTTCACAAGCGAAATGGGCTTTAATATGACCAGCGGTTTTTTACCTTTGGTTTCACCGCAATAATCCGCTGGCACCAGCGTTATGGTTTCGTTTTCCCATATCGCGAGATTCCCATTTCCTGCTTCATCCCATAATCTCCTGACAATATCCTGGGTTATCATTTTTTTCTCCTTAATTCAGTTGATAGAGAAACTGATTTGATTGGATATATAACCGTGTTTTTTTGGGGTATGGGGAAGTTCTCTTCCTTCTGCATTTGAGCCAGACCACGTATTTGGGAATTATCGTATCTGAAAAGTGTCCCGGAGGCTGAAGAAAAAAACCGTGAGTGTTTGGATTGTTTTTTAAGATATCTTAAAAAACCCTCTTTTTATCTCCTGATCTTACGGATCGCTAAAAATCCACACAAGGACAGTAAGGCAAGGATCATTTCAAATCCCGGTGTTTTTTGCACCGGGGGTAACCCGGTGATATATTCAGAATTTTTTCCGGCTTCAATTGTAATGTTTGTTTTTAAGTCACTGTAGCCGGTCATTACCAGCGAGACTGAATGTACACCTGCAGAGAGCCCGGGTATCGTTGTCGGCGAAACACCTTTCATCACTCCATCGATATACACAAGAGCTCCCGAAGGTGACGTGGTCACGGACAGGGAACCTGATTGTGGTACAGAAACGGCAACGGTCTGCCCGGGTTTCAAAGTAACGGTACCTGTTGCACTCGTTGTCGTTGCAGAAGTAGGAATTTGCGTTGCTTTGGTGTTGAGCACGGCACTGACCGGCAAGAGGTTTCCCATCACTACAATCTTTTGTGAAGACTCCTCGTAGCCATCAAGCCGGATTACTACCATATGATCACCATTCGGAACAGTATCAAGGGTGAGCGGTGTGAATCCTTTATAGGCATTATCGAGATAGACATTCGCTCTGTGAGGATTTGAGGTGACTACGATGCTGCCAAATGCAGGGGTCGGTGGGGGTGTCGGTTCCCCGATCAGGCGATCGATGGTGACAACGGTATTGGGGAGTACATACCCACGGGCGTCGAGTTCCTGGATCTTCACTAAAGTTTTTGTCGCACCTGGTGATGCTGATATAGGAATTTTTCCCTTTAACAATACCTTTACAACCACTTCGTCCTGGTTTCGGTATCCCAGTTCAAACCCGGCGATGGTTAACATTCGCCCACCATCAACGGGACGGACATTTTCCACGCTATTAACAATGATGGAATAGAACCACACGGGATCATTAAGATCGGTTACAAACTGGAGATCATCATACGACGGAAACGCAGTACCCGATCCAGTATATACTGAATAGGAAACATTAACCCCGTCACCCGGATTCAATATGCTTAAAGGTTCGACTACCTGTTTTGCCACGGAAAATGCGGACACTCCAGTAATTAAAAACAGTATCACACAACACCAGAGAACTGGTTTTAATAAACTCATAGTCCGGATCATTATAATCCAATGTAACACTCCGGATTAATAGTTTTATAGTTTTTTGGGATATTGAATTATCATAAGGCAAAAAAATACAATTCTTTTTCCCTGCAGGAAACCTTTTTATTCAAGAAAAAATTATTGTCTTTTGTTTTTCCAAAATAAAATGGAAGGGAGGTGAGAATTACATGAAGGCAGGGGTCAGAGATAACGTGGGACGCAGGGGCGGCGCAGCGTACAAGGGGCATGGAAAACAAATCAAAAACGATGATAAACTTGAACCCGTGAATCGAGAAACCGAAAATTACAGTGATCCAATGGACGAACCACAAGATACATGGGATCCTGATATTGAATACAATGAACGGGATGTCGAAAATGATGACGAGGATAAAATAAATTAATTTTCTCCTGTTATTCCAGGTTTTATTTTTTTTCGTTTTTAATCGTTAACCTGAACTGGTATTTTACCTAAAAATAAATTATTGACGGGTATAGGTAATTCCAACCGTGTCAAAGAGATCCATTTCATCCGCTTTTATGGGAACGTAACTGGTCAAAGTGATTTTTTTATCGATGACCAGTGTTTGGGTTGAAGTGAATTCCGCAATTATTTTTCCATTCGATCGGACAACCTGTGAAATGGTATAATTGGCGGGCCTGAAATTTGTAGGATTGAGAATTGCCCGTATTTCTACAAAGTTCCATTCCGGATTCCCCTCAGCGCCTGCGCATTCCTGTAGAGTTTTTATCTGCGTGTTTTCGGCTTTTCCCTCGGTATATTTCCAAAGGAATAAATCATACTGGTCCTGGGTCAGTGTATTAAGTTTGGGATTTAGTTGTTTTATACCGTATTCAGGATCTTTTGCAATTGCTGGAAAAGCGTTCTGAATCGGGCAGTTGGGGATACTGTAATCGAAGGTTTTTTTCCGGACATTGAAATATTCAAGATACGGATTATCGACCTGTATTTTTGTCGTTTGTACAGTAGTTATACCGAAAACGGGCTGCGGGCTGTCGGGTTTGAACGTAATGCCGGGGGAAGTCGTTACGGTTGGGTTTGGGGTTACCGGAATAACTGTTGAAGATATCGTTGGCATCGCAGTTTCCGGTGATACCGTAGCAGGAGATTGCGGACTTGTACATCCACTCGTAAGTATAATTCCCAGCAATAAAAACACCAGGAGAATAATCCTTTTGTGCATACGTACTGATTAAAATTTTTAGTTCAATAACTCTCTGTTGAATGATCTTTGAATTACCATACGATATTTCCCTCCGGGTTCTCAATTGGTCGATGAAGAGTGCCTGCAGGTAATGTCGTGTTTAAGGATTCTGAACATTATGTTGGTAAAAACAATTTTTTGGTCGTGTCACAAGATCGGCTAAGATCCCACTGATAGCAAAGATACCTACGCGTTCCATGATATCAATCTTATCGAAAACGGATTACCGCAAACCCAATACCGACACCGGGCAAGTAGCCGCCGTGGGGGCGTCCCTTCGGG
>JANYBK010000243.1 GCA_025360805.1 Methanomicrobiales archaeon
TAATTGAGAGTGATGATACGCTTAGTGGAGTCTTTGTCACTCACCCATATTCAGGATGCTCCCGCCGCCCCCGAAGGGACGCCCCCGCGGCGGCTACTTGCCCGGTTTCGTTATAGGGTTTGCGGTAGTCCGTTTTCGATAAGATTGATATCATGGAACGCTTAGGTATCTTTGCTATCAATGAGATCTTAGCCGATCTTGTGACACGACCAATTTTTTCAGGTTAAAAAACCTGTATTATATGCATCATAAACAATTCAGGTAACAGTCAATACACTCATCATCTTTAGTAATTCAGGAGATTTCATGGAAAAGTCACAGGTAAAATGGCTCTATATTTCAGTAGGATTCTCACTTGTTATCCTGATTGTCATCCTGTACTTTACCATCAATGAAAATACGCTGACCTATCTCCAGCAGGTTAATATCTGGTTCCTGCTCCTCGCATTTTTGACACATCTCTTAACAATGTGCTTCTGGGCATTGCGTGTCCAGAAGATGACCGGTTCCCTTGGGTACAGGATCGGGTTTTTTTACAGCCTGAATCTTGTCTTTGCAAACCTGCTTGCAGCAGCAGTCACACCGGCACAGACCGGGGGAGAACCGGTCCGAATTCACGAACTCTACAAGGCAGATGTCCCTCTCGGGGATGCGACGGCAATCGTTATCATGGAGCGGGTGCTCGATGGGATCGTGCTCGCCTTACTTGCCGCATTTGCGATGATCGTCTTAACCGATCAATGGAAGAGCCTTGGCTCAGTGTCAGAGATTATGGTCTATATCACCTGGATCTTTGTTATCGGCTGCCTGTTCCTGTTTTACCTTGCCATCAGAAGACCGGATCTGGTAAAAAAAGTTGTCAACCATCTGACTTACCGGTTCACAAAGAAATGGGATAGCAAACGTGTCGAAGAACTGATCGTACGGGCGGACAAGGAGATTGATAATTTCCAGGTTGCAGTGATCAAGTTTGTAAAGAGTGCAAAAGGAGGATTGGCATGGGGATTTATCTTCACCCTGCTCTACTGGCTATCCGAGATCGTGACTGCCTCTTTGATCCTAGTCGGGCTCGGACAACCGCCACTCTTCTTAGAATCCTTTGTGATCCAGCTTATCCTGTGCATCTTAATGATGATGCCTTTAACCCCGGGAAGCTCCGGTATCGCTGAGGTGGGGGCGACTACCATGTATGCCCTGTTCATACCGGCATCGATCGTGGGAATCTTTGTTGTTATCTGGCGGATCGTGTTGTACTACTTCAATATTGCACTGGGTATCGGTTCAAGCCTCATCATAGTCCGCCGTGAAGCCCGGAAACGCGACTGAACCGTAATACCTTAACTCTTATCATCAATCATAACAATCTCTCTTTAACGGACATGACACAGGTGAAGTGCGAAGTCAAAGGGGTATTTGTCGCAATTGGAAATGCCGCTACAGTGCCTCTTGTTGTACTCACCGACGGGAATGACCGTGTACTGCCGATATTTATCGGGATCTGGGAAGCCGTGTCTATCAACAGTGCACAGATCAAAGAAGTGCTGCCACGACCGTTTACGCACGATCTCTTCATCGATCTATGTGCAAAATGTTCTATCACGCTGCGATACCTTCAGATCGACAATATAGAAGACGGGGTGTATTATGCCCAGCTGGTGATGAGTTTAGGACCGCAGGATGAATATCTTGACTGCCGCCCGAGTGATGGCATCGCTATTGCTTTACGGGGTGAAATCCCTATCTTTGTAGAAGAGTGCGTGCTCGCAACGGCTGGGCAAAGATCCGAAGAACTGCCGGATATAGTCGATCTTCTAACATTTCTGCAGAAATAAAAAACTATTTGCGCCGGTGTTTTAGTTCTCTCATCACATCATTTAGATCGATCTCTGATGCCCGGAGTGCAACAAGAATATGGAACAGGAGATCTGCAGTCTCTTCCACGGTACGTTCATTGACTCCGTTCTTTATCGCAAGAATGAACTCAGTAGACTCTTCGCCCACTTTCTCGAGGATCTTGTCGATACCTTTGGGATCCGTCAGCAGACGGGTAGTATAGGATTCGGGTTTGGGATTTTCTGCGCGGTTACAGATAACCGCCCAGATCTCGGCAATCATCTGGGGATCAACTGTCCGGTTCATGTTGTCTCCATTGTGAGAAGCACTTCACCCACTTCAAGACCAAAAAACCTGCGGCATAGGGTGCGCGCCTTCTCAATATTGCATCCTGCCTTTCCGATTGCAATTCCAAGGTCACTGCGCTGTCTGACAAAGACATTTACCGGGCCGTTATCCGGCCCACGTTCAATACCCACTACTTCGGCGGGTTTGAAGATATTAGCTATGAATATCTCAATAGTATCGGCATACTCAACCATCTCGATCCGTTTGCCGAGCACGTTTTGGAGACGTTTGATATTGTCACCTTTCTTACCAATGGCTAGACCCATGTCACCCGGGCGTATTACGTAAATCACCCGGTCAAACCGGTCGTCTATCACACAATCGTTTGCAGTGGATTTTGTTAAGATTCTCAACTCTTCAATATACCGTCGCTCTTTAAAGCCAATATTGCGTTCCATAGTAAAATCAATCCCATTGTATTCGCTGATTGAGAGATATTCGAAATTTTTTCGTTGCTGATATGTTCCGGAGATTCCGGATTTTTGTGTTTGTCTTAAGATATCATCACACGCTGCTTATGTAAAAAAGTTTTGAAGATTACCTGAAAAAAGTAATGAGGCCAGATGCGATGGAGACGTGTTTGAATATCGCTCTGGTTTTTTTTTACCACCAGTGTTTAGCGTATCAGGTAGGTGATGGATACCTGAGCACTGACCGTGATATCTCCGGGCTGGATCGGCGTTGGCGCTGCCGACTTCATCATCGCATTACCGGCTTGGTACTGGTAATTATCAAACAATACCGGGGAATACCCACCGCTGATATCGGCGCTCTGCACACCACTAATGATAGTGCCCATTGCACCTGCAACGGTGTCAGCATCTGCGCGTGCGCGTGCAAC
>JANYBK010000013.1 GCA_025360805.1 Methanomicrobiales archaeon
CTTAGCCGGGAACAGTTGAATCAATGCCAAACAGAAAGCAATATGTATATATGCTTCTATCAGGTATTATCAATTAGATAGGGTAGTGCAACAGGAGCCGGTCCATGTTGAAAGAGAAGATCTCTGTATTTATCGACAAGATTAAGTCGATTGATGGGGTTTCAGCATGTGCCCTCGTATCTCGTGACGGGATCATCGCAGGAAAATTTTTTGATCAGGATGTGAATGAGCCGTGGTTTGGTGCTCTGTCTGCCACCATCCTCGCGTCTGCGGAATCCGTTGGGAGTATAATCAAGATGAAATCTCTGGATTCAGTGACGATCCGGATAAAGGATACTTCCGTCATTGTTATGGGTGCCGGTGAAAATTTCCTTATCACCGCAATCGTCAGAGATAAAACGGATGCTGACAAAGTGCATACAGAGATGCATACAATTGCTAAAAATATCGGGGAGGTTATGTAATGTTTACAATACTTGTAGTCGATGACAGTCCATTTATCGTCGATGTCTTTGTTACTATGCTTGAGCGCGGCGGGTACCGCACAGTTGCTGCATATGGCGGTGAAGAGTGCCTGGAGATTTTAAAAACGGTGACTCCTGACCTGATCCTGCTCGACATTATGATGGAACCGATGGACGGCTGGGAAACGCTTGAAAAAGTCAAGGAAAATCCATCAACCAAAGAGATCCCCGTACTCATGCTTACTGCAAAACAGCTGACCCCGGCTGAAGCGCAGGAATATGGGATTTATATCGAGGATTATGTCTTAAAACCCATCACTCATCGCGAACTCTACGATGCCATTGAACATGTACTCAACCGCCGCCAGTCAATAAAATCCGATATGGATATGGCAAAAGAATCAGGTTTCGATGCCGAGATCATTACTGAATATGCCCGTCTTAGTAAGAGCATCGATGTGAACAAGCGTCTTATGACAATCCTTGAAACCACGTATAATTTCAATGATTCAAAAGTCCGTGTAAGCGACGAGATCTCCCGTGCAATCAAGAGTATGGAGATGAATATCAAATTCCAGGAGAACCGGCTTTCGCAGATCAAAGGTGAACTCTCGGGGACCTCTGCAGAAAAGAAAATTATGTCCTGAATTATTTACATACATCTATGAATACTATGGAGGGGAATATTACCCTGCATTCGTATCGATATTATCACCTGCCGTTTGATGACATATCCGCAGTTTACGGGGATGCATGAGGGACTAGTATTGTGGATGATTCAATTCTGATTGTTGACGACAGCCCCTATATTGTAGATGGTCTTGTAGCACTTTTAAAGCGAAAAGGCTTCAAACCTGTTGCAGCTCATGGCGGTGACGAAGCTATTTCCCTTCTCACCACCTATAGACCTAATCTCATCCTTCTGGATATCATGATGGAGCCGATGGATGGCTGGGAGACGCTAGAGAAGATCAAGGCCAATCCGGAAACCCAGAATCTTCCGGTTCTCATGTTCTCAGCCAAAAAGATCAGCCCTGAAGAGGCTCTGGAGCACAGCCTTAATATTGAGGATTTCGTTTCCAAACCGGTCAACCCGGCTCAGCTTCTTGATGCGATAAGACGTATCTTTGAACGCCGCAGCAGTGTGAAACTGGAAGCGGTGATTGCAAAAGATGCCGGACTCGACGTTAAAACTATTGGTGAATACTCCGCGCTCCGGAAAAGTATCGATGTAGATCGTAACCTTCTTACGGTACTAAAAAATTCAAGCGGAATGAACATACCCGGGCGCATTGTTCCGGGAGATGTTCTTGAGGCTATCAACCGGCTCGACCAGAAGATCAGGGCTGATGAGAGCCGGTTAAAGGAGATCAACGGAACGTTTGCCAAAGGGGGCTGACGTTCCCTTAAGTGGTAGGCGCAGTGAGAATATTTATATAGTTTTCTCACATTGTTATAATGCTGTACATCTTATTCCAACGTGGGTTCGTAGCTCAGTTCGGTAGAGCGCCTGGCTTTTAACCAGGTGGTCAAGGGTTCAAATCCCTTCGGGCCCGTTGCCACGAGCAATCGTGGGTTTTTTGCGGTGATGCATCTGAGAGGAAATTTGTTTATCCGGGAAGGGGTTTTTCATTGAGCGCTAAACTTAATGTGTTGGACCATGACATGGTCCCTGACCATCAAATCATGAGCGAAGATGAGGTATCTGAGCTCTTCACTAAATACAACATCACTACCGACCATTTACCAAAAATTTACCATGACGATCCAGCGGTCAAAACGATCGGCGCAGAAGCCGATAATGTGATACGAATTATCCGTGAGAGCCATACGGCCGGCAGGGCCGAATCGTACCGTCTAGTGGTAAAGAGACCCAAGAAATAATTCCGGGGGGGATTAAGTCTGATTGACAGAAGTATTTTATCGAGGGCATATTTTTCACGGGAGCATGTTGCGCGCCACCAGCTTGACTCTTATAACTATTTCCTAAAGCACAATCTTCAGAAAGTGGTAAACGAACAGCGGATCATCGAAACCGATATAGAAAACCGCGGCAAAAACAACGAGGCTGTCTGGGTGGAGCTCGGCGAGATAACGGTGAAAAAGCCGCTTGTCCGGGAAGCAGATGGTTCGCAGAGCGAACTGTATCCCTGCGAAGCACGGCTGCGCAATCTGACGTACGCTGCCCCTATCCAGCTGGGATTAACTCTTGTACATGGTGAGGACCGGCAGGAAGCGATCGTCACTACGATCGGACAGCTTCCCGTCATGATCGGTTCGACATCCTGTAATCTCTATGGCATGGATGACGCGCAGCGCGTCTCTCATGGGGAGGATGCTTTCGATCCCGGTGGATATTTCATTGTCAATGGTACCGAGCGCGTACTCATGACCTTAGAAGACCTTGCGTCCAACAAGATCATGACTGAGTTTACTGAGCGGTACAGTGAGCGCATCTATGTGGCTAAGGTGTTCTCGCAGTTCAGGGGATACCGGGCCCTTGTGGTCGTCGAGCGTAACAAGAAGAACCTGCTTGAAGTATCGTTCCCGTCCGTTGCCGGTCACCTGAAATTTGTCGATCTGATGAGGGCACTCGGCATGACCAATGACCAGGAAGTAGTCAATGCGGTCTCAACCGATGAAGACATCCTGACGTTCATGATGCAGAACCTCGAAGAGAGCGAGTGCGATTCGGTTGAGGGTGGAGTGATGTATGTTGGTAAGAAACTGGCGCCAAACCAGACCCGGGACTACCAGCGGAAACGTTCCGAATTTGTCCTTGACAACTATCTATTACCCCACCTGAACTACTCAATGCCGGCCACGTTAAAGGAAGGCGACGAGGGATACCAGGAAGCGGACTCTCGGTCCGGCTTGCAAAGGCCCACTTCCTCGGAAGGATGGCAGAAGCCTGTTTTGATCTCGTGCTGAACAAGCGCAGGATCGATGACAAGGATCACTACTCCAACAAGCGGCTCAAACTTGCCGGAGACTTAATGGAAGATCTCTTCCGCATCTCCTTAAACCGGCTTACCCGGGATATCAAGTACCAGCTCGAGCGCGCCAGCATGCGTCACCGCGATCTCTCGATCGGGACTGCCGTTCGTGCTGATGTGCTGACTGAACGCCTGCTTCACCCGCTGGCTACTGGTAACTGGGTTGGCGGAAGAACCGGTGTATCCCAGCTCCTTGATCGCATCGACCACATGGCCGTGCTCTCGCACCTGCGCCGTGTTATCTCCCCGCTCTCACGTTCACAGCCCCATTTCGAGGCCCGTGACCTGCACCCGACCCAGTGGGGCCGGATCTGTCCGAGCGAAACACCTGAAGGCCCGAATTGTGGGTTGGTCAAGAACTTCGCCCAGATGGTTGAGATCAGCAAAGGTGTGGATAACGAAGAAGAGATCATGAAGATCCTGTACAACCTTGGCGTGGAACAGATCAAGGGTGAGTCACGATGAAGAAATCACGCGTATTTGTTGATGGTGCCCTTATCGGACTCGTTGATGACCCGAAAGCACTGGTTGCCGGTATCCGGGCCATGCGCCGCCAGGGCGCGATCGCTTCTGAAATCAATGTTTCGCATAAGGAATACAATGGCGATGTCGTCATCCTCACCGACCGCGGCCGCGCCCGTCGCCCGCTTATTGTCTTAAAGAATGGTGAACCGCTCATCAGTGACGCAGATCTCCAGAAACTGGTAAGAAAAGAGATCGATATGTCCTGGTTTGTCCAGCGCGGTATGATTGAGTTCCTTGATGCCGAAGAGGAAGAAGACCTTCTCATCGCAATGAACTTTGAAAAGATCACGCCCGCTCACACCCACCTTGAGATCGACCCCTCCCTGATCCTGGGTATCGGTGCGGCACATGTTCCGTTCCCGGAACACAATGCAAGTCCCCGTGTCACCATGGGAGCAGGAATGGTCAAGCAGGCGCTCGGTTTTGGATGCGCCAATATGAAGCTCCGCCCCGACACCCGCGGACACCTGCTCCACTATGTGCAAAAACCCTTAACCCACACCCAGACTTCCGAACTGATCGGTTCGGATGACCGCCCCGCTGGGCAGAACTTCGTTGTGGCAATCATCTCCTATGAAGGCTACAATATTGAAGACGCGCTCATCTTCAACAAGGCCTCTATCGAGCGCGGACTCGGGCGCTCCCACTTCTTCAGAACCTATGAAGGAGAAGAACGCAGGTATCCCGGTGGACAGATCGACCGCATTGAAGTTCCCGAAGAGGAAGTGGCCGGTGCCCATGGCGCCGAGTCCTACAAGAACCTTGACGAAGACGGTGTCATCAACCCTGAGACTGTTGTAGCAGAAAAGGACGTGCTGATCGGCAAGACTTCCCCGCCCCGGTTCCTTGAAGAGCCGACCGGTGAATTGATTGCTGTCGAGAAACGCCGCGACACTTCCGTTACCATGCGCAGCAATGAGCACGGTATTGTTGACACGGTCATTATTACCGAAGGCGAGAACAGCTCCCGCCTGGTCAAAGTGCGCACCCGGGATCTCCGTATCCCTGAAGTCGGTGACAAGTTTGCATCCCGGCACGGACAGAAAGGAGTTATCGGGCTTATCACACCCCAGGAAGATATGCCGTTTACCGAGAGCGGACTCTGCCCTGACCTTGTGATCAACCCCCATGCAATCCCGAGTCGTATGACCGTCGGGCACATGCTCGAGATGATTGGTGGAAAGGTCGGATCGCTGGAAGGACGGCGTATCAATGGCACCGCATTCGGTGGAGAGAGTGAGGCAAATATCCGCGCATCCTTAAAGGCGCTTGGTTTCTCCCACAATGGCCGCGAGGTCATGTATGACGGGATTACCGGTAAGATGTTCAAGGCCGATGTGTACATCGGTGTGATCTACTACCAGAAACTCTACCACATGGTATCGTCCAAGATGCACGCCCGGTCCCGTGGCCCGGTTCAGGTGCTTACCCGACAGCCAACTGAAGGCCGTGCCCGTGAGGGTGGTCTCCGGTTTGGTGAGATGGAACGTGATGTCATGATCGGACACGGCGCTGCAATGGCGTTGAAAGAACGTCTGCTTGACGAGTCTGACAAAGTGCAGGAATATGTCTGTGCACACTGCGGTATGGTTGCAATGCTTGACCGCAAGCGCAACATGACCCGGTGCCTTGCCTGCGGTAACGAGACCGATATCTACTCGGTCGAGATGAGTTACGCGTTCAAACTCCTCTTAGATGAGATGAAGAGCATGGGTATAGCCCCCAGACTGAAATTACAGGACGTGGTATAACATGCCATCCCCAAAACGAATTGGACAGATTGAGTTCGGCCTGCTATCCCCCAAAGAGATCCGCGAGATGAGCGTGCGGAAGATCATCTGGGCAGACACCTATGATGACGACGGGTTTCCCTATCCCCAGGGACTGATGGACTTAAACCTTGGTGTCATTGACCCCGGTCTCCGGTGCAAGACCTGCGACCAGAAGGCCAGCGAGTGTCCAGGACATTTCGGGCACATAGAGCTCGCCAAGCCGGTCATCCATGTAGGATATACGCGGTTGATCCGAAAACTCCTGCGTGTTACCTGCCGCTCCTGCGGACGGGTGCTGTTAAGCCCTGAAGAGATCGAGAAGGTGGTCGGGACGGAAGATGACCAGACCGGCGACCTCCTATCAGAAAAGGACGTGAAGAAGGAGCGCATATGCCCCCACTGCGGTGACCAGCAGCTCAAGATCAATTTCGAGAAACCGACAACATTCTCGGAAGTGGTTGTTGAGGACGGCAAGAAAGTTGAGCACAAGCTCACCCCTGCTGATATCCGGTCACGCATGGAAAAGATCCCCAACGAGGACTTAACCCCACTGGGT
>JANYBK010000023.1 GCA_025360805.1 Methanomicrobiales archaeon
CAAACTGGATCTCGCCATCAACGGCGATCCGTTCTCCTGACCGGACAATGACGATATCCCCGACAACCAGTTCATCAAGGGGGAGAATTATATCGCTCCCGTTGCGCCGGACTGTAACGCGATCCGGTAACAGCCGGGCCAGCGCATCGAGCGCACGACCGGCACGTGCAGCAACGAGTTCTTCCAATAATCCTCCCATCAGGAGAAGGACTGCGACAACGGAAGCGGCGGAATATTGCCCGATGGCGATGGCTGCAATTGTTGCTATGGAGACCGGGATATCTGCGGTAAAATCGTGTTCACGGATGCCCTGGTATGCACTGTACCAGATGTACGAAGATCCGACAAGTGCGGCGGCAAGGTAAATCCAGTTGACCAGATCTCCCGGGGCACTCCCCGTTATGATACTGGAAGGCTGGTACAGGATCGCAATCACCAGCAACATTCCGCTGATGAACGTGACGATAGTTCCAGGGGACAGCAGGAAATCCTTATAGTTCTGGATAAGGAGACGCAGAGTCGTTAAAAACGATAGTTTGGTAACGTTGGGGGTATCATCCATGGTAGTTCACCGAAAAATCTGATGGCTGGAGCAAGTATCTGCGGACAAAATAGTCCCCAAGGATATGCTCGAAATCACTGGTACTGTGAAAATAGTACGATATAGAAAATCATACGCTATCATACTTTAAGGTATCATTTTTCATACTGCCGCCTTTTTTCCACGGATAAACCAGAACTCCGTTCCCAGGAATCCAAATCCGGTCTTTTCCATTTCTATCCTGGTGAAATGGTTCTCTTTCAAGACCGGCGGCAGCTCACGGATATCATGTATCTGTCCGGTACGATGCTGCTGCTGTTTTTCGGATAAAGCGGCGTCAAGGATAAACAGGTGGCCCCCGGGTTTCAGGACACGGAATATCTCCCAAAATCCTTTCATTCTTATCTCATCGGGCATGTGGTATATCATGAAGCTGCACATCACAATGTCAAAACGATTGTCCGGAAAAGGAATACCTGCAATGCCTCCTTCCTGAAAAGAGATATCTGCGCTGTATCGTGCAGCTTTCTGACGGGCCTTTGCAACCATCTCCGGAGCAATATCAATACCCGCCACTTCACCGGATGGCCCGGCCTGCTCTTTTGCCGCTAACGTCAATGACCCGGTCCCGCATCCGATCTCAAGAACATTATCCCCGGGTTTTATCCGGGCAAGTTGTATCGTCTCCTGCCGTAATTTTTTCTCTTTCCCGAATGTCATCAGGAACATAAGGAGATCGTACAAGGGCGCCCAGGAGCCCATCTGTCCATCTTGTTTTTTTACCGGTGCCGCAGGTCGGGTTGTATTCTCGCTCATATCATAATCCTCCCGTTGTTTGTTCTCATCAGGCCATTCTCCTGTACATTAACATTGTTACTGTAATTTATTAAAGTTACTATTAGTAACAATAATTAATTCAAGTCCACAATTCTAATGCTGTTGATACCTATGCCAAAACTGTATCCAGGCTACCGGGATGAGATCCGGAGGAAGATTGTCAGTGAGGCGTTTGGGGTCTTCCTTGCGAAAGGTTTTGAGAAGACCACGATGGATGATATAGCTGCACGGCTTGGTGTGACAAAGCCGGCAATCTACCGGTACTACAAAAACAAGGAGGAACTTTTTCTTGCTTCCATGGCAGAGACGATGATGGGGGAGTTTAAGGAAATTTTTGCAACTTCCTTTGCCAAAGATGATCTGATGACCGGAGCCGGTCTATTTTTCGACGCTCACCTTGCGTTAGATCGTAAATATTCCGCTATCCGGAAGGATATGGACAGCATCATTTCCCGAGATGCTGCACTTCAGGAAGGTGTCAGCGGGTTCCATTCGGAGGGCATTGAGTTCATGCGGCATTTTTTTGCGGAGCAGAAACAAAAAGGGACGATCCACACAACCATTGGCGATATGGATCTTGTCCTCATCTGTGGTGCTCTTGTGAATGGCTTAATCACCAGCGTGAGTTTCGGACTGGACCCGGTCGAGGCAAAACGATTGTGGCTCGGGGGATTTGAAAAACTCGTGGATATCCGGACCGGGAAGAAAAAATAAGAGAGATTTTCCACGTTCTGCATCAAAAAGTCCATGCGATCTTCCCGGTGGCGCCATGACGATCTCTTATCGTCGTACCTTTCGCGTGGGGTGCGGACCCGTCTTCGCTCTGATTGACGGACCCGGAACCGGATTTAGTACCGGACCCGTCATCAATTACCGGAACCGGGGGCACTGAGGAGCGCCGATACCGGACGGGTCGGGACGCATGCGTTGGGGCGGGGCCGGGCCTGAGGGGTTGGGTGGACCCGGGACCGGATCGGTACCGGACCCGTCGTCTATTGCCGGAACTGAGTGCACTGAGGAAGGTGGGTGTTTAAAAGTTGGTACGGTTGATGACAGTCTGGCGATCTCTCCAAATCCAGGGAACACACGAAAGGTCCAACCATGATAACCAATCCATTTTTTGGGATCTGTGCTCAAACGATATTACCAATGATCCGGATAGAATATCGGATAACAGATGTACGGGATCTCGAACTGATCTGGCCACTCTGGCTTCAGCTCAACGAGCATCATCACGCGATAGCAGGGATGTTCCGCAGCCATTACGAACAGATGACATTTGATGACCGGAAAAAATACTTTGAGCGTGTTGCCAGAACAGGGTCCCTGCGGCTTGATCTCGTGTGGGACCCGGAAGCCGGCCGGTTCGTGGGATATTGTGTAAGTTCTCTGTCCGAAGACAAAAATGGGGAGATTGAGTCGATTTTTCTGGAGAACGGGTATCGGAGTCAGGGTATCGGTAGTGCACTGATGCTACGGGTACTGAATTGGATGGATGATTGTAGTGCCACACGGAAACGGGTTTCAGTGGGGGATGGGAATGAAGAGGCCTGGAAATTTTATGAAAAATTCGGGTTTTATCCACGGATGACCATTCTTGAGCAGAAGACATAGAATGGGGCGAATTGAGACGGAATGAAGTATGCCGGATTGGCGCAAGGTTTCCATAATCCGATGTTTACTGCACGCATTGTGGTGGGGCGGACCCGGAACCGGATCCAGTACCGAACCCGTCGTCAAGTGCCGGAACCGAAGACACAGATAAGCGGCCGGTACTGATGTATTACCACAAAACGTAGGTTAAAAAACGAATAAGATTTAAGCACATTTTCCTTCAATTCGGAAAAAAAGAGTATATAAGACGAGTCAAAAGCGCGTATTCATTTTAGGGGCTGTACCTGATTAGAGTTTTATATATCCCCCCACAGTCTCAACGGTCCCGGGTTGTTGCAGGGGTGTTTCTGTAATTAACCATGAACTCACACGTTGACGAGCCGCCGAATGTAGCTCAGCCGCCCCAGCCGTTGACAATCCGCTAAAATATCCCCGCTGCCTCACATCACCGCGCCATCAGCGCGAACACCCCCCATCCAAGATATTCACGCGTGTACGCGGCGTAGCGTTTTGGTTCCAAAGTCAGTTTGGCTCTTACCTCTTTTGCGAAGTCGTCGTCGGGATTCGCTTCGAGCCATCGGCGCATGGTGAGCCACTTGGCCGCTTCGTACCTGTCCCAGCCTTTTTGGTCAGCCAGAACCATTTCCACAACATCGTAGTCGAGGTCGCTAAAAGACGCGAGAAGTTCCGGGAGCATGAGAAAATCGGAGACCGAATTGGCATCGCATCCCCTGGCAATGTCTTCTGTCGGGGGTAACCGCACCCAGTAGGGCTCGCCGATGAGGATGATTCCTCCGGGGCGGAGACTCTTTGCCAGAAGCCCGATGGTGCCGGCGACACCCCCACCGATCCACGTGGCACCGAGACATGCTGCCACACCGACCTTTTCGTCGGTAACGTAGCCGGCAGCGTCGCCGTGGATGAACCCGACTCTATCGGCAACTCCGAGTTCTTCAGCGCGGAGTTTCGCCTGTTC
>JANYBK010000044.1 GCA_025360805.1 Methanomicrobiales archaeon
AGACACTGAAAATCAGGTATTAGTAATCCTGGGAAAAACAGGCCCCCCAAAGTGTCCCCAGTGTGGATCAGTCCACGGTCATATAGAAGAAAGTTATACTCGCATCGTTCGAGATCTCAACCTTCGCCAAAAACAATGCCATATCGAATTTGAAGAGAAGAAAATCCGTTGTTCCTGCGGGTATAGGGGAATTGAATATCTGGATTTTATCCGTCCCTATTCGCGTTGTACAAAATGTCTTGAAAACGCTGTTGCATTTTGTACATTCAGGATGACAATATCGGATGCATCGGCACTTTGGAGCCTCGATTGGAAAACCGTAAAAGAAATCGATATGAAGTCAATCCGGGACAAAATGATTGACTTAAAGACATTAAACCCAACAATGATCGGCGTGGATGAAATTGCATATATGAAAGGTCATCACTATCTGACAATAGTCCGGGATATTACAGCAAGGAGAGTCATTTGGATAGGATTTAAACGGAAAACTGAAACTTTAGATGAGTTTTTTAAGGAACTTGGTCCCGAAAAGTCCAAGTGCATTGAGGTCTGCTGCATGGATATGTGGGATCCGTATATTGCAAGCGTCAAAAAGAATACCCCGGCAGATATTGTATTTGACAAATTTCACATAATCAAAAAAGTGAATGAAGCACTAGACAAAGTCCGAAAAAGTGTCTTTGCACAATCGGATGAATTTACAAGAAAAGAGATGAAGCATAAACGATTCCTAATTCTTCACCGAAGAAAAAACCTTATCGAAGAAGAGGATATTGAATGTCTGGAACAACATTTGGAATCGAATAAACAGTTGTACACAGCATATATCCTGAAAGAGGAAATCGCTGATATCTTCGATGATGTGGATGAGAATAGGGAAATGATAAGATTGGAACAATGGTTCAAAAACGTTGATGATTCGGGTATCAAGGAATTTCTTCCAGCTGCTTTAATGATACAAAGTTACCTTTACGGCGTTCTCAATTATTTCAAACACAGACTTACAAATGCTGGTTCTGAAGGATTCAATAACAAAATTAACGTCATTAAACGAGCTGCATTTGGATTTCGGGATATTGAGTAATTCAAACTGAAAATATTCCAAAGGTGTGGCGGCATTTAACGGTATTATTTCCTGGATGACATAGTGGACCGGTTAATATCACCGTCTAACCGCTCTCGGGGACTCCGTCCCCGCCGCTAGGGCAACCCCAATTAGGATTCCATACGCGCAAAAGGTCTGTCGACTTTTGCGCTACAAATTACCAGAAAATTCTCTTCCAGCGAACAGCCGGAGTGTGGAAACTCTGGGGTTATAACACTCATTGAGGGGGGGGGCATTTTTTAGGACTTGTTAATCCTAAATCAGGAGAAGAGCCTTTATTATTAATACACGAGATGACAATAACCGGCGTATCACACCGGCTTTGTGCGGTCTGTTTTCTCAAGGGGCTCTGCGAGCAGTGCCTGGGCGAAGTCGTGGATGGAGAATGGGACGCTCGATACCCCGGTGGATTACATCTGCAATGTCGTCCATGCACAAGCCCGGTACCTCAGCCTTGTCGGGGAATCGGAGACGGCGTGTGAGATCACGGATGGGAATGAGCGGGTGGAACGGTTCGCGGCCGGGACGTTGGAATGATCATAGTATAATCGGTTCTGTTTTTATTTTTAGCATAATATTATTTTTGCGTATTTTGTCGCAGAACCGTTAGTCTACGCAAAGTTTCAATTTGAGGGTATTTTACCAATCGCTGCCTGATTTATAAAAAATATGAGCAGGTACCAATATATTAATAAAAAACTACTATGAATTGCATTTCTTCTGACGTTAATGCAAAAAGACAAAGTTTACTGACTTTTACTTTGAGTTTCTTTAAAAATAGATAAATCTTCTATTTCCTTGCAATCGTGACATACCCCGAATGACTTACTGACGTAGAAGGCCGTGTCCCTCTCTTCGACCGGGTCATCTCCCGCTCGATCAGTTCATGGGTGTGCACCTCGCGAAACAGCGGGGTGGCTTCATCGACAACGATTGCCATCTGCTCCAAAAACGGCGTGTAACATGCGAGATAACCGCCGGATCGCAGCAGGGAATACGCGTGTCTCACATGCTCGGGCTGGATTTGGAGATCGAGGTGAACCACATCATAGCTACCTTCCGCTGCGAGGAAATCTGCGGCAACCGTTTCCACATTGGTGAGTTTTGACTCAGTGATGTTCTTCATTGCGAGCGTGGAAAACTCCGGGCGAACCTCGTAGGTCTTTACGGTCTTTGCAACGCCGCCAAAGTATATCGCGGCAATCCCGCTGCCGGTTCCGGCATCTAGCACATCGTCGTTGTGGTTCATACCGGTATAGGCAATAACAAGCCCGATGTCCTTTGGGAGCATAGGGGCGCCGGACCGCTTTCCATACGTGAAAAAATCCGTTGGGCGGGGAATACGGATGGTGAACTGCGCACCGTTGTGCGTCGTGAGGATGTCGCCTCCTGAAGTTCCCACTAACTGGCTGAGATCAATTTGTCCCTTATCAGTACCGAGCGAGCCCGGACCGGCCTTGACAAAAAACTCCCTGCCTTCACCGACAAGCAATACGCGATCGCCCGGTTCGATCATGAGCTGGTGAGGCGCATAATCGCTTCTGCGATATCGCCTTTTGTCGCAACGAGAGCTTCTTTTGCCTTCTCTTCAGAAACTTTTGCCTGTGCCGCTACCATCGTGATATCCTCTTTTAAGATCTCGGCCGCTGCCGGTTCAAACCGGATATCCCCGGTGATCTGGTACGTGGTGGTGCCCTGCATGGTCATTGCCTGAACCTCTGCAGAGTCAAAGACATAGTTGCCCTGAGGTGTCTTTATGACGATACTCTGTACATCTTCAATCGGCTCGACATTCATGCCGAGCTTCTTCATCATCGCCTTCATCTGGCGTGGATTGATATTTCCCGGAAGCATCTTTCTCACTACCCTGCCGTACTCTTACAGCTACTCCATAATTAAATGCAAGCATCTCCATGCCTGAAACAACTGCCGCGCCACAGGCAATCAGGCGATCGTCGCTTGCAACGACCATCACATCATCGCCCGCGCGGATTTCCGGATCAGCTGCGATCACATGTTTTGCAAATGCATTCTTTCCCTTTGCCACGAACTCTGCGACATCATCCCTGATGACGACCCTGTATGCGGGAGCAGGCAGGTGCGCCTGCAGGCGTTTTGCCCCCTCAATACCCAGCGTCAGCCGGCCATCCGAAGCCCGGACGGTTGCAAGGCGCACACCTTCAAACCCAATCTGCCGGATACGCCCGGTTGTCGAGTAGATGAACGCACAGCCTTCGGGAAAGAGCCCTGTCCCTGCCAGCCCGCCGAACTGGTGATCAGCGATTGCCTGAACCCGCCGCAGCGAACTGTTCTCCGAGTATTCTGTTGACACGAATCACAAACTCCTCTTCTGCTGTTTTCGGGATATACGCGCCCGCCGCGATCTTGTGTCCCCCGCCCCCGCCGCCATACTCTGCGGAAGCGCAGTTGAGCGCCTGCTGGAGATCGATACCCTGTTCCACCACGCGTTCATTGGTTCTCATGGATACTTTGGTGAGATTGGGATCTTCAGGAACCTCGCACATGATCAGGATAGGTTTTTTGGCATTGAGTTTCGAAAGAGCCATACCTGCCCCGATCCCTACAATGGTATCCGGGTATCTCGCGCCCACATGGAGATACTGGAGATTTTCGAGTTCTTTAACGCCAGTGTCTATGATGAACTCAAGCAGGTTTCTGATGATCGCACGGTGATTTTTCAACATGTGTTCGGCGTCACGGTACGCAGTGCCGCGATCACCGCGAAGGATTGCACTCCCAATCTGCGGTTTTGCCCAGCGCCCACAGGCATTGAGCACAGTTGCATACTCCTGCGCATTACGGAGCGGTGTGCGGGGGGTTTCATCCGGAAAGCCATAGGTCTCGGCAAAGAGCCGGTCCACCGTATCACCGTTTGCGATCAGCTGCTCGGCTAGTGCGGAGATGATGATACGCTTTTCTTCCTGCGATATCTCTTCCCAGACATACCAGCGCCCGTTTTCCGTCTGCTGCCGGATGCCTAGTTTCTTTAAGAACTGGCGGGCGCCTTCCGGATTGTTGCTGATGCCACGTACGAACGGATCATCGTTGTAGGTAAGTGAGAGGTGCACCGGGCGCGTAGCGGTGCCGTAGCAGTTGAGATCCCGTTTGCGCACCTCTACATTGCCGTGACTCACACCATCTTCTACGATAATATCGCGCGCAGGGCCTACAAGCCCGCACTTCTCCCGGGCCATCATATCGCCCACGTTGCCAACAATTGCGAGTTTGGCCAGATCGGTATTTGCTGAGTCCATCTGCTTTGCGATCAGGTACGAAACTCCGGCCGCGCTCATCCGTTCAAAGCCGTAAGGCAGGCAGTTCACCTGCGTGTATTGCCGCTCGCACTCCTGGCTTACGTGGTGATCAACGATAAGCACTTCTTTTTCTGAAAAACCGCGTTCCAGAAACAGGTTCTGCTGGCCCGCACCGAGATCAGCAAAAACCTTGAGTGAATTATCTGACGGCACCTGTGGCATGGTCAGTGGTTCGAGTTGCCGGACAAAAACCGATTTTACACGGATTCCCTGTCGCGAAATTGCCTGCGAAAGTATTGCTTCGCATGAGATACCGTCAGCGTCGATGTGCGAGATGATGGTAATTTCGGGGGCATCCGAGATCTGTTCTGCGGCTGCTTTCACATCATCGCTAAAACCCATTGCATAGTATTTAGTGAGGTTCCTACAGATGAATTGTACGGGAAATGTTGCCGTTTATAATTGATGGGTGTATTGAGGCGGGGTTCATCAGTCCTGCCCGGATGCGAGCGGTGGACAAAAATGCCATTGCGCTCGGTGTGACAGAGCTCCAGCTGATGGAGAGCGCCGGAAGGGCGCTCGCAGACATGGCTCATGCAGCCTCGCCCTCTCGGGTGCTCGTCATCTGTGGCAGGGGTAATAATGGCGGGGACGGGATGGTTGCCGCCCGGCACCTCCAGCGCGGTGTGGATACCGATGTGTGTTATCTCGATAACGGAAAAAAAAGCGCAGGCTGCAAACACCAGCTCAGCGCGCTGAAACACTGCCGTGTCGGACTCTACCCGTTCACCTGCCGCGATGATCTTGAGGTGTTGCAACCACTGTTTGAAAAAGCGGATCTGATCATTGACGCTATGCTGGGAATCGGTGCATCGGGCGAATTGACAGAGCCGTTAAAGTCCTGCGTGAAGATGGCAAATGCATCGCGGGCAAAGATTATCGCAGCTGATGTGCCTACTCCCGGCTTGCGGGCGGACCGGATCTGTGCCTTCCACCGGGCAAAGTGTGAAGGTTCAACGGTGGTAGATATTGGCATCCCAATCGAAGCTGAGTGCTGTGTCGGACCCGGCGATCTCACCCTTATTCAGCCACGCCAGAGTAAGGCGCACAAAGGGATCGGCGGTGAAGTGCTGGTCATCGGTGGCGGACCTTACCAGGGAGCTCCCTACCTAGCCGGGCTTGGAGCATTACGGGCGGGTGCTGATATTGTCCGGATTGCATCGCCGGTCTTTGAACCGGTGCCGGATCTGATTTATGAGCGTCTTGAAGGAAAGATAATAGGTGCGGAACATATCGAACGCTTGATCTTCCTTGCAGAGCGGGCAGATGTCGTTGTCTGCGGCAACGGGCTCGGGACGGAGAGCCATGCGGTTGTAACTGCCATTGCCCCGCACTGCAAACGTGCAGTCTTTGATGCCGAGGCCCTCAGCCTCCCCCTGCCGGCTGCGCAGGAAGAGACGATCTATACCCCGCATGCTGGTGAATTTGCCCGGATTACCGGAAAGACCCTGCCCGTCGATACGATCGGGCGTGCCAATATTGCCCGGAGTGCCGGCATTAGCGGGACTGTCTTGCTCAAGGGTCATATTGATGTGATCACTGATGGTACGCGGGTACGGTTCAACAGGACCGGTAATCCGGCGATGACTGTCGGTGGCACCGGGGATGTGCTTGCTGGAATTGCCGGCGCTCTGCTCTGCCATCTGCCCGCGTTCGATGCCGCCTGTATTGCCGCGTACGTGAATGGCAGGGCCGGAGAACGGGTTGCAGCAGAACGCGGTGGCGGTATGCTGGCATCGGATCTCGTCGACAAAATTCCGGAAGAATTATTCAGAAATAAAATGCAGGCAGAGTGAGTTCATGGTCGAGTTTACCCATATTCAGGATGATAAGGCACAGATGGTAGATATCAGCGGCAAGGGAGATGTTATGCGCGAAGCAGTGGCTGCCGGGAAAATTTACCTGCGGCCAACCACACTCACCTCAATACGAGAGGGGACCGTTGTGAAAGGCAATGTGCTTGCAACTGCCCGGGTTGCCGCAACGCTCTCGGTAAAGAACACACCCAACCTGATCCCGATGTGCCATTCCATTCCTATCAGTGCGATTAGTGTGGATTTCTCGGACGGGGAAGGGTTCATTGAGGCAAGTGTGCGGGTGAAGTCAGCCGGAAAGACCGGAGTCGAGATGGAAGCGTTGACCGGAGTGTCTGTTGCCCTTCTCACCATCTGGGACATGGTGAAGTCTGCTGAGAAGGATGAGAATGGGCAATACCCGGTCACCCGGATTGAGGGTATACGGGTGATTGAGAAGAAGAAGGGAAAATAGCTCATTGCCCTAAAATTTGTGCGAATGGATGGTGTTTAACGAATCATCTGTTAAGCACAGGTTTAATTTAAAAAGGACAAAAGGTACATTTAGACTAAAAAGGAGAATATGGCTATGGTAAAGAACACCACTCCTCTTACCGAGAAAGTACTCGTTTCGACGGATACCAAACAAGCCCTGATGTCAATCAGGGAGCCGGGGGAACGATACGGGGATGTGATTGGCCGGGTGTTGCAGGACCGGAAGCATCATGACTTCATTGCACACCTGGACAAGATTGCCGAGGAAGGAGAATTCGTTCCGCTTGACAGCGATCCCGAATACGCAAACCTGAAAAAAGAGATGCGCCATGACAGTAAACATCGACAAGCGGGCGCTGCAGTACGTTAATGGTCTGCATGAGAAGGATCGCAGGATTGTCAAGCAGCATTTGCTGAAACTTGAAGATCCGTATACTGCACTGCATGTGGAATTGCTGCAGAATGGTCACTGCCGGATGCATATCGCCCATACCTATACAGCATTTTTCGATGTTCTTCCCGGGGGCATTGTCAACATTCTCGAAGTGATGACGATCGAGGAAGCGCATAAGCGATACAAACGGTTTGGGAAGTAACCGGGTCAGGGTTCCATTATATCCCTCTGGATTGCTGCTACAAATGAAGATGTTTCCGTGACCGGGCAACCCATGGGGGGAGGGTTTTCTCTTGGTTTGAAGAGGGGGATTTGGGTACCATCCGGGCGATAAGCCAATTGCCGCAGTTCTTTAATATCCATCCACCCTATCTATAAAGGCATACGGGATCCGTCCCGATGAAAAGGAATGTAGCTCAGCAATGAGCCGAACCTTAAGGTGATTACCATGGTAAAATCGATGTACGCCTTCGTAAGGGAGGCATGGAAAGTACCCGCAAAGAGTGGAGTTAAAGAACTCCTCTGGAACCGCATGCAGGAATGGCGCCGTGAAGGCAGTGTTGTCCGCGTCGAGCGCCCAACCCGTATCGACCGCGCACGCACTCTTGGCTACAAGGCCAAGCAGGGAATTGCCGTCTGCCGTGTTCAGGTCCGCCGCGGTGGCCGCAGGGTATCAAGATATGTCCGTGCACGCCGCACTGCTGCGATGGGCAAGAACAGCAAGACAATGGGAAAGAGCATCCAGCGTATTGCAGAAGAGCGCGCGTCCAAAAAATTCCCCAACATGGAAGTGCTCAACTCCTACTGGGTTGGACAGGACGGGAAGCTCAAATACTACGAAGTCATCATGGTTGACGGACATCACCCCTCAATCCGTGCCGACAAGAACCTTGCATGGATGGCAAACGCCACCCACCGCGGTCGTGCAGAGCGCGGAAAGACCTCAGCAGGTCGCAAGGGTCGCGGTATGAGGGAGAAGGGTACCGGAACCGAAAAGACCCGCCCGAGTATCCGTTCCCACGCGAACCAGGGCAAATAATCTTATCCTTTTTTTACGCAATGGTATCTTCATGAAGATCACCGATGCCGCTGTATATCCGTATCCTCTCGGAGATGCATCGGTCCGCAGGCTCGCGCTCGAAGCTGCTGCGCTTGGATTCGACAGCATTGTAGCTGCTGACACCCCTTCGGGCACGTATGGGGGAGTTGAGGTGCGATCCGGCCTGATGATACGGGATGTCCCAATAAAGGATGTCATCTCTGCTGTGAAACGCTCGAAAGATTCCGGAAGGGTAATCTCGGTCAATGCGGCAAATAACAATTTCAACCGTGCCGTGATCGGACTCAAAGGTGTACACATCCTGCGTGGTATCCAGTCAGCGGACAAACTCGCATTCGATCATGTGGCGGCAAAGATGGCCGCTGATAACCGGGTAGCGGTGGATATTGACCTCTCCCCCATCATGATGGGAAGGAGTGTCGTAAGACAACGAGCGATT
Organism: Methanomicrobiales archaeon; assembly: GCA_025360805.1. Taxonomy (GTDB): domain Archaea; phylum Halobacteriota; class Methanomicrobia; order Methanomicrobiales; family Methanospirillaceae; genus Methanoregula. The sequence goes on from JANYBK010000044.1 coordinate 8,625, forward strand.
CACCGGTATATGGATATCATGGTGCTGGAACAGCGCTTTGAGTTCCCGATCACGCTCTCAACGCATGCCCGCTCATTTCTTGACATGCGAAATGTTCGGGACATCACCGGGATCTGTAGTCTTATCGGTATGGATATTATGGATGTGGAACGTGCGCTTGCCGGAGTAGATTTTGTTCTCACACCCCCGGTACCGAGCGTGAGGGTGATCGCATGAGCACCCGCCCGCCAACCCTTCGCGAGAAGCGCCGGTACATCCTTGCAAGGATTGAACCAGCCGGAACAATGCTTGAGCAAAAAGAGCTGTATTACGCGATATCGGATGCAACGACTTCGCTCTGGGGGGATGCAACCACAGCAATCATCACTCCTGCGGTTGTTGCGCTGGAATTCGGGCATGTTGTTATACGGTGCAGGCGGGGAACTGAACGGGAGCTTGCAATTGCTTTGTCTACTGTAACTGCGTGTCGGGATGTTCGTATATGCCTGCGTATCATTGCAGCATCGGGTACCATTGAGAGCCTGCGCTCGCGATTCAGACCGAAAAAAACCCCAAAAGCAAAAACTCAGCCTGCACCGGAACCCGAATCTGAAAAGACAGATACCGTAATCGATGCGGGGATTGAACCAGTGCTACCGGAATGCACGTTTGTTAAAAAAACCTTCATAATTGTGCAATGTAACGGTCAGAAGGTTGATGTGATTGAAAAGGGATTTAAAAATACAAACCGATTATTCTTAACAAAAGATGATCTGGAGAATTTGAATGCAACCACAATATCAGACAGGATATGATCGGGCGATCACAGTTTTTTCCCCCGATGGCAGGCTCTACCAGGTGGAGTATGCCAGAGAAGCAGTAAAGCGGGGAACCACCGCGGTAGGAATCAAGGCAAAGGACGGCGTTGTCCTGATTGTTGACAAACGGGTGAGCTCCAAGCTCCTTGAGGCATCATCGATTGAGAAAATTTTCAAGATTGATGATCACATCGGTGTTGCCTCTTCCGGTCTTGTAGGGGATGCACGTGCACTGGTTGACCGGGCACGGGTAGAATGCCAGATCAACCGGGTTTCATATGATGAACCGATCGAAGTCGAAGCGCTCTCTAAAAAGCTCTGCGACCACATGCAGACGCTCACCCAGTACGGTGGCATCCGCCCGTATGGTACTGCCCTGCTTATCGCTGGTGTGAGTGATGGCGACTGTCGCCTTTTTGAGACAGATCCCTCCGGCACCCTGCTTGAGTACAAGGCAACGGGAATTGGTATCGGTCGTCCTGCCGCAATGAAAGTCTTTGAGGAGGAATACAATCCTGAAATCGAGATCAAGGACGCGATCCTGCTGGGCTTAAAAGCACTCCACTCAGCAACCGAAGGCAAGTTCGATATGGATACCGTAGAGATCGGTGTCACCGGGCGCGAGATTCCTCTCTTTAAGAAGATGAGCCGGGAAGAAGTAGCCGTGTATGTAGCACAGTTCAAAGAGTGATCAGATCTGACCTGATATGATACCGCTCGAAAAATCTACCGTTGCGCGCCTCGAAAGTTTCGGGGAGCGTTTCGAGATTCTTGTTGATCCTGATAAGGCTGCACTCGTAAAGCAGGGACAAGCCATTGATATTGAGGATGTAGTTGCTGCCCTCAACGTGTTCAGCAATACCTCTAAGGCGACCCGCGCTCCTGATGAGGCGCTCATAAAAGTCTTCCACACCACGGACTTCGATACGATCGCGCGCCGTATCATAATGAAAGGTGAGATTCATCTCACCTCCGATCAGCGTAAACACATGATTGAGGAGAAGCGTCGCCAGGTGGTAAACTTCATAGCGCGCAATGCTGTCAATCCTCAGACCGGACACCCGCACCCCCCGCACAGGATTGAGATGGCGATGGAAGAGGCGCGCGTGAACATTGATCCGTTCAAGCATCTCGATGAACAGGTAAAAGAGACGGTAAAGGCACTGCGTCCTATCCTGCCGATACGGTTCGAAGAACTGCGGCTTGCAATACGGATTCCTGCCGACTTTGCAGCAAAAGCCTATGGGGATATAGCAGCCGGGTGCACCATGGAAAAGGATGAATGGCAGAAGGATGGTTCATGGGTGTGTGTAGTGCGCATTCCTGCTGGAATCCAGACAGATTTCTATGATCTCATCAATAAGCTCTCCAAAGGCGAGGGTCAGGTAAAAATCCTCAATCAGGTATATTAATTCAGATGACAAATACAACAAGACAGATCGGGGAATATCCATTATGGCAAGCTCCACACATAAAGCAAAAGGAAAAGTGACAAGAAGTGCCGGGCGTTTTGGGTGCCGGTACGGTAGATTTGTACGCAAGCGAGTAGCAGATATTGAAGCTGTTTCAAGTGCACTTCATACATGTCCGAAATGTGACATGTTATCTGTCCAGCGCCGGGGAACCGGTATCTGGGAATGCCGCAAATGCGGGTTTAAGTTTGCTGGCGGTACGTATGTGCCACAGACACCGGCAATGAAGATTGCCAAGCGTGCAATCGACAGAATTGTTGAAGAACACAGGATTAAATAAACGGATTATATATGGCAAGTTCCTACAAATGTGCACGGTGCAAACAGAAAGTTGAAGTCGACGTCAACGTGCGGTGCCCATACTGCGGTCACCGTATTCTTTTTAAAGAACGTGGCGCAGCTATCAAAGAACTGAAAGCCAGGTAACCAATGAGCATTCAGGCTTTTGCCTGAATCAACATACTTTATCTCGTTTTTTATCTTACTCAGCAGTGGGATTCTTTGTATGCCACACCATGAAGCGATCTTCCGGTTTTTTACAGAACATGCCGTTTTAATCCATAAGGCACTGTTACCGGAACTCTCCGATGAAGTGAACCCGCGTTCAAAGACGAGCTGCTGGCTGGAAGGAGAAAACACACTCCTGCTCAAAATTGAAGCGGAAGATACCGCAGCACTCCGGGCAGCACTCAATATGTCATTGCGTCTTGTGAATGTAGCAGACGAGATGCAACAGATCACCACGCACTAACTGCACTTCTACCTGTGGATATTGACAACCGTTCTCTCTTTGCTATCTATACTACTCTTTATTTTGTACGGTGTTCAACACTACCGTGAGCGTGTCGGTAATTACGTTTTACCCGGCGCAATCCTCAATACCTTTACTGTCAGAAATATAGAGGGAGAACAATCATGAACAATATATCACCCAAAGTACAGAACCAGCTGGGCATGCTCCAGCAGATTCAGCAACAGCTTCAGACCATCCTCCAGCAGAAGGCCCAGTACGAAATGGCAGTGCGTGAGGCAAAGCGTGCAGAGGAAGAGATCAGCGACGCTGCTGAGGATGCAGTCATGTACATGAGTGTTGGCACTGTCATGATGCAGAAGAAAAAAGACGTAGTTAATTTAAAACTTACCGAGAAGATAGAGTCCCTTGAACTGCGCATCAAATCCTTAGAGAAACAGGAAAAGATGCTGCAGGGCAAGTTCGAGCAGTTGCAGGCACAGATCAAAGAAGCACTCGAAGGCAAGGGTGCACCGGCAGCCGCATAACCAACTACCTTTTTTAGTATATTTTTTGTAAATGACGTGCAGGTTCCGGCAGGTTTTTTTATATCAGGACACGAAACAGCATGTATGGATACGGTTCCCGCAACCCAGCGTTTTTTTTCTATCAAATCCGCGGCGGACCATGCTTCCTGTGCGCATAAAGGACAATGCCGCAAGGACCGGAGAACGCCTTACATTGTCCATCCTGCCCGGGTAGCGGGATACGTGAGTATGTTTGGCGGCTCGCATGTGGCGATCATTTCTGCCTGGCTTCACGATGTCTATGAGGACTGCACTCCTGAATGGATCTCGTTGACGGATTCTTTTATTTCTGTCCTCCCATTGCCTGAAGATGAACAGCAGGAGATATCTGTCATAGTCGATGCCCTGACAAAAAAGAACACGATTCCCGGAAAATCTGCCCGGCTATCCGACAGCATCGGGAGGATCCTTGACGCCCCTCCTGAAGCTACACTGGTCAAGATCTGTGATCGGATTGATAATTTTTTAGATACTGCCTGTCGTGGCGGCCAGGTCAGGAGACGCTATCTTGTTTCAACGGATGAAATCATCGACCGGCTCTCTGTGCGTGCAGACTTGTACGGGTACGAAAATGCCATGAATACGCTCAAAGAGATACGGTATGCATCTCCAAAAAAAGAGTGAGTGATTATTTCCGGCTGGTTAAGTTGATCGCATTGACCAGTGCCTCAACGGACGAGAGCACAATATCGTCTCCGCTTCCGCTTGCATCATAGATCTTCCCTTGTTCGTCTTCTACAGCAATCGTGACGTGACACATTGAGTCTGAACCTCCGGCAATCGCTTCGATGTTGAACTCTTTTAACTGGACCCGCGCTGGTACGATCCCGAAGATCGCCTTTAAAGCTGCATCAACCGGGCCATTACCCACAGCAGAAAAGATATGCTCTTTGCCGTTTACCATCGCTTTTACGCTTGCGGTGGGGATCATGTGATTGCCGGTCATGATGGCGATATCCATTAACCTGAGCATCTTATGGTCGAGTTCGATCTCCATCACGGTTTGCGCGATCTCGTAGAGATCTGCATCGGTCACCCGCTTGCCCTTGTTAGCGATTGCTTTGACTTTCTCGACAATGGCATCCATCTGGGTGTCGTTGGGACTGATATGAACCTCAGACAGCATCTGGTGCACTGCGTGCCTGCCTACATGTTTTCCGAGCGTCAGTCTGCGCCTGTGTCCGACCATCTCCGGGGTCATAATGCCGGGTTCGAAGGTTGCTGAATTTTTTATCACACCGTGCGAGTGGATGCCGCTCTCGTGCGAGAAGACGTTCTCACCGACAATCGGCTGGGTTGGGGGTATGGTGATGCCACTGAACCGGGATACAAGGCGCGAAGTTTCAACAAGCCGTTCCTTTTTGATACCGGTGTTGATCCGGTAGATCGCTTCCATGATCATCGTGGTCTGGGCGAGATCGGCATTACCTGCCCGCTCGCCAAGCCCGTTTACGGTGACCTGTACCTGCGAAGCGCCGGCCTCGACTGCTGCAATTGTGTTTGCCACAGCAAGACCGAAATCGTTGTGACAATGTACATCGATCGGACAATCAACATCCCGGTGTATCCGGCTGATGAGTGTCTTCATGCCAGAGGGTGAGATGACGCCAACGGTGTCTGGTACATTGATGATGGTTGCACCGGCATCAGCAGCGGTCCGGAAGACTTCAACAAGATAGTCCCAGTCAGTCCGCGTAGCATCCATAGCCGAGAACATACACTTGTCCGAATGCTCACGGATATAGCCGATGATATCAGCGGTTATGGTGAGCACTTCTTTCCGGCTCTTGTTGATCGTGTTCTCCCGCTGGATATCGGATGTCGGGATGAACACATGCACCATGTCGACATCACAGTCAAGACATGCATCAACGTCTGCTTTGACCGAGCGTGCGAGTCCGCAGATGGTAGACTCGAGATCCAGTTTTTTAATAGCGGCCACTGTCTCTTTTTCGGCCTTTGACGATGCAGGAAATCCTGCTTCAATCGCGTGAACACCGATGTCAGAGAGCTGACGTGCGATCTGGAGTTTTTGTTCAAAAGTGAACGCAATTCCCGGGGTCTGTTCTCCATCCCGGAGCGTAGTGTCGAATATGGTCACGTCTTTCTTTGCCGAGCTATCGGAGAAGATGACGATCCCCCGCAAAATCCTTGCGAGCTGTCATACTTTTTTATTGGGGTGTGTATTATTTAAAGAAGCCCCAAATGCGGGAAGTATTTCCCAAAATTTCGCCGAAAAATCGATGGAGATAGCGATATGTTTAATACTCAACTATCCCTACATTAATAGCGCAGTGCCCCGCCTTAACTCAGCTCGGTAGAGTGCGCGGCTGTAGATTGGTTTACCGTTTGAGGTAACTGTGCGGCTACCGCGATGTCCCCGGTTCGAATCTGGGAGGCGGGATTTACTGTTAGAATGTGCCCAGGTAGTGTAGTGGCCTATCATGATTGCCTGTCACGCAATCGACTCGGATTCGAATTCCGACCTGGGCGTTGCTACGATTTTTGTGAGATTTTCTCTCTATAAGATCTCTTTTTGACCTTGTGACTTCTAGCGGGAGTCTTTGAATTTGTTGGTCTTATTTTAAAACGGGTAGAAAGACGAACTGGTTGCTTCTGTCATAACGGGGAGTTCATGACTTTGTGATGTATTGCCCTGCTTTTTATGCGCTGCTGTTTTTTTCGGACCCACGGACAAGTGTCTGGTTTAATCGCCTTTGTATATCCTGTCCCACAAATGGTTGTCAGAATGATCAGGAACTCTAAAGCCGAAATTGATTGGGATCCCCGTTATGTTTTCCTGGACCTGAGTGTGGGACTCTCTTAAAAAATGTGCAAAAAAGAAAAAAGGTCAGGGAAGGGATCGCCTGCCACTCATCCAAGGGCCCAGGCAGCCTGGTTTTCCGGGTCGAGCTGGACAACGAGAGCAGCCTTGGTTAGATCGATACTGGCCGGCACTTCGTAAATCAGGAACCCGTCTACTGCATTACTGTCGCCCGGATTGATATTTCCGGACACGCCGCCTCTTCCGATCGTATAATCATACTGGGGTACACGGACATTTGAGAGCGTGACGGTAGAGTCAAGCACGGAACTGTACGAATAACTCTTTCCATCATAACTCACGATGAACTGCCCGGGTGATGGGGCAACGAGACCCTTTGACCCGGTATTTGCGAGCCGGACATAGACAAACAGGAATGCGTTTCCTGCTGCTGGTTTTAAGGTGTTGTATCCCTTCTGGGTACCCAGTGAATCGCCGGCCTGCGGCTGGACATGGGGACTGTTGAACGTGGGGTCTGAATAAGTGTAATCCGGTACGAGGTTGACCTTGTACACGGTTGCCGTGCCGATCCGGTCAGTTTTTCCAAATGGTGCCAGCTGGTCCATAGCAAGGGCATTTGGGTAGGGTGTGATCGTGGGAACTGGCGTTGCGATGGTTGCAGTCCTCGTAGGGACGGGGGTAACCGGTGCAGATTGTGGGGTTACAGGTTGTGAGTTGGTACACCCCGCGCAAAAGACCAGGGCAATTGCAATAACAAGGATTCCAAGTATATGATACGGTTTCATGGAGTGACTATTATTGTTTGAAGGGAAAATCATTTGGTTATGTTGCAAAATCTGTCAGATAAGGGAATTGTATGAATATCGTTGGAGATCAGGTCGATGTATCTCCTTAAGAATTCCGTAAACCCATCTGAAAAAAGATGATATGAACCTTCACACAACCTGCACACCATAGACTCCGCTGCCTATCCACCATGTGTCATCCACCGGTTTCATGTACACCAGTTTCGGGACTGACGCTGTGTGGTTTACTGCAGTGTCCGGAAACATCGCGTGGGAGAACCCGGTCCCTGTGCGAATGGCATTGATGCCGACAACTGTGGTCTTTGCGCCGTATGGATCAGTGTAGTTCATCTGGTTCTTCCCGATACCCTCCTTCAGGAATGGGTCGGCGAGTATAGTCCCGTCAAAGGTCTCTGCCCAGACAAAGAGATTTTTGTTAACAAACTTCCCGGACGGGTTGTTGATCTCTGCAAGTGTCTTTTCTTTTCCATTTGCCTTTGCGTATGTTACCGCACTATCAACAAGGTCGTACAGATCGGTCCGGGTATGGTTCCGCACAACAATACCTGTTAAGTTTCCTGCCCGCAGTTGTTCATACCCGGGGATGATGATTCCGGCAAAGATCCAGTATTCACTGTCTACAGGTTCGGCATAATCTATTTTAGGAGCATAGAATGTCTTACGGTCCTTTGTCACCGCTGCGACCGTATACGAGACCCCACCGCCTTTCAAGGAAAGGTCCCGCATCTCCCGGATGGTTGGGACTCCATCCGGGTCATGGTAATTGATCAGGTTGATGTGGTTCTTTGCAGTATCCGGAGAGAGGGAACTTGCGATCACCGTACCATTGAAATCTACAGCCATTATTGCCAGTTCCCCATCAGCAAACTGGCCCTTATGGTCATTGAACGCCGCAATGGCCTTTTCCTTACCATTAGCACGGGCATAAGTCACCGCCTGTTTCACAAAGCCCGTGAGATCGGCAACGGTATACTCGCGGGTAGCCGGGCCGATTGCAGCCGATGGGTAAACTATCCCGGACCCTTCGTACGTGCCGGCACCGACATAATAGGTACCGTCAACATCTGCCACAACCGAGAGTTTCGGCTCTATACGGTTGTTGTTCTTCGGGTTGGGGTAATCGTAGCTCATAAACCCTATACCATACCGTGTCGTCTCCACAACATTCTGAAAGAGAGGAACACCGTACCGGTCGGTCATGTTCTTAACGCTTGTACCCACAAGCTCGTGATGGAACGGTTCGGCAAGTGCAGTACCGTCATAAGCCTCTGAGAAAACATACACATCACCATTTACAAACGATCCCTTTGGATCATTGAAAGCGGCAATCGCTTTTTCCCTCCCGTTCTCGCGGGCGTATGCAACTGCGCGGTTTACAAGTTTTGTCAGATCCCCTGGTGTGGTCCCGATAGCCGGTATTTTTGGTGTGGGGGTAGTAATCAGAGGTGCCTGACCGGAATCTTTCGATTCTTCGCGACTGGTGCATCCTGCAGTGAGGATACATACGATAATCAGAAGTATTGCCAGAACCAAATACCGCATCTTCATAACCGGGATTTCGACGGGTAACCAATTAAATGCTGGGTCATATTTCCTGAATTGGCGATATCGTGGTTACATGACGCTGCATTATCCCGGTTTCCATCATATGATGATGTTTACCACCGGTGTCGCAACAACCCATAGGAGCAAATAATACTTTTTTTGTTTACCTGAATAGCCGGCTACTCCACCCGGTATCCTTTCGCTGTTAAGAAAGCAGCAATCCACGGCTCAGCATCTGTATCAGCTTTTGGCCGTTTCCGTTCAATCTCTTCCCAGACCGCCCGGAGTTCAGGATTATCCGAATGCAGGGCCAGCGTCCCGGTCACATGCCCCAGGTGCCTGCCGGATCCGTCATAAACCTGCATCACCACGCAACGGTAGAACTTGCACTGGGCCGGGCTGTCCCGGTGAATAGTACAGCGGAGAAGATCCCCATCCGGCCGGAGAAAGCGGCACGCCGTCGGGTGCTTGTCCGGAAAAGTGCGATTAACAAACAAATGTTGCTTGTCCAAATCGATCTCTGCGACAAACGGTGTGCCGGTTGAGACTGATTCCGCAGCAAAAGTAAATGGCCCGAGCTGCTGTTCGATCACAATGTAGTCGCCCAGATACATGCAGCACGTACCGCACTGACGGCAGGAAAATACCAGAGAATCACCCTTGTTTAAACTGAATAGGATGCGGGACTTAAAAAAAAAGTGAGTCTGGAATGTATATGCTTAAAAAAAACAGGGGTTCGCGTATCTGGCTGTAGAAAAATTACTGGATCTTGTCAGCCGCCTTACGCACTATATCCTTTAACATCTCATAATCAGTTGTTGTGCCCCCCATGGTAATTGTTTCAAACACGTTCTTCTTTTTGAAAATTACCGTGTACACTGCGAGATTCAGGGGATCCCCCACACGGGTTTCACGGAAGGCCATACTCTTGTCACCGATTGCGGGGAAAGGGATCTCATACCGTGTGGTACCATTCACGTTAGAAAGGATCCCTTCCGTTGCGAGGGCATAGACTTTATTCATATTCTCTGATGGGTAAACATTGATCGTCTGACGGATTCCGGTCAGATCATCTTTCTCACGGTTCATCCGGTAGAACGTCGTCTGGTATCCCTGCTGCCAGTCAAGATCGTGAGCGAGCTGGGATACTTCGCTATACGCTATCACCGTGCGGTCTTTGATCAGGTAATCCGGAGGCACATCCGCTAACTGGAGTGCCATACTGCCCGGTGAGACGGTTGCAATTGTACTCACGGGTGTAATGAGAGTTGCAGGCACCAGTGTCTGCTGGGGTGGAGAAGCCGGAGCTGTAGAGATGCAACCTGCAGAAATAACGGCCAGTTGCACAACAAGAATGAGCGCAATGACTTGAATTTTCATACTCATATTCCATGTCCGGGTGGGTTTAAAATCCTGCCGGAACCTTAAGTGAGACCACTCCCCGAGCACAAGCGCTTTATTTGGGAGAGCCAAAAGATCAACATACGGTGAGTTGTTTGACAAAAACCAGCATTGCCATGCTTGACAAGGATCATCATATACACCTGATCCCCGGTGAACGCGTACTCATGATGAGCATTGAACACTCTGTAATAAAAAAAGTAGAGAATGAACAGTTTGAAATGGAGTGTTTCATAAAACTCTCAGTTGAGAGTTTCCCGCATCCACTTGAAGATGTGATCCGCTTAACGTTCGCATGCGCAAAGACACCCGGTCAACAGATGATGACCGAACTGACATTTGTCCAGAATCATATCATCAAGTTCATCTTTGACCAGGGCATGAGTGGGGAACTCTGTGACTGCACACCAGATGATCCTGAATCACGGATGTGTGGCATTACGATCTCGTCTGAAATAAAAAAGCATATGCTTGCTTCAAAGCAGTTCAAAGAAGCGCTCGCAAGGCACGGAGCGCTCCCTGACACGGTAGAATTTGTCAAATAATCATAAGGTCCTGTAAAAAGGGACCTGTGGTATGTCCGCAGTATAGCTGACAATAACAAATTACGGAAACTTATTTTTTGAGATCGGGAATTTGACCGGTCCTGTTTCAGGTGAACGCTGAAAATCGTGATAGTACTTCCCGACACGAATTCATTGCTGAAACTTTTAGGGATAGCGGTCTTTTGACATCCGGTAAAGCCACAACGGTTTGGTAAATTGACGCTATCAACTGATGCATCAACCGGTGTGGTACATTATCCGTAAGGAGTAACCGGAAACGGTGACTTCTACTTGTGAACCTGTGACAAATATCATTACGGTTAAGGCAACTTCTCAATCTGTTACCAGTGTTACGACTGTAAAAACAACTTTGCCGGTTACTAATACCAGTCATTATCGTAACTTTTTCCGATACATTTTATCACTTCAGAAAAAAAACACGCATAATGATAACACATGGCCCCAGAAATCCATTTTCCCCTGAGTACCCCGTTCAAACCTGCACCGGCACTGGTCAACTGGTTTATTATTGATTTCAGTCTCATCGCGATTTTTATTCTTGCGTGCACGGTATTTCCCATTCTTATGTCAATGCCCGATGCACTGATTGCTGTCGCTTTTTTGGTATGTATTATCGTAGCGTTCGGGCTCTTTGCATATTGGGTGAAGCTGTATTACAATAGCATGTGGTATGAGCTCCACGAAGATGAGATGCGGTGGAAGCGCGGTGTCTGGTTCCGCACCACTGGAATAGTTCCTTATAACCGGATCACAAACCTGGATCTCAAGCAGGGCCCTGTGATGCGATGGCTCAATATATCCACGCTCTCCATCCAGACTGCCGGATATTCAGGGCAGGCAGTACCCGAGATACGGATTGAAGCGATCGAACATGCAGAGGAGCTTCGTGAGCTGGTTCGCACCCTCGTGCGGCAGTCCGGTTCCGGTATCCACAATGATGGTACTGGTACGAGCCCTCCAGCTCAGTCAGCAACCGGTTCTATGAGCACCAACCTGCTGATGCTCGATGAGCTAAAAAAGATCCGTTTCTTACTGGAACAGAAGAAAAATTAAAAATTATTTCTTTTCTGTGAGTTCTGCCGTGGCAACGGCGGGTTTATTTCCTTTTTTCCAGCGGTAAATGCCGTACCCGAGTGCACCGAGAATGATGAGCGGGAGCAGGGCTAAGAATATGATAATGATTGCATCGATCATACCAAAGAAACCTGCTATTCCTTCATTAATGGTAGAGACGAAGTTGTGTCCGCTCTCGCCGCCAACGGGTTCAGGTTCCTGCAGGTTGACGGTGATTGTCGAAAGATCGATCCGGCTGTTTAGATATTTTAGCCGCCCTTCGAGCCGGTTCAGTTGTGTCTGGACGCGGTCGATCTGTTCCTGCACCTTGATGATGTCTTCGATCTTCGTGCTCTGCTTCATTATTGCATTGTACTGGGCGAGCTGGTTCTGGTACGAGGTTATCTGGGCCTGGATATCCACATATTCTTCGGTAACGTCCTGTCCCTGCGTTGAGATGGATTTGACCGTACCTATGGCTTTTACCCCGATAAGGGCATTTTCAAATTCTGCCTGCGGTATGCGGATGATTACAGAACCTGTGAGCCGGTCATTGTAACCCTTCTGGACATTGGTTGAGGAGAGATACCCGCCTTTCTGGGCAGCAATACTTTTCAGTGCTTCGACAGCGCCCGGAATATCCTTTACTTCAAGCGTGAGGGATGCGGTTTTTATGATCTTTGTATCAATTATGGATGTTCCTGAATCGGATTGTGAAAGGGCCTGAGTTGGCACTGGCATCGCAGCAGGACTGCTGGCATAACCCATCTTAGCTTCTGTCGTGTAGCGGACACTGTTATCGTTTGCAGAGGACACCTGCGGGGAGGTTGAACTTCCAAGACCCATGCAGCCGGTTGTTGCAACTACTGCAATGCACACCACAAGGATTGCGATGACTTTGTAGTTCATACCATGAAATAGTTGCGTGAAATATAAATGTAATTGACATTCCTGACCCCCCAATAAAATCATCGATAATTTAAGGCGTTTTCCCTGTCACACCAGGAGCAGATCAAATAAGAATCCCCTCCCTCCAGTGAGAAATAGCAAAAAAATGATCCCTGTGGGGCATACTCGACC